>JBEVKF010000055.1:0-13963 GCA_040509755.1 Thermoleophilaceae bacterium | reverse complement strand
CGCCGCCACCACTCGGCCGGGCCGCGTGCGCGCGGATCCGCGTCGGCGTCGGTTCCGGCCCCCCGGAGGCCCCCGAACCCGCGCGGGTATCCGTGCGACCGCCGCGCGCGCGGGGTCGTGGAATCAACCATCTACGCCGCGGGCGCAGCACGCCGCTGTAGGCTGATCCGGTGAGGGTGGACCGGCCCCCGCCCGGGGAGGAGCTCAATCACGGTGAGGTCACCGAGGCGCGTCAAGCCGCGACTCTCGTGCTCCTGCGCGACTCCCCGGAAGGCCCCGAAGTGCTGCTCGTCCAGCGCAATCCGAAACAGCGCTTCATGGGGGGCGTATGGGTATTCCCGGGCGGCGCCGTGCACTCGTCCGACGCCGATCACGCCGCGGCCGCGGTGCGCGAGCTCGAGGAGGAGGCGGGAATCGACCTGCCCGAGGCGGCCGCGATCGTGCCCTGGACGCGCTGGATCACGCCCGCCGAGGTCAAGGTGCGCTTCGACACCCGGTTCTTCGTCGCCGAGGCTCCGCCCGGCGCGGAGGCGACCGCGGATGGCAGCGAGTGCCTCGACGCGCGCTGGCTGCGGCCGGCAGCCGCGCTCGAGGCCCACGAGCGCGGGGAGCTGATGCTCGTCTTCCCGACAATCAAGCACCTCGAGGCGCTGGCGGAATTCGACACCGTCGTGCGCGCTCTCGACAACGCCCGCCGCAGCGAGGTGGTGCCGGTGCAGCCGAAGGTGACGGTGCGCGGGGGCTCCGCGGAGGTGCTGATGCCCGGCGACCCGGGCTACGACGAGGCGTGACTTCCCGCAACCACGGGTGGCCTCGACTGTTGGGGTGGTTGTGAGGCGCAGCGTTTTGATACTTGTCGCGGCCGCCGCGATCCTGTCCGCCCTGGTCACGGTCGCCGCCGCGGAGACCCTGATCGGTACCGAGGGCCCCGATCAGCTCATCGGCACCCCAAGCCCGGACCAGATCTACGGCGAGGGCGGCGACGACCGCCTGCTCGGAGCCGAATCAGGCGACTATCTCGAGGCTGGGAGCGGAAACGACGAGATCGAGGGGGCCGATGGCGTCGATCTGGTGATCGGCGGGACCGGCAACGATCGGATCGACGCGGGTACCGGCAACGACGTGGTCTACGCGGGGGCCGGCGACGACCTCGTGCTCGGCGGGCAGGGGAGCGACACTCTGTTTGGACAGGCGGGCATCGACCGGCTGTTCGGCGGCTCGGGACCCGACCGCATCTACGCGAGCCTGGGCGGGGACTTCGTCGATGCCGGCTCGGGCGCGGACCGGATCAGCTCCGATCGCGACGACGTGACGATCCTGGCCGGCCCCGGCGCTGACCTGGTCACCGCCGACGGCGGCAGCATCGAGGTCAGCGGCGGCGCCGGACGGGACAACATCAGCACGGGTACCTCGAACGACCAGGTCAACGGCGGGCGCGGAGCCGACGAGCTCGACACCGGCGCGGGCGACGACTCGGTGCGCGCGCGCGACGGCAAGCGCGACCGGGTGCGCTGCGGCGACGGCACGGACACCGTCGACGCCGACCCGATCGACGTCCTCCGCGGCTGCGAGACCGTCACACCCGCGCGAGCGCACCGCCGCCTCCGAATCGGGTAGAACCCCCACATGGCGACCACCGGCCTGACGGTGGCGGTGACCGGTCCGACGGGCGATCTTGGCCTCGGGATCGTCGACGCGCTCGAGCGCTCGCGCGCGGTCAAGCGCGTGGTCGGGATGGCCCGGCGGCCGTTCGACCCAGGCGAGCGCGGCTGGCGCAAGACGGAGTACCGGCAGGGTGACGTGACCGACGCGGGGAGCGTCCGGGAGCTCGTCAGGGGCGCGGATGTGGTGGTCCACCTGGCCTTTGCGATCGTGAGCGCCGGCGACGCCACGCGCGACCTCAACATCGCCGGCTCGCGGCGCGTGTTCGAGGAGGCCTGCAAGGCCGGCGCCGAGCGCATCTGTTACGCGTCAAGCGTCGCCGCCTACGGGTTCCACGACGACAACCCCGACTGGCTGACCGAGGAGATCCCGGCGCGCGGCTCGCCCGAGCACCCGTATTCACAGCAGAAGGCTGAGGTCGAGCAGGTGCTCGGTGAGGTGCTGTTGAGCCATTCGGGCACGGTCGCGTACCTGTTTCGTCCCTGCATCGTCGCGGGACCAGAGGCGCTGATGATGCTGCAGGAGCTTCCCTACTTCCGCCTGAGCGAGGCCATGCCCGACGCCGTAGCGCGCCTGCTCGCCTTGCTGCCGATCCTCAAGCCCGTGATGCCGGACCCGGGAGCGCCCTTCCAGCTCGTGCACGCTGAGGACGTCGCGCGCGCCTTCGTGGCGGGCGTGCGCGGCGTGGGTGAGCCCGGCCCCTACAACCTCGCCGGCGGCGGCACCCTCACCATGTCCGATCTCGCCGACGCCCTTGGCTGGTATTCGGTGCCGATCCCAAAGCTCGCGGTCGAGGCCACCGCTGAGATCGCGACGCGGCTGCCGCTCGTGCCCGACTCGGTGGCCTGGCTGCACTCGGTCCGAAAGCCGGTCCTGATGAAGACCCACCGTGCGCGCAAGCTGCTCAAGTGGCGTCCGCAGCACACGGCCCGCGACACGCTCGACGCGACCGTCACGGGCTACCGCGAAAGCCTCTTCTACAGCGCTCGGCGGTAGAGCTCGGTGTAGTCGTCCTCGCCCATCTCGCGCGGGTTGAGAAGCGTGGTGCCGTCGCCCAGCGCGCCCTCCACCAACGCCGGGATGCCGGCCTCCGGGACGCCCACCTCGGACAGGCGCGTGGGCAGGCCGAGCCTGTGGCTGAGCTCGGTCAGGTGGGTCGCGAGCGCGTCGCCGATCTCTGCATCGTGCACATCGAAGAGCTCCCCGATGTCGCGGTAGCGGCCGGCGATGTCGGGGCCGCCGGCGGCGTTGTGGCGGATCACGTGGGGCAGATGAATCGCGTTCGCGACCCCGTGGGGGACGCCGAAGTGCGCGCCGGCCGGATGCGACATCGCATGCACCGAGCCCAGCGCGATGGTGATCGCCAGGTTCGCCGCGATCAGCATGTTGCCGCGCGCCTCCTCGTCCGCCTCGCCGCCCTCCACCGCGCGCTCCAGGTTGTCGCGGATCATGCGAAGCGCGTGCAGCGAGCGAGCATCGGTGTGCGGGCTCCAGTCCATGGAGACATAGCCCTCGATGGCGTGTGTCATCGCGTCCATCCCGGTGGCCGCGGCCACCTGCGCCGGCAGGGTGCGCGTGGTCTCGGGGTCGAGGATGGCCAGCCGCGGGAAGAGCGGGAAGTCGGCGATCTCGAGCTTGACCTTGCGATCGTGGTCCTTGATGACGGCGGCCATGGAGACCTCGCTGCCGGTGCCCGCGGTGGTCGGAATGCAGGCGAGTGGCGCTATCTCGAGCGGGCGTCCGCGGCCGTCCCCCTCGCGCGGCATGAGCAGAAAGCCCTCCTGATCGCGCGCGCTGCCGCCGTGTGTGAAGACCGCATCGGCCACCTTGGCTGTGTCCATTACCGAGCCGCCGCCCACGGCCAGGAAGGAATCGGCGCCGGCCTCCTTGGCGGTGGCGGCACAGCGCTCGCAGACGTCGGTTGACGAGTCCTGCGGCACATCGTCGAAGACCGCGGCCACCTCCAGGCCGCCGTCCACGATGCCCGCCTGCACCCTTTCCACGAGCCCCGTGGCCCGGATGACGCCGTCGGTGACCACCAGGACGCGGCTGGCCCCCTCCTTCTTGAACTCGAAGCCCGTTGACTCCAGGAGGTCGCGCCCGGCGATCACGCGAGTGGTCGAGGCGTACTGGTAGAAGTCCTTGAAGCCGTGCAGGGGCATGGCGCCCAGCACGCCGTTGGCTTCCTGCATCAGGAGGCTTCGAGCAGGTCTTGGCGCCCGCCGTCCGCGAGCAGCTGGCGGTAGCGCGGGAAGACCGGCTTGACCAGCGGCACCAGCTTGAGGATCTTGGCCACCGGGCCCTTGGCCTTCATCTGACCGCGCGCGAGCGCGACCGTCACGTTGACCTTGCCGAGCCAGAACTGGTGCGCCGTATCGGCATCCATGGTCATGACGACCTCGGGCTCCATTGTCGTCTGGCCGCAATCGACCTGGCCGTCCTCGCCCTCGATCAACTTGACCGTGATCCGCGACTCGGGCTCGCGGTACTGGTACTGGACGATCGTGTTCGCCTTGCTGAACTTCGCCGCCATCTCGTCGTCGGCCGCGAGGTCCTCGAACAGCTTTCCGATGTACGCGTAGACCTCGTCCGCGTCCTTGAAGTACGGCAACTCAGCTCCTTCTCGACTCGTCGCGCAGAATTCTATGGACGGGGGAACGAGGTCCCCACTACTCGGTCCCAGGCGCGGTCGGGCAGCAGCGCACGCTGGGTCAGGAACACCCGGGCCGAGGCGGTGACCCGGTAGCGCGTCTTGGCACGGCGCGCGGTGATCGCCTTCTCGATCGTCTTGGCCACGACGTCGGGGGCTCCGCCCAGCTTGCCGAACGGGCCTTCGTAGGCACCCGCGGTGGCGGCGGACACCGCGGTGTTGAACACGGCGTAGGGGCCGTCCTCGTTGGAGACCGAGCCCACGGCGGTCTCGGCGAACTGGCTCTTGATCAACCCGGGCTCGATGATCGAGACCGCTACGCCGAAGCCGGCGACCTCGAAGCGCAGCGCGTCGGAGAGCGCCTCCACCGCGTGCTTGGTCGCGTGGTAGGCGCCGCCGCCCGGGAAGGTCAGCTTGCCTCCCATGGACGAGACGTTGACGATCCTCCCGTGTCCCTGGCGGCGCATCGCCGGGAGCACGAGCTGGCACATGCGGACGAGGCCGAACACGTTCGTCTCGAACTGCGAGCGCAGCGAGTCGAGCGGGATCCCCTCGACGGCTCCGCTCTGGCTGTAGCCCGCGTTGTTGACCAGGGCGCCGACGGCGCCCTCCGCCTCCTCGACCGCGGCCACGGCCGCCTGCATCGACTCCTCGCTGTTGACGTCGAGCGCGAGCGTCCGGGCGCCGGTCGCCTCGAGGTCCTCGATCGCCTCGAGCCGGCGTGCGGTCGCGTAGACCGTGTGGCCGCCCCGCACGAGGCGCTCCGCGGTGGCGCGCCCGATCCCGGTCGAGCAACCGGTGATAAGGACCGCCTTGGAGACGTCGGGCATAGGCCCGGGAGCCTAACGAGCCGCACTTGCCAGCTTGGCCGCGAGGGCGACGAGCAGTGCGCCCACCGTACCGTTGACGGCGCGCGACACGCGCGGTCGCGCCAGGGCCGCGCGCAGTCGCCCGGCGGCGAGAGCGAAGCCGGCAAGGCCGGCGAAGGCGAGGGCGGCCATCGTGACCACCATTGCCGCGGGCAGAACCAGCCCGCCACCGGCGGGCATGAACTGGGGGACGAGCGCGGTCCAGAACAAGCCGACCTTGACGTTGGCGAGGTCGCTGGCCAGGCCGCGGCGGAACGCCTTGGCTGCGCCGAGCGTCGACCCGCACTCCTCGGCCTCGGTGACCAGATCCCCGCGGCGAGCCGCGAGCAGCGCCTGCAGCCCGAGCCAGCAGAGGTACGCGGCACCCGCCAGCTTGAGCGTCCCGAATGCGGTTGCCGACATGGTCAGCAGGGCGGTCGCCCCGAGCACCGTGGCCGCCCCCCAGAGCAGGTTGCCGGCGGCAGAGCCGGCGGCCGCCCAGGCGCCCGCTCGCGCGCCGCCGGTCAGGGCGGTCCGGACGACCACCAGCATGTCGGGACCCGGCATCAGCACGGCTCCGGTGGCGGTGGCGAGGAAGGCGAGGTAGTTGCTCATGGACGGCATCGTCCGC
This sequence comes from Thermoleophilaceae bacterium, assembly GCA_040509755.1. Classification (GTDB taxonomy): domain Bacteria; phylum Actinomycetota; class Thermoleophilia; order Solirubrobacterales; family Thermoleophilaceae; genus JACVRW01. Next base: position 8,172 of record JBEVKF010000055.1, on the reverse strand, counting down.
CGTGGCACGTTTCAGAGCAAGTCGTATTTCCTGTTTGTTTTGTTTAGCATTGCTACATGCTCAATGCCGGACGTCTGCGTCTGCTCGTCGAGCTCGAGGACCGCGGCAGCGTGACCGCTGTGGCGGACGCGCTCGACTACACGCCCTCGGCCGTTTCCCAGCAGCTCGGGCGCCTTGAGGCTGAGACCGGCCGCACGCTGGTCGAGCGGGCGGGGCGCGGGGTGCTGCTTACGGACTCGGGGCGCGTCCTGGCCGCCCATGCGCGCGAGGTTCTTGAGCGCATCGAACGAGCGGAGACGGCGCTGGAGCGCGCGGACGTGCCGGGCGGGCGGCTGCGCGTGGCAGCCTTCCAGACCGCCGCGCGGATGCTCGCGGTCCCGGCCTTCGCCGCCCTGGCCGAGCGTCATCCCGGTCTGGCCTGCGAGCTCCACGACCTCGAGGCTGAATCCGCGCTGCCCCTGCTTCGCTCGGGCGGGGTCGATGCGGTGATCGCTGAGGAATACGAACATGCGCCGCGCCCGCGGGATCCACTGCTCGAGCGCCACGAGCTCGGCCAGGACCGGCTGCTGGTGGCCCTGGCCTCCGGGCACCCGCTCGCGCGGCGGCGGCGCCCGCTCGCACTCGCGGACCTGGCGGCGGAGCGGTGGGCCACCCCCCAGGCGGGCACCGCTTACACCGCCATGGTCGAGCGCGCCTGCCGAGCAGCCGGCTTCGAGCCGGAGGTCGGGCATCGCGTTTCCGACCTGGGCACGCTGCTCGACCTGGCTCGCCGCGGCCTCGCCGTTTCGCTCGTGCCGGCCCTCGGCGGCGCCGAGGAGGGGGATGGACTCGCTCTGCGGACGTTGACCGAGGGCGGGCTTCAGCGCAGCCTCTTCTGCGCCGTGCGCCGCTCGAGCGCGGACCGCCCGGCGGTCTCCGTGTTCCTCGCCGAGCTGGGGGTCAAACCCGCGGCCTGACGAGCAGCGTCTGGGCGGCGCGCCCGATCCGCCCGCGCTCGTCCCACAGCGCGGTGTCGGCCAGGCCGCTCGAGCCGAGCAGCGTCTCGGCCTCCAGGCAGACCCATTCGGTCTCGGGCATCCGCAGCAGGTGGACGCTGAGGTCGGTGTTGATGAACAGATGTGTGCGCCAGTCGAGCGCCGCGCTCACGCCGTTGCCGGAGTCCGCCGCCACGATCACGCGCTGGAGCGGGGTCGGGTCCTCGCCCTCGACCAGGGCAACGCGCATCCTCATCCACACCGTCGCCGGGCCTGGCTCGAGGAAGGCGCCACGTACGAACCGGTACTCCATCGCCGTGTGGTAGCCGATCTCCTGCCCGGTCGGAAAGAAGGGGCGCTCGGCGCCGTCGGCCGGGCCCGCCGCAGGGCGCTCCGGAGCCGGGCCGGCCGCGCTCGAAGCCACCCGCCACGCTCGCGCTCGCATCAGCACGCCGTCGGGGCCGCTCAGCGAGCCCTCGAGCAGCTCGACGCTCCGGCCCGGGCGTACGACCTCCGCTCGCAGCTCCAGGGGCGCCAGCGGCACCGGCCGCAGGATCTCGATAGTGATGCGCCCGATCTCCATGCCGTCGCGCGGCTCGCAGCGCTCCAGGGCGCGGGCGATCAGAGCCGAGGGCGGCCCCGCGTGCTGGGCGCCCGGGTCCCAGGGACCCCGGGTGAGCCCGCTCGGGACGAGCCGCTGCCCATCGATCTCATAGAAGGCCTGCGCCGGCATCGCGGCGGTAATCTGCCACGCCTCATGCAAGCCGTGACCTTCCAGGCCCCCGGCGAGGTGCGCGTCGAGGAACGCCCGGAGCCCGAGCTGCTCGTTCGCGACGACGCCGTCGTGTGCGTGGAGGCCACCGGCGTCTGCGGCTCCGACCTCCACATCTACCACGGCCGGGTGGCGATCGAGCCCGGCTTCACGCTCGGGCATGAGTTCGTCGGCACGGTCGTCGCCGCCGGCGAGGGCGTGACCCGGGTGGCGGAGGGAGACCGGGTGCTTGGCTGTTTTTGCTCAGCGTGCGGCAAGTGCTTCTTCTGCCGGCGCGGTGACTTCCACAAGTGCGACGAGGGCCGCGTGTTCGGCCACGGCAAGACGCTCGGCTCGCTGCAGGGCGCGCAGGCCGAGCGGGTGCTCGTGCCTCACGCCGACCTGACCCTGCGCAAGGTGCCGGAAGGAATGACGCAGGATTCCGCGCTGTTCGCCGGCGACGTGATGGGCACCGGCTGGCATGCCGTCGATCAGGCCGAAATTCGCCCGGGCGACTCCGCCGCCGTGCTTGGCCTCGGCCCGGTCGGCCTGTGCGCCGTCCAGGCTGCCAAAGCCGCCGGCGCCGCCAAGGTGATCGCGATCGACTCGGTCGAGGAGCGCCTCGGCATGGCCGAGCGGTTCGGTGCGCAGGCCGTCCACCTGACCGAGGACGACCCGCGTGCCGCCGTCAAGCAGGCCACTGAGGGGCGCGGAGTGGACGCCGCGATCGACGCCGTCGGTCACCCCGATGCCCTCGAGCTGGCCGCGCGCGTGACTCGCAAGGCGGGCACCGTCGCGGTGATCGGCGTGTACGCCGAGCGCATCCAGGTACACATGGGGATCGTCTGGATGAAGTCGCTGACGGTCAAGACCGGGCAGGCGAACGTAATCGGCCACGTCGACCGGGTGCTCGCGATGATGAGCGCCGGCGTGCTCGACCCCACGCCGCTCGTGACCCACCACATGCCGCTGGCGGACGCCGAGGAGGCGTACGCGGTATACGACAGGCGTGAGGCACTCAAGATCGTGATGGCTCCATGACCGATCACATCGCGCGCGGGACGGCCGCCCTGCTCATGCGCCGCCGGGAGATGCTCGCCCAGAGCGCCGAGCCGATCGGCTGGAAGATCGGCTTCAACGTTTCCGCAATTCAGGAGAAACTCGGCATCGACCGGCCGCTGGCGGGCTTTCTCACGAGCGACGGACTGCTCGAGAGCGGAGCGACCTGGTCGCTGGGAGACGGCGGCGAGGTCGTCGCGGAATCAGAGGTCGCCGTCGAGCTGGGCGAGGACGCCGCCACGATCGTGGCTTTGCTGCCCGCGCTCGAGCTGGCCGATCCTCCCGATCTCAGTCAGGACGTCGAGACGATCCTCGCCGGCAACATCTTCCATCGCGCGGTGGCGTTCGGGCCGCGCGTCGAGACCCGCTTGCCGGGCGCGGCGCGCATCCTCGTCAACGGTGAGGAGCAGCATGCGATCGATGCCAAGAGCGCGGGGGCGCACCTCGAGGAGATGGTGAGCGTTGTGGCCGACCGGCTGGCCGCGGCTGGCGAGCGCCTCCAGCCCGGCCAGCGCATCATCACCGGCGTGCTGGCCCCGCCCCATGCGGCGCGGGCCGGCGACACGGTGCGGCTGGAGCTCGAGGCGCTTGGCGGCGTCGAGCTGCGCTTCGCCGACTAACTTCTCGGCCATGCCAACCACCGCGACCCTGCCCGACGCCCTCTCCGACTCGGCTCGCTCGTTCGCCGCCGGACCGCACCGGCTGCTGATCGGCGGGGAGCGTCGCGACGCAGCCGACGGGCGCACCTTCGAGACGCTCGACCCCGCCACCGGGCGGGTCATCGCAGAGGTCGCCCACGCCGGCACCGAGGACGTCGACCGCGCCGTGCGCGCCGCGCGCGAGGCCTTCGAGGACGGCCGCTGGAGCGGCGTGGCCGCCGCCCAGCGCACGCGCGCTCTGCTCGCCTTTGCGGACTCGCTCGAGGCCAACGCGGACGAGCTGGCGCAACTGGAATCGCTCGACAACGGCAAGCCGGTCAAGGTCGCCAAGCGCGTGGACGTCCACCTTGCCGCCGAGCATCTGCGCTACTTCGCGGGCTGGCCCACGCGGATCGCGGGCGACGTCCTCCCGGTGGCTCAGGCGGACATGCACTGCTACACGCGCAAGGAGCCGGTGGGCGTCTGCGCGCAGATCATCCCCTGGAACTTTCCGCTCCTGATGGCCGCCTGGAAGATCGGGCCGGCGCTGGCGGCGGGCTGCACGATCGTCCTCAAGCCGGCCGAGCAGACCCCGCTGACCGCGCTGCGCCTGGGCGAGCTGGCGCTCGAAGCGGGCCTTCCCGAGGGCGTCCTGAACGTGATCTCGGGCGACGGCGAGACCGGGGCGGCGCTGGTCGACCACGACGACGTCGACAAGGTCGCCTTCACCGGCTCGACAGCGGTGGGGCGCGAGATCGGCGCGAAGGCGGGCCGCGCCCTCAAGCGGGTCACGCTCGAGCTTGGCGGCAAGTCCCCGAACATCATCCTGCCCGACGCCGACCTCGAGGCCGCCATCAAGGGCTCCTATCAGGCGATCTACTACAACACGGGCCAGGCCTGTAACGCCGGCTCGCGCCTGTTCGTGCACCGAGACCAGTACGACGAGGTCATCGCGGGGCTTGTCGAGGCCGCGGGCAAGGCGCGCGTGGGACCCGGGCTCGAGCCCGGCACGCAGCTCGGCCCGCTGATCTCCGCCGAGCAGGAGGAGCGCGTGCGCGGCTACATCGACTCGGGCAAGTCCGAGGGCGCCGAGCTCGTGACCGGCGGCGGCAAGCTCGACGGCGAGGGCTACTTCGTCGAGCCGACGCTGTTCAGCGCCACGAGCGACGACCTCACGATCGCCCGCGAGGAGATCTTCGGCCCGGTGCTGGTCGCGCTGCCCTACGACTCGATCGAGGAGGTGGCACGCCGGGCGAACGACACGGACTATGGGCTCGCGGCCGGCGTCTGGACCCGCGACCTCTCCAAGGCCCACAAGCTCGCGGCGCTCCTACGGGCGGGCGACATCTGGGTCAACACCTGGAGCGCGGGCGATCCCGCGGCGCCGTTCGGGGGCTTCAAGGCCTCGGGCGTCGGCCGCGAGCATGGCCGCGAAGGGCTGAACGCCTACCTCGAGAACAAGACTGTCTGGATCAACCTCGCCTGAAGCGATCCGGGTCGAAGGGACCCAGGTCGAGGTCGGTCGGCTCGCCGCAGATGCCCTGGGCCACCAGCCGGCCGCTGACCGGCCCGTGCGCCACCCCGGACCCCTCGTGGCCGGTGGCGATCCAGAGGCCCTCGGCGGCGCTGGTCGGTCCGATGGCGGGCAGCCCGCCGGGCAGCCACGGCCGCAGGCCGGCCCAGGCCCCGGCCACCTTCAGCTCCCGTAGGCGGGGCGCCAGGCGCGCGGCGCGCTCCACCAGCGCGGCGCTCACGCCGGGATCGACCGTGAGGTCGAATCCGCGCCGCTCTCGGCTCGATCCGACGAGCACGTGGCCGTCGAGCGTCGTCTCGATCACGCTGCTCACGAGCAGCCCCTCGTCCGGGCTTGCCACCGCGGCCATGTAGCTTCCGTCGATCACCTTGCAGCGCATGAAGCTCGGCGAGCGCTCGAGGCGCACGAGCTGGCCCTTGCGCGGTTCGAGGGGCAGCTGCAGGCCGGCGCTGTCGGCAAGCGGCGCGCTCCAGGCGCCGGCAGCTATCACGACTCGGTCGGCCGCCACGCGCTCGCCGTCGCCGAGGGCCTTCACACCGCGTACGCGCCCGCCGCCCACCTCGATCGACTTGGCGACCAACCCGGTGACCACCTCAGCTCCCTCGAGCTCGGCGAGGCGCGCCAGACCACGAGCGATCGCGCGCGGGGCGCACTGCAGGTCGTTCGGAAACCAAGCTGCGCCGAGGATCGCACCGGTCAGCTCGGGCTCTGACTCGCGCACCTCCTCGCCGTCCACCAGCTCGCAGTTCACGCCCTCGTCTTTCATCCGGGCGACCCTGGGCGCCTCGGCCTCCCACCCCGCTTCGTCTGCGTGGACGACCAGCGCGCCCTTGCGCCGAATGCCCGCCTCGGGTCCGAGCAGAGCCTCGATCTCGTCGTAGGCCGCAAGCCCCGCCATCGCCAGGTCGAGCTCGGGTCCGGGCTCCTTGTCCGAACAGAGCACGTTGCCCTCACCGAGTCCGGTGGTGCCCGTCGCGAGCTCCGCCGAGCGATCGAGCAGGCACACGCTCACGCCGCGGCGGGCAAGCTCCCACGCCGTCGCACAGCCGACGATGCCCGCGCCGACAACCGCCGCCTCGAACGACCTCAGAGTGAGAAGCCCTCTGGAAACGGGTCGGCCGGATCGAGCACGTACTCGCCGCTCCCGGTGATCCAGGCGCGGCCCGTGATCTCCGGGATGACCGCGGGCAGCCCAACCACGTCGGTCTCCTCGACGATCCTCGCCCCGAAGCGTGTGCCGATCACCGAGCGGTTGACGAACTCCTCCCCAACCGCAACCTCGCCGCGGGCGTGCATCGCGGCAAGCTTGGCGGAGGTGCCCGTGCCGCAGGGGGAGCGGTCGAGCCAGCCCGGGTGGATCGAGGTCGCACTGCGCTGCGAGAGCGGGCCGTCCAGGCCGGGCGCGGTAAACACGACATGCTTGCAGCCGCCGATGCGGACGTCGGCGGGGTGCTGGGGCCGATCGACCGAGTTGATCGCCGCCATCACCTCCAGGCCGCGCTCGACCAGCTCACCGGCGCACGCGGGATCGACGGCGACGCCGGCGGACTCGGCGGGCAGGATCGCGTAGAAGTTGCCGCCGAAGGCCATGTCGTAGGTCAGTACCCGGCCATTCGCGTGGACCTGGCGGTCACGAGCGAGCAGGAAGGACGGGACGTTGCGCAGGGCGACCGAGCGCGCGCGGCCGCCCTCGACGTGCACGCGCGCCTCGACCAGGCCCGCCGGCGTGTCGAGTCTCACGACGGTCTCGGGCTCGGACACGGCGACCATCCCCCTCTCCACGAGGACCGTGGCCACGCCGATCGTCCCGTGGCCACACATCGGCAGGCAGCCGGAGACCTCGATGAAGAGGACGCCCCAGTCGGCTTCCTCGCGCAGCGGCGGCTGCAGGATCGCCCCCGACATCGCGCCATGTCCGCGCGGCTCGCGCATGAGCAGCAGGCGCAGGCCGTCCATGTGCTGTTCGAAGTGAAGCTTGCGCTCGAGCATCGACGCGCCGGGAATCGGTTCCACGCCGCCGGTGATCACACGCGTCGGCATTCCCTCCGTGTGTGAGTCGACCGCGCTGAATGCGATCAACCGGGCACCCCCGCGCCCAGCGCGGCCACGGCCTCCTCCACCTCCCGGCGCTCCTCTGCGCTCAACTCGAGACGCGGCGGGCGGCACGGCCCTCCGCGGCGGCCGGTCAGGTCCATGGCGGCCTTGAAGAACTGCACGAGCTTCGGCCTCATGTCGAGCCGGGCAAGCGGGAGGATGCGGGCGTACACCTCGCGAGCCTCGTCGAGCCGGCCCTCCTGGCAGTGGCGCAACAGGTCGATGCACTCGCGCGGAGCTACGTTGGCCACTCCGGAGATCCAGCCGGTCGCCCCGGCGCAGAAGCCCTCCAGCGCCCAGTCGTCTCCGCCGACCAGCACCTCGAAGCCCTCGGTGAGATTCAGCAGCTCCGCCAGGCGGCGGGCGTCGCCCGAGCACTCCTTGATCGCCACGACGCCGTCTATCTCGGCCAGCCGCGCGACGAGGGCCGGGGGCATGTCGGTACCGCTCGCCTTGGGGTTGTTGTAGGCCATGATCGGCAGGTCGGTGGAGCCCGCGACCGCCCGGTAGAAGGCCTCGATCTCGCGAGCGTCGCCCCCGTAGCCCAGGGAAGGCAACAGCATCAGAGCACCGGCTCCGGCCGCTTCGGCGCCGGCCGCGTACGCGATGGACGCCGCCGGCGTCTCGCTCGACACCCCCGCGGTCACCGTCACCCGGCCGTCGGCGGCGCCCACCAGCGTCTCGATCACGCGCCGCCGCTCGTGGGTGCTCAGGCTCTGGGCCTCCCCCATCGTGCCGGTGGCGACCACGCCGGTCACCCCGCTGTCGATCAGCGATTCGGCGGTGGCCGCGAGCGCCGCGACGTCCACCTCTCCGCTCTCGTCGAACGGGGTCAGCGCCGCTGGGATCACGCCATCGAAATGCACTGGGGCCTCCTGCTCGGGGGCTCCCGAGTGTAGGACCTCAGCCGCGCCCGATGCGGTAGACCGGTCCCTCCAGGGAGACGGCGTAGACGCGGCCGCGGCCGTCCTCCCCGAAGGAGACGAGGCTCGACACGTTCAGCCCGCTCGTCTGCGAGGCGGCGCTGGGGCGCCGCAGCGAGGAGAGGCGCAGCGCTGGGTTGCAGTAGTCGCCGTAGACGTAGCGGCCGAACCAGCGCGACCCGCGCAGCGAGCGGTCGCG
>JBEVKF010000054.1:0-8212 GCA_040509755.1 Thermoleophilaceae bacterium | reverse complement strand
GCTAGCGGGCGTCTGCTGCGTCCAGGCGCGCCATCAGCTCCTGGGTGTCTGACGACCCGGCCACGGGAACGATCTCGAAGTCGGCGAGGTCGCCCCAGTACGCGATCCATTCCTGAAAGCTCGCCGGGTCCTCACACTCCATGAGCTGAAAGCAGCCGCGTAGGTCCGCCCGCACCCAGCTGTCCACATAACGAAGGCCTTCCGGAAACCCCCGACCGCCGCGGCGTAGCCGCCGGTAGATCTCCCCCGCGCCGTCGGGTGTGAAGCGCTCGATGACCATGAACAGCACGCACCCCCCTTCGGGACATGTCCCCGAGCTCCTACCTGGCCCCCCGGGCCGCACGCGCCTGACGTTGACCGCCACATGGGCGGCAAACGTAAGGCGGGCCCTCAGGCCGCCGCCGCGTCCCAGTCGCACGGCGACTGGCTGGCGCCTTCGCGCGGGTGCCCCGCGATCTGGCCTCCGGCGCAGTCGGCCGCGGCGACGCGGCGCCTCGGGTTGCGGATCCCCACGAGCCCCAGGATCCCTCCGAGCGCGACCAGCACCGCTGAGATCCCGATCCCGACGTGGAAGGCGCCCACCGAGGCGTCCTCGCCGCTCTCGCGCACCGAGGCGTCGATCCGCTCGGGTACCCCTTCCACCGACACCACGGTCAGCGGTTGCGTCTTCGCGTCTTCCACGGCCGCGACCACCTCCGGCCGGGCGGCGGCCTCGTCGCTGATCGAGTCCTCGAGCCGAGAAGCGAACGAGGCGGCGACCACCGCGCCCACCGCGGCGACCGCCACCAGCCCCGCCACGCGCGCGATCGCGTTGTTGACGCCAGACGCGATCCCGGCGTTGGACTCGTCGGCGTCCGCGAGCACCGTGGCGGTCAGCGGCGCGACGGTCATCGACAGCCCGAGGCCGAACACGAGCAGGCCGGGCAACAGGTCGACCACGTAGTCCACATCGGCGTCCAGCCGCAGGAACCAGGCGATTCCGGCCGCCGCGATCAAGGGCCCCACCCCCATGTACAAGCGCGGCCCGTGGCGGTCGGCGAGCATTCCAAAGCGCCTGGAGAACGCGAACATCATGACCGTGACGGGCAGCGAGGAGGTGCCGGCGGCCAGCGCACTGAAACCCGCCACCTGCTGCAGGAACAGGATGAGGAAGAAGAACGTCAGGCCGAGGCCGCCGTACATGGTGAAGGTCTCGATGTTTCCGAAAGCGAAGTTGTGGCGCCGAAACAGCGTGAGCGGCAGCATCGGCTTTGGCGTGCGCGCCTCCCAGGCCAGAAAGCCCGCAAACATCAGCGCGCCGAGCGCCAGCGGCAGCGCCACCAGCGGATCGGTCCAGCCGCGCAGCGGCTGATCGATCAGGCCATAGGTCATGCCGGCCAGGCCAAACGCGCACAGGAGCGCGCCCACGTAGTCCACGCGGGCGTCCGGATCGCGACCGCGTCCGGCGGGGACGACCCGCAGGATCAGCACGATGGTGATGATCACGATCGGCACGTTGATCGCGAAGATCCAGCGCCACGAGGTCGTGTCGACGAGCTGGCCTCCGATGAGCGGCCCGAGCACCGTGCCGATGCCCGCCCAGGCCGTCCAGGAGCCCACGGCCCGGCCGCGCTCCGCGGGCGGGAACGTCGTGACGATCACCGCCAGCGCCGCCGGCGTGAGAAGCGCGCCGGCCACTCCCTGCAGCGCTCGTGCCGCCACCAGCAACTCGATCGTCGGCGCGAGCGCGCACGCGAGCGACGTGACGCCGAAGCCGAGCACTCCCAGCGCGAACACCCTGCGCTCGCCGAAGATGTCGCCGAGCGAGCCACCGATCAAGAGCAGCGAGCCGAGCGTGACGAGGTAGGCGTTCGACGTCCACTGCTGGCCCGCGAGCCCGCCCCCGAGATCGTCCTCGATGGCCGGCAGCGCCACGTTGACCACGGTGGAGTCGACGGTGACGACGGCCGTCCCCAGGATCGCGGCGACGAGAACGAGGCTCTTGGTGCGGGGGGAGGCCACCTCCGCGGGTGGCGCGCCGCCCTCCATCAGGCGGAGGAGGCTCCGTTCACCGAGTCGGCCGAGCGCGGAGCCTGGCCGACGTACTTCGCGCTCGGCCGAACGAGCCGGCCCTCGCGCTTTTGCTCGAGGATGTGGGCGGCCCACCCCGCCACGCGCGCGCAGGAGAACATCGGCGTGAACAGCTCGGGCGCCACGTCGGCGTAGTCGAGCACTACCGCCGACCAGAACTCCACGTTCGTGGCCAGCACGCGGTCGGGCCTGCGCGCCTTGAGCTCGGCGAGCGCCGCCTGCTCGAGCTGCTCGGCGACGTCGAGACGCGGCGCGCCGATCTCGCGCGCGGTACGCCGCAGCACGCTGGCCCGCGGGTCCTCCGCGCGGTAGACGCGGTGGCCAAAGCCCATCAGGCGATCGCCCGAGTCAAGCGCCCGCTTGACCCAGCGCGTGGCGTCGCCGGTCGCCTCGACCTCGTCGAGCATGTGCAGCACGCGGCTGGGCGCCCCGCCGTGGAGGGGTCCGGAGAGCGCGCCTACGCCGGCGGACAGCGCGGCCGCTACGTCGGCTCCTGTGGAGGCCACCACGCGCGCGGTGAAGGTCGAGGCGTTCATCCCGTGCTCGGCGGCGGAGATCCAGTATGCGTCGATCGCCTTCACGTGCCGCGGGTCCGCCTCGCCGCGCCAGCGGATCAGGAAGCGCTCGGGAATCGAGCGCGCCTTGTCGATCTCGCGCTGCGGAATCGGCGGGCGGCCGACACCGCGCGCGGACTGCGCCACAAAGGACAGCGCCATCACCGACACGCGCGCCAGGTCCGCCCGCGCCTGCTCCTCGGAGATGTCGATCAGCGGCTTGAGGCCCCACTCCGGGGCGAGCATGGCCAGCGCGGCCTGCAGGTCGACGCGCGGATCGCCCGTGCGCACGGCGAGCGGATGCGATTGGGCCGGCGGCAGCCCGGGCTCGTAGCTGCCGTCCACGAGCAGCCCCCAGACCTTCTCGAAGGGCACGCGGCCGACGAGGTCCTCGATGTCGACGCCGCGGTAGCGAAGCGCCCCGCCCTCCCTGTCGGGCTCCGCGATCGAGGTCTCGAAGGCGATGACGCCTTCAAGACCGGAGGGGACCTCGATCAGATCAGCCATCGCCGGGCACCATGACCACGGAGTCGCCCACCGCTATCCGCCCGGGGTGCACGATGTCGGCGCGCAGCCCGCCGCGGTGGACCAGACCGCGCAGCACACCGGGCTTGGTCAGCGACTGCAGGTGGTTGCACGGCTCACACCACTCCTGGCCCACGCACTCCACCTCGCCCACGCGGAAGCGCTTCTCGACGAGCTCGTTGAGGCGGATGCCGCGCGTGAGCACCTGCCGGCGCGACTCCTCGTGGGACAGCTCGACTCCGTCGTCGGCGCTCAGGCCCTCGAGCGCCTCGGCCTCGATCAGCGTGAGGTCACGCGAGTCGTGGTAGCGGTCGCCCACGACCCCGGCGGCGGTGACCTCGACCCACCCGACGGCACTCGGCAGGGCGCTCTCCTCGGCAGCCACGGCGATCCGCTCGACGGTCCCGCTCATCCGAACAAGGTTACGGAACGCCGCGCAATACTCTCTCGCCGATGCGCATCCTCGACGAGCGGGTGGAGAGCTACCTCCACGAACTGCGCCCCGAGCGCTCTGAGGTCATGGCGGAGATGGAGGCCTTGGCCGATCGCGACTCGGTGCCGATCGTCTTCTGGGAGACCGGACGCCTGCTGGCCTCGCTGTGCCGCGCGCTCGATCCGGTCGTTCTGGAGGTGGGGACCGCGATCGGCTACTCCACGCTACACATGGCCGAGCAGCTCTCCGAGGGGCGGGTGGTCACGCTCGAGATCGATCCGGACCGTGCGCGCCAGGCGCGCGACTTCTGGAGCCGCGCCGGGGTGGGCGGCCGGGTGGAGCTGATCGAGGGCGACGCTCGCGAGACGATCGCCGGGCTCTCCGGACCGTTCGATCTCCTGTTCGTGGACGCCGCCAAGGACCAGTACGGGAGCTACATCGAGATGGCGGAGCCGCTCCTGTCGGAACGGGCGCTGCTCGTGGTCGACAACACGCTGATGTCCGGCGAGGTGGCCCTCCCCGAGGACGCCGAGACGCTCTGGCGCGACGCCTCGCTCGCGGCCGCCCGCGCGCTGAACGCCGAATTGATGCAGAGCGAGCGCTGGCTCGCCGGGGTGCTGCCGGTGGGCGACGGCCTTACGCTCGCCACGCGGCGCTGGCTGTGAAGGCACTCCTTGCGGTCTTCGCCGGGGCCCAGGTCGTGCTGGGGCTGCTGCTGTGGCTCGCGCCCGGCTTCTTCTTTGACCAGATCGGTCCCTACGGTGCTCGCAACGACCACTACATGGCCGACCTCGCCACCTGGTACCTCGCGCTTGGGATCGCGGCGTTCGTCTCGGTTGGGCGAGCGTCCTGGCGCGTTCCCGTGCTGGCTCTCGCGTTCATTCAATACGCCCTGCATTCGCTCAACCACCTGATCGACGTGGGCGAGGCCGAGCCGTCCTGGCTCGGGCCGGCGAACCTCGTCTCGCTGCTGCTCACCACTGTGCTGCTCGGCTGGATGCTGCGCGGCGCCGACCGGGCGCCGGCCCGGTGAGGGTCTTCGTCGCCGGCGCGAGCGGCGCAATCGGGCGCCCGCTCCTGCCGCGGCTGGTGGCCGCGGGCCACGAGGTCACCGGCATGACGCGCTCGCCGGCCACGACCGACGAGATCCGGGCGGTCGGCGCTCACGCCGCCGTGGCCGACGTGTTCGACCGTGACGCGTTGCATGGCGTCCTCGCCGAGGCCGCTCCCGAGGCTGTCATCCATGAGCTGACCGCCCTGCCGCGGCGCTTCAATCCGCGCGACAAGGGGCTCTACGACGCGACCAACCGGGTGCGCACCGAGGGCACGCGCAACCTGATCGACGCCGCCCGTGCCGCCGGCGCGCGCCGCCTCCTCTGCCAGAGCATCGCCTTCGCCTACCGCCCGCCCGAGCGGCCGGCCGTCCTCGACGAGGCGGCGCCGCTGTTCCTCGACGCGCCCGCGCCCTTTGCCGACGCTTGCCGCGCGGTGGCCGAGATGGAGCGCATGGTGCTCGAGGCCGAGGGCCTCGTGCTGCGCTACGGCTGGTTCTACGGGCCCGGCACCTACTACGCCGCCGACGGGTCGACGGCCGAGGACGTACGCCGCCGCCGCTTCCCCGTGATCGGCAGCGGCGCCGGCCTGTTCTCGTTCATTCACGTCGACGACGCCGCGGCGGCGACCGTCGCGGCGGTCGAGCGCGGGGCGTCCGGAATCTACAACGTCGTCGACGACGAGCCGGCGCCGATGCGGGAGTGGCTGCCGGCCTATGCCGAGGCGATCGGCGCCAAGCCGCCGCGCCGCGCGCCGGTCTGGCTCGCGCGGCTGATCGCGGGCCGCTTCGTCGCTCAGATGGCCACGCGCCTGCCCGGCGCCTCCAACGCCAAGGCCAAGCGCGAGCTCGAGTGGACGCCGGGCCGGCCGAGCTGGCGCGAGGGCTTTCGCGGCGCCGCTGATTGATTTCGAATCCATGTGCCTGCGGGGGCGCGCGGGGACCAAGCTGGTGGGGATGCAGCGCCTATAGACCGCCGGTCCAGGGGTGCGACGCGCTGCCTGGGCAATAAAGGGTGCCCGGAAACGCGCCCAAGCCCGCGTCATTGTCGAGTTTGCGGTCCAAGGGAACGCTAACTCGACAACGGACGTCAAATCCGGCCGAAAGGGGGGTCGCGCCGACCCGTCCCACCCCTTATAGCCCGCCGTTGGCCCGAGCCCGAAGGCGCGCCACCCGGAGGTGCACGGATTTGGAATCGGTCATCTAGTTCGAGATGTTGAGCACGACCGGCAGCAGGACCGTCGCCGCGAATACCAGGGTGATCCCGGCGATCACGAGCGTCTTTGACTTGATGATGTGGCCCATCGTTCCGATCACGAACCCGAGGACGAGCATTCCGAGAAAGAAGGACGGCGAGATCTCGAAGTCGCCGCTCTGATCCGGGCCCGAGCGAGGGTCGAGGAAGTCCGACATGGCAAAGAGGAACGAGCCGGCCAAGGAGCCGAAAGTATCCTTCCGTCCGGATGAGCGACGTTTTCCAGACGATCGACGAAGCCAAGGCCCGGCTGGGAGAGGCCGGCTACCTGGCCGACGAGTCCGCCGCGCTTGTCTCGTTCCTGGCGGGCAAGCTCGGCAAGCCGGTGCTCGACGAGGGCCCGGCCGGCGTCGGAAAGACCGAGCTGGCCAAGGCGGTCTCGCGCGCGACCGGTCGCCCGCTGATCCGGCTGCAGTGCTACGAGGGGCTCGACGAGGCCAAGGCGCTGTACGAGTGGAACTACCGCAAGCAGCTCCTGCGCATCCAGGCCGAGGCCAGCGAGGCCGGCTGGGAGGAGGTCAAGGGGGACATCTTCGGGCCGGACTTCCTGCTCTCGCGCCCGCTGCTGACCGCGATCTCGACCGAGCACCCGGTCGTGCTCCTGATCGACGAGATCGACAAGACCGACCAGGAGTTCGAGGCAATGCTGCTCGAGGTCCTGTCGGACTTCCAGATCTCGATTCCCGAGCTGGGCGTGGTCGAGGCGCGCACGCGCCCGCTCGTGCTGCTCACCTCCAATAACTCGCGTGAGCTCACCGAGGCGCTCAAGCGGCGCTGCCTCTACCTCTGGCTCGACTATCCGGACGTGGAGCGCGAGCTCGAGATCGTGCACCTGCACGCCCCCGAGCTCGACCAGAAGATCGCGCGCAAGCTCGTGGAGGTCATCCACATGGTGCGGGCGCTCGACCTGAAGAAGCCGCCCTCGATCGCGGAGTCGATCGACTGGGCGCGGGCGCTGCTCTTGCTGGGCGCCGAGGACGTCGACCAGGCCGTGCTCGAGCAGACGATGTCGATCATCGTCAAGCACCGCACCGACCTCGATCTGGTGGCCGAGCGGGTCGGGGTCAAGCTGGGCGTGAAGCTAGGGGTCTGAAGGGGTCAGAGCCCTTTCTGAGCTTCACCTTTCAGGCTGCCACCCTCAACTCTGCGATCGCGTTCACGAACGCCTCCAGCTGCTTGGTGGTCCAGCATTCGAATACGCCGTCGCAGTGCGGCTCGTACGCCGACATCACCGAGTCGCCGTAGTTCCAATAGAGCCGCGGCTCGGGGTTGATCCAGAAGGTGTGCCCGGCGCGCTCGGCCACCCGGGCGAACACCTGCGCGTGGGGCTCGCGGCCGTTGGTGCGCGCGTCGCCAAGCACGATCACGGTCGAGCGCGGATCGAGGTCGTCGACGACCTTCTCCAGGAACTCGAGCCACACCCGGCCGTAGTCGGTGTAGCCCGACACGTCGGCCACTCCGGCGTCGGTGGCGATCCGGCGCGAGACCGCTTCGAACGAGCGCTCGCGCTCGAACACCTCCGTCACCTCGGAGATCCGCTCGACGAACACGAACGAGCGCAGCTTGCGGAACTGGTCGTGGAGCGCGTGGAGCACCGAGAGGAAGAAGACGCTGGCGCTCGTGACGCTCGTCGAGACATCACAGAGCACATAGAGCTCAGGGCGCTTGGGGCGGCGCGGGCGGTATTTCAGCGCGAGCGGCACGCCGCCGGTCTGCAGCGAGGCGCGCATCGTGCGGCGCACGTCCACCTGCCACGAACGGCGACGGCCGCGATGCTCGCGCCCCTGCGAGGCGAGCCGCTTCTTCAGCTGCGCCACCACGCGGTGCACCTGCGAGAGGTCCTGCGCGGGATTGGACGGCAGCGCGCGGTCGAACTCCCTGAGCGGCTTGGCCGGCGGCAGCGCCCGGGTGCGCTCGATCATCTGGCGCTCGAGCTCACGGCGGACGTGCTGCTCGAACTCCTGAAGGCGGTCTCGCGGCACCGCATCCGGATCGGGGAGCTCGGCGCCTGGGCGTTCGCCCTTGAGCCCGAGCGTGCGCCGGATGCGCTGGACATCGACCCCGATCACGCCCGAGCCCTCGCCCTGGCGCCCGAAGGCGGCGATCGCGAGCCGCGCGAGGTCGCGCATCTCCCCGTCCGAGCCCGCGCGGATCGCGTCGCGGATGCGCTCGCGCAGGGCCTCGAGGTCGATCCCCTCACCACCCTGGAAGCGCTCCTCGCGCAGCCCGCGCTCGACCGCCTGCTGCTCGACCGCCCGAAAGAAGAAGCGGTCGAAGAGCACGTCGAGCACGTGCCGGTCCTCCTGCGACTTTGCGAGCGTCGC
>JBEVKF010000053.1:0-41632 GCA_040509755.1 Thermoleophilaceae bacterium | reverse complement strand
CGGGGGGGGGTGCGCCCCCTGTTGGACCGCGAGCCGGCCTGGAATCCGCGGGGGACCGGGGGCGTGAGCCCCCTGTTGGCCCGCGCGCCGGCCTGTAATCAGCGGGGGCCGGGGGGCGTGCGCCCCCGGATGCCATAGACGGCCGCCGCCGTCAGGCTCTCTGGATGCTCGGCGTTACCGTGCCGGGAGTGCCGGTCGGCGCCTACGGCACGCAGCTCGCCCTGCCGCTTGACCCGCACGAGGGGCCGGAGCTGCGTGCGCTGTCGGCCTGGGAGCGGATGCTCGCCGATTACGGCTCGACCGGCGTGACCCTGCGCGAGCACCCGCTCCAGCTGATGCGTTCCGGCCTGCCCGCCGACCTGAGCACGAGCCGCGAGGTCGAGCGCGGACAGCACGGGCGCCGGGTACGGGTGGCCGGCCTGGTGATCGCGCGTCAGCGCCCGGCCACGGCAAAGGGGGTCACCTTCATGCTGCTCGAGGACGAGCTCGGGACGATCAACCTGATCGTCCCCCCGCCGATCCACGACCGCTTCCGCCTGGCCGTCCGCGCCGAGCCGCTCGTGCTGGCCACCGGTCGGCTAGAGCAGCGCGAGGGCACTACCAACGTGCTGGTCGACCAGATCGAGCGCCTCGAGCGCCCGGACCTGCCGGTCGCAAAGGTCAAGCACATCGAGCCGCGCCGCGTGTGGAGCACAGAGACCCAGGAGGAGGCGGATCTGCGCGCGGTCGCCCCGGCGGGTCACAGCTTTGGGCGGCGAGGAGGCTAGGTACGGTTTCGGAGTGACCGGGACGATCCTCGTGGGAACCTCGAGCTGGGCGGATTCCGGCTTCGTCAAGGAGTGGTACCCGCCGCAGCTCGCGGCCAGGGAGCGCCTGGCCTGGTACGCGGAGCGCTTCGGGTACGTCGAGCTCAACTCGAGCTTCTACGCGATCCCCGACCGCAACAACGTGCACAGGTGGGTCGAGGGGACGCCCGACGGCTTCGTCTTCGACGTCAAGGCCCATCGCCTGCTCTCCCGTCACGCGGCGCCGATCGACTCGCTCCCGCCCGATATGCGCGATGGCTTGCAGACCAACGAGCGCGGGCGGGTGCGCCTGACCGAGGAGCTCGAGATCGCGCTGGCCGGCAGGCTCGTCGAGGAGACGGCCCCGCTCGCCGAGGCCGGCAAGCTCGGCGGCTTCCTCGTGCAGATGACCCCGGCGTTCTCACCCGGCAAGCACGAGCTCGCCGAGCTCGACGGCCTGGTCGAGGCGTTCTCACCGCACCGCGTGGCGATCGAGCTGCGCCACCGCGGCTGGGTGCGCGAGAGCCGGCGCGAGCGCACGTTGGGCTGGTTTGCCGACCGCGGCATCGCGTTCGTCTGTGTGGACGCCCCGCCCGGCGACCACATCCCGATCATGCCGTCGGAGCTCGACGCCGTCACTCGCGACGACCTCGCATACGTGCGCCTGCACGGCCGCAACACCGACGGCTACATGACGGGCAAGTCGGTCGCCGAGCGCTTCGGCTGGCGCTATGAGGAGGACGAGCTCGAGGAGGTTGCGGAGCGCGTGCGCGCGCTAGCCGAGCAGGCGCGCGAGGTCCACGTGGCGTTCAACAACAACCGCGGCGACGACGCTCCGACAGCCGCCCAGCGCTTCCGCGCGCTGCTCGGGCAGGTACCCGCGGGCGAGGAGCAGCTGCGCCTCTAGGAAGCGGCCGGCTCAGCCGCGCAGCAGCTCGAACCAGACCTTGGTGGCGGCACCCTCCTGGTGCACGCCCCAACGGTGTGCAAGGCGCTCCACGAGGAACAGGCCCCAGCCGGAGCGGTCCTGGCGCGGGACGCCCGTTGTGGCCGGATCGAAGCCCGGGCCCTCGTCGGTGACCTCGGTCCAGACGGCCGACCGGCCCACCAGCACCTTGAGGACCACGCTGTCAGCCTCGGTGTGCTTGACGCTGTTCGTCACGAGCTCGGTGACGAGCAGGCGCAGCGTCTCCATCAGCGGCGGGTCGATGTCGCCGCGCAGCTTCCCGAGCGCCCGGCGTGCCTGGGCGGCGGCGCCGGGATCGCCGTAGAGACGGAGGGAGATGCCGTCGTCGACGTCGTGACGGGTGCCCGAGCTCATCCGAGGTAGCCACGGATGGTCATGGCGCGCATGGCGACGCGCCGTGCGTGCGGTGTTCGTGGGAATACGCGGTCTCCCGTGTCGCGTTGGTCGTAACAAAGGCCCATCGTGGTTTGAAGAAGGGCCAACTTTGAACCTATGTACCCAGAAGGGGACGCAAGGGCAACATCACCATCCGGCGCCCCACCATGCTCAGGCAGCCACGCGGAGCACCAGGACGGCGATGTCGTCGCGCGGACTTCCGCCGGATGCAGCGAACGCCGCTTCCTCGACCCGTGTCGCTATGGCGTCGGCCCCCAAGCCCGCGCAGGCGGTGAGCAGGTGCGTCAGCCCGGCCTCATCGAGCATGCCGTCCACGCCATCCGAGCTGCGCGCTTCGATCACTCCGTCGGTGTAGAGGACCAGCGCGTCGCCGGGACCGAGCGTGACCGACCGGTCCTCGAATCTCGGATCGGGCAGCACCCCGAGCAGTGTGCCCGGTGCGCCGACCGGCTCCACAGTGCCGTCGACGCGCACGAGCAGTGGAAGCGGATGGCCGCCGCTCGCACAGGCGACGCGAGCGCCGTCTTCGGACTTTTCCAGATAGGCATAGGCCACCGTGCAAAAGCGCCGGTCGTGGCGCTGGCGCAACAGCGCCTCGTTGAGGATGTGCAGGCTGCGACTGGGAAGCCGCTCGCGCATCGCGGCGGCGCGCAGCGTGTAGCGGGCCAGGGCGGTCACCGCCGCCGCGTCCGGGCCCTTGCCGCAGACGTCGCCCATCACGACCGTCCAGCCGCGCCGGCCGCTCTCGAACAGGTCATAGAAGTCGCCGCCCACCTCATTGCCCTCGCCCGTGGGCCGAAAGCGCGCCGCGGCCTCGATTCCGGGGATGTCCGGAAGCTCCGAGGGCAGGAGGCTGTCCTGAAGGGTGCGCGCGATGTACGCCCGGTCCGAGAACAGTCGGGCGTTGTCGATCGCGGTCGCGCAGCGCCGGGCGAGCTCCTCGGCGAGCTCAAGGTCGCGCTCGTCGAATCGGCGCCCGGACGAATCGGTTGCGAGGGTGAGCGCGCCGAGCGTACGCCCGCGGGCGGCCATGGGGACGACGACCGCGGAGCGCATCCCGAACTCGCGCGCGAGCCTGAAGTAGGCGGCACCGTTCGACATCGACCCCTCGAGCTCGGCCATCAGGTCGGAGTGGAGCTCCGACACGCCTGTCCGCAGCACGTGCCGCACTCCGCCGGCCGCGTTCGGATCCGGCGGCGAGACTCTGTATAGCTCCTCCGCCCGCCGCACCTTCGCCGGATCCAGGTGCGCCACGGCCACCCGCTCGACGCCGGCGTCGGTCACGAGGTCGACGAAGAGCCAGTCGGCCACCTCGGGAACGCCCAAGGTCGCCACCTGACCCAGCACCTCCTCGGGATCGAGCGAGGAGCCGAGCACGGCGGTGCTCTCGGAGAGGAAGCGCTGCGCGCGCTCGGCGCGCTTGTGGATCGTGATGTCCTCGATCACGTTGATGGCCATCCGAACGGCGCCGTCCGGGTCGAAGATCGGGGTGGCCTTGACCGCCGACCAGCGCTCCTCGCCGGTCGCCCGCACGCGGAAGCGCACCACGACCTCGTCGCGCACGCCGGCTACCAGGGCGCGGCGCCCGGGAAGCCGGTCGAGGGCGAACGGCCCACCCTGGTCGTCGAGCACGTCGAAGCGGTCCATGATGGCCATCAACGGTGCGGACAGCAGCGCCTCCCTCGACTCAAAGCCGAGCAGCTCGACCGCGGCGTCGTTGGCGAAGAGCAGGCGCCCGTCCGAGGCCTGGGCGGTGACCGCGTCGGCGATCCCGCTGAGGATCGCCCCGAGCTGGTCGCGCGCCTCGGTCGCATCGAGCCGAGACAGCTGCTCGAGGCGGAGCAGGTCGTCGCGCTCTTGCTCTTCTCGCTGCCGCCGGGTGATGTCGCGGACCGTGCCGGTGAACATGGGAGGGTCGCTGCCCGGAATGCGCGTGATCGCGAGCTCCACCGGAAACTCGCTGCCATCCGCGTGCATCGCGGTCAGCTCGAGCCGCTGGCCGATCAGCGCCGATTCGCCGGTTTCGACGGTGCGCCGCACCGCCGCGCGATGGCGCTCGCGCAGCGCGGGCGGTATGACGAGCGCGGCCAACTCGGCGCCGATGGCTTCCTCGGCCGGCCGCTCGAAGATCTGCTCGGCCGCCCGGTTGAACTCGACCACACGGCCCTGGTGGTCCATGACGATTACGGCGTCGAGGGAGGCCGCGAGCAGCGCGCTCTTGCGGGCCTCGCTCCGGCTGACCGCCTCGCCCGCCCTCAGTCTTTCGATGAACTCCCCGATGAGTGCCCCCACGGCTGCGGTCACGTCGACCATCTCGGGCTCGGGCTCCTGGACGGCGCAGGAGAAGAGCTCGACGACGGCGACGTTCTCTCCGCCGCTTGCGATCGGAAACGCCATCCCCCCGCGCAGGCCCGACCGGCGCGCGGCGTCGGCTCGCTGGAAGTCGTCTAGTCCGAGCACGTCCTCGATGAAGGTCGGCTTGCCGGTGTGCCACACGTGGCCCGGGAGGAAGGTCTTGCTGCGTACCACCAGGTCCTGGGTTGCCGCCTCGAACGCCGGCACCTCCAGGCCGGGCCGTGTCCAGGAGGCGACCGAATGCAGCGTCCCGGGCTCGCGAGCCTCGAAGAGGTGCCCAACGTCCCAGCCGAGCGGCTCGGCAATGGCCGACAGAAGCCGCGGAGCGGAGGTCTCGAGCGACTCCGCTTCGGCCAGCACTCGTGCCACGCGGTACTGGACCGCCATGCGGGCGGCGTCGCGCTCGCGCCTGGCTCGCAGGCGGGCGATGGAGACCGCGAGGGCGCCGATCAGGGCTACCGTTATGACGCCCGTCCAGTGGTCTGCCGTGCCGAACGCGTCGCTCGTGGCCCCGAGCGGGATCGATACCACCACCGCGAAGACGGCGACGATCGCGGTCTGCTTGGTCGACGCGCCGATCGCGGCGATCACGGGGCCGATGAGCAGCAGTTCGACGAGCACCGCGCGACCGCCCAGGACTGCGTCGAGCGCTGCCACCAGGCAGACTGCGGCCATGGCAAGCAGGAACACGCCCCGCTCGCCGACCATTCCCCCTGTATGGGTGCGCGAGCCCAACCGGGTGTGAGCTTACTCCCCTTTACATCCGCCGCATGAAGCACTCCGGCCGGGCGCCTGCCGGTGTGTTTCGCGTGCGCGCGCCCAACCCATCGCTGTTGACGCTCGACGGGACGAACACCTACGTGATCGAGGGCTGGGTGGTTGATCCCGGGCCCGACGACGCGGGCCATTTGGACGCCGTCCGGGTGGCGGCGCCGGATGGTCTCGCCGGGGTTGTACTGACCCATGCGCACCCCGACCATTCCGAGGGCGCGGAGCGATTGGGCGTGTCTGTGACGCTCCCGGGCGACGGCGAGCAGGTGGGCCCGCTGCGGGCGCTCGCCACGCCGGGCCACTCGCCCGACAGCGTCTGTTTGATCGCGGGGCGCACCTGCTTCACAGGGGACACGGTGCTGGGGAGCGGGAGCGTGTTCATCGCCCCCGGGGAGGGCTCGCTCTCGGCCTACCTGAGCTCGCTTGAGCGCCTGCGCGAGCTGGATCTCGAGGTCCTCTGCCCGGGCCATGGTCCCTACGTCTGGGATCCCGCGGCCAAGCTCGACGAGTACATCGCCCACCGCCTCGAGCGCGAGCGCGACCTCTTGGACGCCCTCGCGGCGGGCCTGCGCACCCGCGACGAGCTGCTCGACTCGGCCTGGTCAGACGTCCCGCCGCAGCTGCGTGACTTCGCCGCGCTTTCGCTGGCCTCGCACCTCGAGAAGCTGTTGGAGGAGGAGCGGCTGCCGGACGGGGTGGAGCGGTTTTGGGGGTAGTGGGCGCCCAGCCCGGCTTTCGCCCCGGCCGTCCGTTGTCGCCTGGCCGTCCGTTGTCACCCCGGCCGTCCGTTGTCACCCCGACCCTCCATTGTCACCCCGACCCTCCATTGTCGACTTAGCGGTCCCCTCGCCCGCTAACTCGACGATGGAGCTCGTTGCTCGGATTCATGGGGCCTCACGGGGCAATCTTGGTGCAGCTTTGTGACACACGCGCGTCCTGCCGTTTCGCGCCTTGAGCCATCATCGAGGCGTGCAGAAAACGCTCAGCAACGACGCGGCGCGGGGCCGGCCCGACCTGCTCGTCGCGCACCTGGCAGCCCGCCAGTGGGGCGTGTGCTCACTCCAGGAGCTGCGTGACTGCGGCCTGTCGGTCGAGTGCGTGCGCGGGCGCGTGCGGCGGGGACACCTTCATCGCATGCATCGCGGTGTGTATGCGGTCGGGCATCCCAACCCTCCGCTCGAGGGCCGGTTCTTCGCGGCCGTAAAGGCTTGTGGCCGCCGGGCACTCCTCAGCAACTTCTCGGTGGCCGCGCTGGTCGGGCTAGTGCGCTGGGATGGGCGGTACCCCGAGGTTACGGTGACCGGCTCGGGGACCCGAAGTCACCCCGGGATCCGCGTTCACCGCACGCTCTCGCTCGAGCCGGCCGACATCTCCCGGCACGGGGTCATCCCGATCACTTCGGTGGCCCGCACGCTGGTGGATCTCAGCTCGCACCTTGAGCTACAGCCGTTGCGACGCGCTGTGCGTCAGGCGCAGTCAATGAAGCTCGTCGAGCTGCGCGAACTGGTTGAGCTGCTCGGGCGACTGGGCCGGCCGCGGGGTGCGGGAAAGCTCGCGCAGATCTTGGCCACCGGTCCCGCCCCGACCCGCAGCGAGCTCGAGGACACCGTGCTGGACCTGATGCTCGCCGCGGGATTTGCCCGGCCCGAGGTTGGCGTTCCACTGGTCCTCCCGGCTCGTACCGTGATCCCGGACTTTCGCTGGCCAGCGCAACAGCTGGTAGTTGAGGCCGACGGCGCCGCGTGGCACGACCACAAGCTGGCGCGTGAGGACGATGCCGAGCGTCAGGCAGCGCTGGAGGCCCACGGCGACCGCGTGCTCCGCGTCACCTGGGACCAGGCGGTCCTCCGGCCGGCAGAGACGATCGCGCGAATCAGGGCGGCCGGAGCCCCGCTGGAAAGTGGATTGTCGAGTTAGCGGTGCCTGCGCCCGGCAACTCGACAATCGACTCCGGAATACTCGGCGGCGATGTCGCGGGAGAACGTGGAGCTCGTCCGGAACGCCTTTCAGGCGTTCAACAGTCGCGACGTCGATGGGTTCCTGGAAGGCGCCGAGCCCGATCTCGTAACGGATTGGTCGCGGGCGGTGGGCCCAGAGCGTGGGATCTTTCGCGGGCGCGAGCAGGTGGCCCAGTTCGTGCGCTCGTGGTGGGATGCCTTCGACGAGTCCGCCATCATCGTCGACGAGCTCATCGACGCCGGCGACCACGTGGTCGCCGTGTTCCATGGTCGCCAGCGAGGCAGGGGTAGCGGCGCCGTGGTCGAGGGGCGCGGGTCGGTCCTCGTCTGGAGCTTCCGGGAGGGCAGGGTGGTCTCGGCCACCCTGTATCAACAACGCGACGAGGCGCTTGAAGCCGTGGGACTTGCCGAGTAACCGCGTCGCCTGCGGGATACTCGGCTGGCGATGTCGGAGGAGAACCTCGAGCTCATCAGACGCGGCTACGAGCAATTCATGGCCACCGGTGAGATCCGCGCCCATGCCGATTTCGTCTGGGATGTGTCCAACCTCGGCTGGCCTGACCAGCAGATCTACCTCGGAGTCGAGGGCGCGACGCAATTCCTCGCGGAGTGGGCAGATGCTTGGGAGGACTGGGAGCTAGAGGTCGAGGATTACCTCGACGCCGGAGAGCGAGTTGTCGTCATCCTCCGTCAGCGGGGGTGTTCGAAGGCCACGGGAATTCCCGTCGACATGCGCTTCGCTCAGGTGTGGACGTACCAGGACGGCCAGGCGATGAGGATGCAGATGTACGCGAACCCGGACGAAGCCATCAAAGCCGCCGGGCTGTCGGAGTAGGCCGTTGTCAAAGGCCCGCGACTAGTCTTCGTCGCCGTGGTCGGCACCAACCAATTCAAGAGCGGCATGCACGTCGAGGTCGACGGCACCGTCTTCAAGATCGTCGAGTTCCAGCACGTCAAGCCCGGCAAGGGCGGAGCCTTCGTGCGCACCAAGCTCAAGCGTGCAGAGGACGGCGCAGTGATCGACCGGACCTTCCGTGCCGGCGAGAAGTTTCGCCCGGTACGAACCGAGACGCGGAAGATGCAGTACCTCTACACCGACGGCACCGACGCCCACTTCATGGACTCGCAGACGTACGACCAGCTCGCGATCCCCGAGGACTCGGTCAAGGAGTCGCTCAAGTGGATCATGCCCAACGAGGAGATCGAGCTCCTCTACGTCGACGAGTCGCCCAGCGACATCCAGGTGCCGACCGCGGTCGAGTTGACCGTGTCCGAGACCCAGCCGGGCGTGAAGGGGGACACCGCATCGGGTGGAGGGGATAAGCCGGCGACGCTCGAGTCCGGCGTCGTCGTCCGCGTGCCGCTGTTCGTGAACGAGGGTGACCGGGTGCGGGTGGACACCCGCTCGGGCGAGTACGTCTCGCGCGCGTAGAGGAACGTGCGCAGGAGCGATCAGCGCCGGGCCGCCGTGGTCGCCCTCTATCAGTCCGATGTCACCGGGCGGCCCGCGGCCGATCTCTTGAAGCGCGACGCGCCGGCCTTCACCAGGGAACTGGTGGAGGGGACCGTCCACGAGCGGCCCGAGCTCGACGAGCTGCTGGAGCGCCACGCCAGCGGCTGGTCGCTCGCGCGCATCGCGCCGCTCGAGCGCAACATCATGCGAGTGGCGCTGCACGAGCTGCTCCACCGCCCCGACGTGCCCGCCGAGGTGGCGATCGACGAGGCCGTCGAGGCCGCCAAGGAGCTGTGCTCGGTCGATGCGCCGGGCTTCGTAAACGGGATCCTGGGAGCGATCCAGCGGGAGGAAGTGACGTCGTGAACGCCGGGGAGACACCCACGCTGGAGGAGCTCGCGGCAGAGCTCGAATCGGTGGCCGACAAGCTGCGCTCGGAGGCCGTCGATGCCGAGGAGGCCGCAGATCTCGTCGAGCGCTGTGCCGCGCTGGCCCAGCGGATCGGAGCCGAGATCGATGCGCGCAGCCGGTCCGCCGGCGAGGCCGAGGGCCAGGAGCGATTGCTATGAGCGGGGCGGGCCTGTGAGCGTCGAGGCGGCGTCCTATCCGGTCGAGCTCCAGCGCCAGGTCGACTCCTACCTCGAGACGCTTCGCTTTACCGGTGAGCCGGGGACCGCGCGGCTCGAGGAGGCGATGCGCTACTCGCTGCTGGCGGGCGGCAAGCGCATCCGGCCGGTGCTCACCCTCGCTACCGCCGAGGCGCTCGGGCGCAAGCCCGCCCGCGTGCTGCCGCTCGCGGCGGCGATCGAGATGATCCACACCTACTCGCTCATCCACGACGACCTGCCGGCGATGGACGACGACGATCTGCGCCGCGGCCAGCCGACATGCCACGTCGCCTACGGCGAGGACGTGGCGATACTCGCGGGGGACGGGCTCTTCGCAGAGGGGCTGCGTCTCGCGCTCTCCGAGCAGGACGGCGACCCGGCCGGCGTGCTGGCCGCCGTGCGCGAAGTGGTCGCGGCCGCGGGCACCGGCGGCATGGTCGGCGGCCAGTACCTGGACGTGGCCGGTGAGGCCGACATCGACCTGCGCCACCTGCACGAGCTGAAGACCGGAGCGCTGATCGCCGCCTCCGTATGCTCGGTCCTGGCGCTCGAGGGCCTCGATGGACCTGCCACAATCCCGTACCGGCGCTTCGCGGCCGAGCTCGGAGTGGTTTTTCAGATCGTCGACGACATACTCGACGTGACGGGAGACGAGGCCGAGACCGGAAAGCCACGCGGCTCCGACGAGCGCCATGGAAAGGCCACCTACGTGAGTGTGTATGGATTGGAGCGGGCGAGAGAGCTTGCCCGCAGTTCGCACGCCGGCGCCCGCGCCGCCCTCGACGAGGCGACGGGCGATACCGCGCGGCTGGCCCGCGTGGCCGACTACATCCTCACCCGCACCGCATGACCACCCAGCTACTCAAAGACATCCACGGGCCGGCCGATCTCAAGGGCCTGGACGACGATCAGCTCCAGCGGGTCGCCCAGGAGGTACGGGAGCTGATCATCGACACGATCGGCGAGATCGGCGGGCACTTCGGCGCCAACCTCGGCACCTGCGAGCTCGCCGTGGCGCTGCACTCGCTGCTCGAGTCGCCCACCGACAAGGTGCTCTGGGACGTGGGCCACCAGGCCTATCCCCACAAGGTCCTCACCGGCCGCCGCGAGCAGCTCGCCACGATCCGCAAGTACGGCGGACTGGCGCCCTTCTGCGCGATACACGAGTCCGAGCACGACATCATGGGCGCCGGCCACGCCTCGACGTCGGTCTCCTACGCGGTCGGAATCAAGGAGGCGATGCGCCGCGGGGCTTCCCCCGACGGCAAGGTCGTGGCGGTCATCGGCGACGGCGCGCTCACCGGCGGTGTCTCGTTCGAGGCGCTGCTGAACGCCGGCGGCCTGGACCTGCCGATCGTGATCGTTGTCAACGACAACGGCATGTCGATCGCCCCGAACGTAGGCGCCCTGTCGCGGTACTTCAACCGGATGCGCCTCAATCCGAAGCTCTATCACGCCCGCGAGGACGCCGAGGAGACGCTGACCAAGCTGCCGGCGGGGATCGGGAAGCGCATCGAGCGCCTCGGCCCGATCCTCAAGGAGTCGCTCAAGGCCTACTGGGCGCCTGGGCTCTTCTTCGAGGAGCTCGACCTCGCCTACGTCGGCGTGATCGACGGCCATGACGTCAAGGCCCTGCGCGAAGCGATCGGGGACGCGCTCGAGGCCGACCGCCCTGTCGTGGTGCACTGCAAGACCGTCAAGGGCAAGGGCTTCGTGCCCGACGAGGAGGGCGGGCTCGAGGGCATGGAGAAGTGGCACGCCGCCAAGCCCGGCTCGATCGTCAACGGCGCGGCCGCGCCGGCCAAGAAGACCCCGCCCGGCGCCGCCAAGCCCGCGAAGCCGCCCCAGTACACGCAGGTCTTCGGCGAGGCGCTTGTCGCCGAGGCCCGCCGCGACGACCGCGTGGTCGGGATCACCGCGGCGATGAACTCCGGCACCGGGCTCAACATCCTCCAGAAGGAGCTGCCGGAGCGCTACTACGACGTCGGCATCGCCGAGCAGCACGCCGTCCTGTTCGCCGCCGGGCTGGCCCTCCAGGGCGCGAAGCCCGTCGCGGCCATCTACTCGACCTTCCTGCAGCGCGGCTACGACCAGATCGTCCATGACGTCTGCCTCCAGAACCTCAACGTCGTGTTTGCGATGGACCGCGCCGGGCTCGTCGGCGACGACGGTCCGACCCATCACGGCGTCTTTGACATCTCCTACCTGCGCTGCCTTCCGAACATGGTGCAGCTCGCGCCGCGCGACGAGGCGATGCTGGTGCGGATGCTCCGCACGGCCCTCCTCCACGACGACGGCCCGATCGCGCTGCGCTACCCGCGCGGCGAGGCGGAGGGTGTGCCGCTGCCGGCCAATCCCGAGCCGATCGAGATCGGCCACGGGGAGCTGCTTCACGACGGCGAGCGCGTGGCGCTGCTCGGCTACGGCTACGGAGTTCCGGTCGCGCTCGGCGCGGCCGCTCTGCTCGCCGACGAGCACGAGATCGAGCCGACGGTGGCCGATGCCCGCTTCGCCAAGCCGCTCGACGCCGAGCTGATCGAGCGCCTCGCAGCCGAGCATGACCTGCTGGTAACGGTCGAGGAGAACGTGCTCGCCGGCGGCTTTGGCTCAGCGGTGCTGGAGCACCTCGCCGACCGCGACCTGCTCGGCCGCACACGCGTGCTGCGCATCGGCCTGCCCGACCGCTACGTCACCCACGGCAAGCCGGCGCTCCTGCGCGAGGAGGTCGGGCTCACGCCCGAGAGCGTGGCCGGCAGGGTCGCGCAAGCGGTGCTCGAGCCTTCGCTGGCCTGAGCGGACGACGCGGCTGCCGGGCGAGCCGGGCTACCAGCGCGTGAGCTTCTGATCAGGCTCGAGGCGCAGCGCCATCGCGGTGATCAGCCGGATCACGTTCTCCACGTCCTCGAGGTCGGCGAGCTCCACCGGGGAGTGCATGTAGCGGAGCGGGATCGAGACTACGGCGGTCGGCACGCCCGTGCGGCTCAGGTGAATCGCGTCGGCGTCCGTGTGGGTGGCGCCGCCCGCCACGTCGATTGCGTACTCGATGCCGTCGGCCTCGGCAGCGGCTTCCAGCAGCTCGTTCAGGATGTGACTCACGATCGCGCCGCGCGTAATGACCGGGCCGTCGCCGAGGCCGTGCTTTCCGAGCTGACCCATCTCGACGCCCGGGGCGTCGGTGGCGTGAGTGACGTCCACCACGACGGCCAGGTCCGGCCGATGCCCGAAGGCCATGGCGTGAGCGCCGTGCGCTCCTATCTCCTCCTGCACCGCGGCCACCCCCGCCACCGGCCCGCCGCCGCCGCCGGCTTCGTGGACGCGGCGGGCGACCTCGAGTGCAACGTACACGCCGAGGCGGTTGTCGAGTGAGCGCGACGCCAAGCGGCCATTCGGCAGCTCGACCGGCTCGGTAGCGATCACGATCTGGTCGCCCTCGGTGACCATCTCGCGGGCGTCGTCGTCGTCACGCGCGCCGATGTCCACGTGCAGATGCTTGAGCTCGGCGGCCTTCTTGCGCTCCTCGGATTCGAGGAGGTGAATCGGCTTGCGCCCGACCACGCCCATGATCGGGCCCTTGCGCGTGAGCACCTCGACTCGCTGGCCCACCAGCACCTGCGGATCCCAACCGCCCGAGCCGACCACGTGCAGGAAGCCCTTGTCGCTCACGTGGCTGATCAGCAGGGCGATCTCGTCGATGTGGCCGACGACCACCAGCAGCGGGTGCTCGGCGCGCCCGCTCACGCGCGCAACGGACGTGCCCATGGCATCGACTGCGACATCCGCGCCGAAGGCGTCGGCGGCCTCGCGCCAAACGGCCGCCGGAGCGGACTCGTGCCCGGGCGGCCCGGCCGTGGTGAGCAGGCGCTCCAGCACGTCGGGGATGCTCATGAGCGGGCCTCGATTGTCGGTTCGATGGTCATCTCGCTCTTCAGGCTATTGGCGATGAAGCAGTGTTGGTGGGCTGTGTCCACGAGCTTGCGTACACGCTCCTCGTTGACCTCGCCCGCAACCACGATGCGCGGGCGCAGGGCGATCTCGGTGATTCGCACGGGCTCCGCGTCCTCGGGCATCAGGCCGCCTGCGTCATCCTCGTAGGCCACGACGTCGATGCGCGCCTTGGCCGCCAGGTGCAGGAACATCAGCATCTGGCACGAGGAGGCGGCCATGACCAGGAGCTGCTCGGGGTTGAGGACACCGGGGTCGCCCTTCGACTCGCCGGTGGTCAGCGCCACCTCCTGCTCGGCCGGCGGCGCCACGGCCACGTGCTCGCGCCGGTAGTCGTCCCAGCCGAGGCCGGTGGAGCCGCTCCAGCGCAGACTGGTCTCGTAGTGGTGGGCGCTCATGGGTCGAGGCAGTGTGGCGGAAATCGAAATCAGCGCACGCGCCAACAGAAACGACCCCGCTTTCGCGGGGCCGTTTCCGAGGGAGGAGTGCTGCGTATTTGATTGTGTGAGAGGAAGTTTTTGGGCCGAGGCCCGGCCGCCCTACACCGGCCTCGCGCTGTAGCGGGTGACCGAGGTGACGGCGAGCGTCGCCGCGCCCGCGATGCCGAAGACCACGGAGGCTCCCGGCTCGCCGGCCAGCTCGAACACCACTGCTGCCAGCAGCAGGCCGAGCGCCGCGCCGCGGTCGTACACCGCCTGGGCCGAGACGGGGAGGGTGCCCCGGCCGCCGGTATCGGTACCCGCCAGCGCGAGCGCGACCATGATCACGCCCACACCAACCCCGGTCGCGATCGGCGCGGGTCCTAGCCCGATCATGAACGGGGCGGCGATCAGTGCGGTCCCGGCTGCCATAAGCAGACCGGAGCGCAAGGCCAGCGAGATGAGCCTCACGTTGGTCATCGGCTTCCATCGAGGCTACGCCCGGCCGAGCGGCTTTGTGTGATGTCGGTCACAGAGCCGTGCAGGCTTCCTGTCGCGCCCACGGATTGCCTAACCTGCGCGAATGTCGAAGCAGCGCCTCGACTCGCTCCTCGCCGAGCGCGGGCTCTACGAGAGCCGCTCGCGCGCGGCCGCGGCCGTGATGGCGGGGGACGTTCAGGTGGGCGAGCGCCCCGCCCGCAAGCCGGGCGAGATGGTCGCCGACGACGCCGACCTCCAGGTCGCGGAAAAGCCCGCGTTCGTCTCGCGCGGCGGGGTCAAGCTGGCCAACGCACTCGAGGCGTTCGGGGTCGACCCGGCCGGCCGGCGCGCGCTCGACGTCGGCGCCTCGACCGGTGGCTTCACGGACTGCCTGCTCCAGCGAGGAGCCGAGGCCGTGGTCGCCTTCGACGTCGCCTACGGCGAGCTGCACTGGTCGCTGCGCCAGGACGGCCGCGTGACGGTGATCGAACGCCGCAACGCCCGCCACATGGAGCCGGGTGAGCTGCCGTTCGAGCCCGACCTGATCGTGGTCGACGTCGCCTTCATATCGCTGACCAAGGTGCTGCCCGCCGTGCTGCGCTGCGCCGCGCCGCGCTTCGACTGCCTCGCCCTGGTCAAGCCGCAGTTCGAGGTCGGGCGCGAGCGAGTCGGCAAGGGCGGCGTGGTGCGCTCGCCGGACGATCGCCGGGTGGCCCTCGTGGCGGTGGCTGCGGACGTGCGCGAGCAGACCGGTGCGGCGGTGCTCGGGTTCGCCTCCTCCGGGCTCCCCGGGCCGGCCGGCAACCGCGAGAGCTTCGTGTGGCTGGCCGAGGCCGGCCGCGCCGGCGCGCAGGACGGCCTCGATGCGGCGGCGCGCATGGTGGAGCCTTGAAGCCACGCTCCATCACCGTCTTCAGCCACAGCCGCCCCGGGGAAACCGGCGGGGCGCTGCGGCGGATCGCCGAGCTTGCGGCCGAGGGTGGCGTCGAGGTGCGGCTGCCGCCGGCCGAGATCGCGAAGCACGGTCTCGTGCCGGGGACGGTTGAAGCCAGGCCCGGGGGAGGGGCAGCCGACACCGACCTCGCGGTCGTGCTCGGGGGTGACGGCACCATCCTCACCCACCTGCGCGGGTTCGCGGGCACCGGGGTGCCTGTGTTCGCCGTCAACTTCGGCGCGATCGGCTTCCTCGCCACCGTGGAGCCGTGGGAGATCGACGAGGGCGTCAAGCGGGCACTTGCGGGCGAGGTCAACGCGATGGAGCTGCCCGGGCTCGTGATCGACACCTCTGGCGGGCAACAGCTCGCCGTCAACGACATCTCCTTCCACCGGCGCCCCGAGGGGCGCGTGGCCGAGCTCGCCTACTCGGTGCAGGAGGAGGACCTCGGCGAGGTTCGCTGCGACGGCCTGGTGGTCTCGACACCGGCAGGCTCCACCGGCTACAACCTCGCCAACGGCGGTCCCGTGCTGGCGTGGGGAGTCGAGGGCTACATCGTCTCCTTCATCGCTCCGCACACACTCACCGCCCGCTCGCTCGTGGTGGCGCCGGACGACACGCTGGAGGTGACCAACCGCTCGACTCGGGAGGAGGTGAACGTGACCACCGACGGGCAGCCCGTCTGCACGCTCGCGCCCGAGGCGACGATGCAAGTCAGGTTCGAGCACAACAAGGCTCTGCTTGCGCAGAACCCCGACGCCACGTTCTACCACCGCCTGCGCGACAAGTTCGGGCGTCTCTCGTACTAGAGCGTTACAAGCAACCCGCTCCGTCGGGGCGCACTGGTACACCTGCGTGGTGCTTCTCGAGCTGCGCATTGAGAACCTGCTCCTGATCGAGCGCGCCGAGCTTCGCCCCGGACCGGGGCTCACCGCCATCACCGGCGAGACCGGAGCCGGAAAGACCGTGCTCGCCCACGCCCTCGACCTGCTGCTGGGCGGAAAGCCGCGTATGGGGATCGTCCGTCCCGGGGCCCGCGAGGCCTACGTGGAGGGCGTGTTCGAGGTCCCGCCGGGGTTCTTCGACGATTCCGAGCTCGCAGACCTGACGGAGCTGATCGGCGACGATGTCGACGAGTTGGTGCTGGCCCGGCGCGTCGGCGCGAACGGCCGCACGCGCGCCTTCGTCGGGGGGCGCTCGGCCACGGCCGCC
The DNA here is from genome assembly GCA_040509755.1 of Thermoleophilaceae bacterium. Lineage (GTDB taxonomy): Bacteria > Actinomycetota > Thermoleophilia > Solirubrobacterales > Thermoleophilaceae > JACVRW01. Next base: position 25,352 of record JBEVKF010000053.1, on the reverse strand, counting down.
GACCTGGCGGCGCTCGGCGGCAGGCTCGTCGCGTTCTTTGGCCAACACGAGCACCGGCGCCTGACGCTCGCCTCCGCTCAGCTCGAGCTGCTCGACGCGTTCTGCGGGCGCGACCACCTGACTCGGCGCGACGAGCTGGCCCTCGCCCACGCACAGGTGCGCGAGATCGAGCGCCGGCTGGCCGACCTGCGCGAGCGAGCGGCCACCCGCGACCGCGATCTCGATCTGCTGACCTTCGAGATCGACGAGATCGATGAGCTTGGGCCAAGCCAGGACGAGCAGGCCTCGCTCCTGGCAGAGCGCAGCCGGCTGCGCCAGATGGACGGCCTGCTGGCCGCGGCCGGCGGCGGGGCCGAGGCGCTCTCGCCGACGAGTGGCGAGGGGGGAGCGGCCCACGTGATCGCCCAGGCCGAGAGCCTGGCCGCGGGCGTCGAGGGCGCCGACCCCGAGCTCGACGCGCTGGCGGGGCGGCTGGCGTCGTTGCGCATCGAGGCCGAGGACATCGGCGGCGAGCTGCGCCGCTACGCCGACTCGCTCGAGTCGGAGCCCGGCCGCCTGCAGCAGGTCGAGGAGCGGCTCGAGGGCTACGAGCGCCTCGAGCGAAAGCACGGAGGCAGCGTCGCGGCGGTCCTGGAGCACGCGGAGCGCTGCCGCGCCGAGCGCGAGCGCCTCCAGGAGGCCGACGTGGCTACCGAGCGGGCTGAGGCGGAGCTTGCCCGCGCGCTGGCTGCCCGCGACAAGCTGTCCGGCGTGCTCGGCTCAGCGCGTGCGAAGGCCGCCCCGAAGCTCGCCAAGCGCGTGCGCGAGGAGCTGGCCGCGCTGGCCATGGAGGGCGCCGGCTTCGAGGTGCGGCTCGAGCCGCGCGAGGAGGTTGGCCCCACGGGTACCGACCGCGTGGAGCTGATGCTGGCTCCAAATTCGGGGGTCCCCGGCGCCCCGATCCGCGACACCGCGTCGGGTGGGGAGCTGTCACGCGTGATGCTCGCGCTGATGACCGTCGCGGGAGTGGGGGAGTCGCGCGCTCTGGTGTTCGACGAGGTGGACGCCGGCGTGGGGGGCCAGACGGCACGCGCGGTCGGAGAGCGCCTGCGCGCGCTGGCATCCGGACGCCAGGTGCTCTGCATCACCCACCTGCCTCAGATCGCCGCCCTCGCCACGAGCCACTTCCGCATCGAGAAGTCGGCCACCGACGCCACCGCGCTGACCACGGTCGAGCAGCTCGACGGCGACGGCGTGGTGGAGGAGCTGGTGCGAATGCTCGGCGCCGAGACGTCGGATGGGGCGGCCCGAAAGCACGCAGAGGAGCTGCTGGCCGCGGCCTAACCATTCGTCCGCCGTGGGCATGAGTAGACTCGATATCCCAGAGTCCTAGATGCCCCAGAGCCGCCCGGAAACCCGTTTTATCTTCATCACCGGCGGCGTCGTCTCCGCTCTCGGGAAGGGCATCGCCGCCGCCTCGCTGGGCCAGTTGCTGGTCGCTCGTGGCCTGTCGGTGACGATCCAGAAGTTCGATCCGTACATCAACGTGGATCCGGGAACGATGAGCCCGTTTCAGCACGGCGAGGTGTTCGTGACCGAGGACGGCGCCGAGACCGACCTCGACCTGGGGCACTACGAGCGCTTCACAGACGTCAACACGAGCCGCGCCTCCAACGCCACCGCAGGCGCGATCTACAACTCGGTGATCCGGCGCGAGCGCCGCGGCGACTACCTCGGCGGCACCGTCCAGGTGATTCCTCACATCACCGACGAGATCAAGAACCGCATCCGGCTCGTGGCGGAATCGACCGACGTGGACATCGTGATCACCGAGATCGGCGGCACGGTGGGCGACATCGAGTCGCTGCCGTTCCTTGAGGCGCTGCGCCAGTTCCACTCGGACCTCGGGCGCGATCGCAGCATGTTCGTGCACCTGACGCTCGTGCCCTTCCTCGGGCACGCGGGCGAGCTGAAGACAAAGCCCACCCAGCACTCGGTGCAGGAGCTGCGGCGGATCGGAATCCAGCCTGACATGGTCATGTGCCGCTGCGAGGAGCCGCTCGGCAAGGAGATCCGCGACAAGATCGCGCTGTTTGCGAACCTGCCGGTGAGCTCGGTGGTCTCGGCCCGCGACGTCGACTCGATCTACAAGGTCCCACTCGAGTTCGAGCAGGAGGAGGTCGCCGACCGCGTGCTCGACCACTTCGGGATGGGCACCCGCCCACCGGACATGACCGACTGGCAGCAACTGGTCGACCGCATCGAGATGGCCAGGCAACCGGTGCGCATCGCGCTCGTCGGCAAGTACAACCAGCTTGCCGATGCCTACCTGTCGGTGATCGAGGCGCTCAACCACGCCGGGATCCACCACGGCGGCAAGGTCGAGGTGCACTGGGTCGACTCAGAGCGCTTGACCGACGGCGAGGTCGAGGCGGAGCTCGCCACCTGCGACGGCGTCCTGGTGCCGGGCGGCTTTGGCGTGCGCGGAATCGAAGGCAAGATCAAGGCCGCGCGCTTCGCCCGGGAGAACGATGTCCCCTATCTCGGCATCTGCCTCGGGATGCAGATCGCCGTCTCCGAGTTCGCCCGCCACGTGGCCGACATGGACGGCGCGAACTCCACCGAGTTCGACCCCGAGACGCCCTATCCGGTGATCGACCTCCTGCCCGAGCAGAAGGAGGTCCGCGACATGGGCGGCACGATGCGCCTGGGAGCGGACCCGGTCAAGCTCCACGAGGGCACGCGGGCACGCGCGGTCTACGGCGAAGCGGTGATCTACGAGCGCCACCGACACCGGTACGAGGTCAACAACTTCCTGCGCCGGCGCCTCGAGCACGCCGGGATGGTCTTCAGCGGCACGTCGCCGGACGACCGCTTGGTCGAGGTCATCGAGCTGCCCGAGCATCGGTTCTTCGTCGCATCCCAGTATCACCCAGAGTTCAAGTCGCGCCCGCTGCGCCCGCAGCCGCTGTTTCGCGACTTCGTGGGAGCTGCCCTCGAGCGCGCGGGCGACCGGGCCGTGGCCGGCGAGCGCGCCCCCGAGGTGGAGCCGGAAGTGCGCGCAGCTAGCTGATTGATTCCAGTCCCTCTGGATGGCGCGCCTTTGGGCTCGGGCAAAAACGGCGGCTAGAAAGGCGGTGGACGGGTTGCTTGCGGCGCTCCCGTGTGCCGCCCGGATCTTGCGTCCGTTGTCGAGATAGCGGTCGCTGGGCCCGCTAACTCGACACTGGACCGGATCTTGATCTAGCTCCAGCTGACGGTCAGGTCCCCGCCGAGGAACACGGCGAGCCGCTCCGCCTCCGCCTCGAGCTGCGTGCGTACCCAGCGGGGCGTCCTCTTGGCGAACGGCTCGATCGCGATCAGCAGCCGCTTGCCCTTTCGCTCGTGCTTCCAGACGCCCTCCATGCGCCCGTTCACGAGCAGCACGGGGGAGATCCACCCCTGGTTTCGGTAGACGCGCTTGCGCTGCACGGGGTCGAGAAGGGCTGCGGCCCCGCGCGAGGCGCCAATCATCCACATATCGAAGCCCGGAAGCAGGCGGGCGAGCTGGACGGGCGCGGCGGCCTGCACCTCCTTCGCGTGCGCTGCAAGCATCCAGCTCTCGGTGCCCTCCACGTCGACGCGCACCGCGTCGTCCCCCAGCGCGGCCAGCATCCGCCCGCCCTGCGCCGGCGCGACGCCCCACCAGCGCGCCAGGTCCTCGCGAGCCGCGGGGCCGAAGGCGCCCAGGTAGCGGCGGGTGATCTCGGCCACGGCCGCTGCGGGGGGAACGATCTCGAGCGGGCCCTTCAGCCAGCTCTCGGGCGAGGTGAAGCGCACGCGCTGTCCCTTGCTCGGGCCGAAGCAGAGCTTGCCCCGAAACGACGCCGGCTTGAGGAACGGGCCCCAGCTTCCCTGCACCTTCTCCTTGACTCCCTTCGACCGGGTCACGCGTTCGATCTCCTCCCCGAGCTCCTCGCGCGTGAACAGCCGGCCGTCGAGCGACGTCTCGATCGCCGCGATCAGCGCTTCGAGCTCCTTCTCGGTGGTCTCGAAGGCGCGCAGCCAAGTGGGCTTCAGGTAGTGCTCGTAGGTCGCGGTTGCCCCGAGCCACAGGCCGAGCTCGCGCGCCGGCAGCAGGTGGAGCGTGCCGCGCATCGCCCAGAGCTTGACCAGCGAGCGCTGTTTCCAGAGCGCCGTCGAGACCGCGTCGGGCGCGAGGCCCTCCACCCGCGCCCATGCCGTCAGCTCGGCCGAGGACATCACCTGTGCGTGCAGTCCGCAGATCCGCTCGACCACACCGATCAGGGACCGGCGCGGCGCCCGCTCGATGAGATGATGGCGGCCCATCCGCCAGGCCAGTGCCTGCTCCCAGGTGAGCTTCACCATGCGGACGCCGACCCTACCTCGCAGCGATAGGGTCCGCCGCGTGAGGGTGTCAACGGAAGCCGAGCGCCAGCGGCTGCTCGATGACTTCGTGCGGCTCTGCGAGATCGAGAGCCCCTCCAAGCACGAACGGGCGGTCGCCGAGGCCGTCCGCTCGGAGCTCGGCGCGCTCGGGCTGGAGGTCGAGGAGGACGACACCGGCGCCGAAACCGGCTCCGAGGCGGGCAACCTCCTCGCCCGGATCCGCGCGCCCGAGGACGCCCGCACGATCCTGCTCTGCGCCCACCTGGACACGGTCCCGCTCGCCGGCCCGGTGGAGGTCACGCGCGAGAACGGCGTCCTCAGCAACCGCCACGACGCGATCCTCGGCGCCGACAACAAGGCGGCGGTGGCGACCGTCCTCGGCAGCGCTCGCCGGCTCGCTACCGAGGGCTCGCCCGTGGGCGTCGAGCTGCTGTTCACCACCTGCGAGGAGGTGGCGCTCGCGGGCGCGAAGGCATTCGACCGCGGCCGGCTTCACTCGGAGTTCGGCTTCGTTTTCGACCACGCGTCTCCGATCGGGGAGATCGTCCTCGCATCGCCCACCTACTACCGCATCGAGACGGCTTTCCGCGGCCACGCGGCGCACGCGGGCATTCGGCCGGAGGCGGGTCGTAACGCGATTGCGGCGGCGGCACGCGCCGTGGCCGCGATGGATCTCGGGCGCCTCGACGACGCCACCACCGCCAACGTCGGGCAGATCGAGGGCGGCACGGCCGCCAACGTCGTGGCCGAGCGCTGCCGGGTAGTGCTGGAGGCGCGCAGCCTCGACGACGCCCGCGCCGGCGAGGTCGTCAGCTCGATCGTCGACGCCGCCACCGAGGCGGCGAGCGACGCCGAGTGCGACGTTGAGACCACCGTCGAGCGCCTCTTTCGCGGCTACAAGCTCCAGCGCAGCGCCCCCGTGGTCGAGGCCGCCGCCCGAGCGCTCGAATCGCGCCGGATCGAGCCCGTCTACATCAACACCGGCGGCGGGAGCGACGCCAACGCCCTGATCGCCGGCGGGCTCCCGGTCCTCAACCTGGCAAACGGCACTGAGCGCAACCATCAGCCCGACGAGTCGGTCACGGTTGACGCGCTCGAGACGATGCTCGACGTGACGCTCGCGATCGTGGAGGCTTCCGCCACGGCATGAACTTCGAGCGGATCGACAGCCGGATCGAGTGGAAGGGGCGAATCGCCACGGTCCGGACCGACACCGTCCGCTACGAGGACGGGGAGGAGGCCGAGCGCGAGGTCGTCGAGCACCCCGGCGCCGTTGCTGTCGTGGTCCACGGGGGCGAGACGCTCTTCCTCGTTCGCCAGCCGCGCGAGCCGGTCGGCGACCCGGGACTGCTCGAGCTGCCCGCCGGCAAGCTCGACGAGGAGGGCGAGGACCCGCTCGCGACGGCCAAGCGCGAGCTGGCCGAGGAGATCGGCAAGGGGGCGCGGACCTGGCGCCACCTCACGACCTTCTTCACCTCGCCGGGATTCGCCGACGAGGAGTGCCACCTCTACCTCGCCACCGACCTCTTCGACGACTCGGCCGACGCGGGCGAGGACGAGCGCATCGAGATCGTCGAGGTGCCGCTGGGCGACCTCGATCGCGTGATCGCGGAGTGTCGCGACGCGAAGACGCTCGTCGGCCTCTTGTGGCTGCGCGCGTTCGAGCTCTAACTGACGCTCCCGTTGCAGACTCAAGGGATGGCGGCGCTTCGGCCGAACCCGAGAGGGCATGGCTACTGTCCAACTAGCGCCGGTCGGGGTGCGCTTCGAGAACCTCGTGCTCGACTTCCTCGCCTACCTCGAGTTCGAGCGCGGCCTCTCGCGCAACACACTCGAGGCATACCGCTCCGACCTGCTGCAGTTCGGGCGCTTTCTCGCAGAGCGCGATGTGTCGGCGATCGATGCGAGCGCCGGCGACGTCGGCGACTTCCTCACCCGCCTGGCGATAGGCCACGGCGACCAGCGGCCCGCGTCGCCCGCCACGATCCATCGCAAGTCCGCCTGCCTGCGCTCGTTCTACCGCCACCTGCGCCGCGAGGGCCTGCGTGACTCCGACCCCACGGCCACCGTCAGCGCGCCTCGCCGCAGCCGCAAGCTGCCGCACGTGCTGACCCGCGGAGAGGTCGAGAGCCTGCTCTCGCAGCCGCTCGGGACAGACCCCCATCCGCTGCGCGACCGCGCACTGCTCGAGCTGATGTACGCCTGCGGGCTGCGTGCCTCCGAGGCGATCGGGCTCGAGCTCGAGGACATGGACCTCGAGGAACGGGTGCTGCGGGCGCGCGGCAAGGGCTCGAAGGAGCGGATAGTGCCGATTGGCCAAGCCGCGGCGGGGGCCGTCGCGATCTACCTCGAGCGCGGCCGGCCCGCGATGGTCAAGGACCGCCCCGAGCTCCATCTGTTCGTGAACTTCCGCGGCGGTCAGCTGACCCGCCAGGGCCTCTACAAGATCGTGCGCCGCCACGCGACCTCCGCCGGGCTTGCCGATCGGATGAGCCCGCATACGCTGCGCCACACGTTCGCCACCCACCTGCTCGCGGGCGGGTGCGACCTGCGCTCGGTTCAGGAGATGCTCGGCCACGCCGACGTCTCGACCACCCAGCTCTACACCCACCTGTCGAGCGAGCGGCTCAAGGACGTGTACTTCAAGGCGCACCCGCGGGCGACGTTGCGCTAGAACAGGTCGGGCCCGATGCCCGAGCTTCCCGAAGTCGAGACGGTCCGCCGTCAGCTCGCCCCCGCGCTGGAGGGGCGGGTGCTCGAGCGCATCGAGGTGCGCGATCCGCGCTGGTGCGACCCGGCGCCCCCGGAGGCCATCGAGGATGCGCTGCGCGGGCGCCGGATCGAGCGGCTGGGCCGGCGCGGCAAGTACCTGATCCTCTCCTGTGAGGACGACGTCCACCTCGTGATGCACCTGCGGATGACCGGCAACCTGCTGCTCGTGCCCGCCGCCGAGGACGACCCGGGGCGCCCGCACCTGCGCGTCCGGATGGAGCTGTCGGGCGGCGAGCGGCTCCTGTTCGTCGACGTCCGTCGCTTCGGCACCGGTGACGTGCTGCTGGGCAGCGACGCGCTCGCCGAGTTCTTTGCCTCGCGGCTGGGGGTCGAGCCGCTCAGCCCGGACTTCACGGCCGCGGCGCTGCGGGCGATGGCACAAGGGCGAAAGCAGCCGGTGAAGGCGTTCCTGCTCAACCAGGAGCGCGTGGCCGGCGTGGGCAACATCTACGCCGACGAGGCGCTGTTTCGCGCGCGCATCCACCCGCTTCGCCCGGTTGGCACCCTCAAGCGCCCCCAGCTCGAGGCACTGCGCGACGCCGTGGTGGAGACGCTCGAGCTGGGTATCGACGCCAAGGGCGCCTCGATCGACGACTACCGGCATATCGACGGCACCCAGGGGAGCTTCCAGGACCGCTTTCTCGTGCACACGCGCGCCGGTGAGCCCTGCCCGCGCTGCGGGACGCGGATCGTGAAGCTGCGCGCCGCCGGGCGCGGGACCTACATTTGCCCGAGATGTCAGCCGCGGCCGCGGCGCCCGAAGAGCAACGCCAGCTCGCGCCACTTCCAGAGGCAGTCGGCATCGTCGAAGCCGAGCTCGCGCAGCCAGCGGAGCTGAGTCTCGACGTCCACGAGCTTGTTGGACGGGTCCTCGGGGATGGCGAGCGCCTCCAGGAACTCCTCGTGGAGCGCGTCGGTGGCCGAGGCCACGTGCTCGAGGTTGCAGAAGGCGCCGCCGGGCTCGAGCAGCGCGAGCACCTCCCGGTAGAGGTCGCGCTTTCGCTCGTCCTCGAGATGGTGGATGGCGAAGCTCGAGACGATCAGGTCGAAGCTGCCGAGCCTGCCGGGGAGTCGTTCGCCGAGGTCGTGCTCGACCACCTCGACTCCGCTGTCCTGCCCGAAGCGCTTCCGGGCGGCCTCCAGCATCGGCCGCGAGAAGTCGAGCGCCAAGCCGCCGGCGCCGGGCCGCGCCTCGCGCACGATCGCCATCAGCCGCCCGTCACCGCAGCCGAGATCAAGGACGCGCCGGACGCTGGCGGGCAGCACCTCGACGAGGACCCGCTCGCCCTCCGGTCGGTGCGGAATCGCGTCCGCGCGCGAGCGGTAGTCGGCCACCTTCTCGGCGTCGTGCCACTCGCTCACGCAGCGAGCAGATCTTCCAGCGTGCCTGCGCGGTCGGCCTCAATCAGCTCGCGAAAGCCGCCGATCGAGCGCTTTCCCACCACGATCTGGGGGAAGGTCATCTGGCCGGTGAGCGCCACTAGGTCCGCTCGCCCGACCGGATCCTTGACCAGGTTGACCTCTTCGTAGGTGTATCCGCGAGCGAGCAGCAGCGCCTTCGCCTGGCGGCAGAAGCCGCACGGCTCGGTGGTGTAAAGCACTACCCCGTTCTCGTCCGCCATCGGCCTCAGAGTGTAGGAAGTGCCGGGAAGCTTCAAGACGGAGGCCATCGTGCTGCGCTCCATCCGCTACGGCGAGGCGGACCGCGTCCTGCACCTCTATACCCCCGACCGCGGCCGCCTCGGAGCGGTGGCTAAGGGGGTGCGGCGCGTCAAGTCGCGCCTCGGCGGGCGCCTCGAGCCGCTCAGCCGGGTCCGGCTCGTGCTCCACCAGGGCCGCGGCGACCTGTGCACGATCAGCCAGGCCGACACCGTGGAGGTCCATCGGATGCTGCGCGACCGCCGCGGCTCGCTCGAACGCGCCACCCAGGCCTGCGAGGCGGTGCTGCGCCTGCTCGACTCGACCGAGCCCAACCGCCCGGCCTACAACCTGCTCTGCAACGAGCTCACGCTGCTCGACGCGAGCGCCGAGGCCGCCTCTCGCTCGCAGGCCCTGGCGTTTCGCCTGAAGCTGCTGCTGGCGGCGGGCTTCGCGCCGGAGCTGGCCTCGTGCGCCTCCTGCGGCGAGGCCGAGCAGCTCGGCGCGTTCTCGCCGCGCGCCGGCGGGATCGTCTGCGCGGGCTGCGAGGCGGGTTCGTTCCCGCTCGGAGCTGAAGCCCACCGTTTTCTGGTGCTCGCGCTGGGACAGCCGCTCTCCGAGGCACCCGACGCGCCCGAGGCGGCGCTCTCCCAGGCCGACCGCGCGATTGCCGAGACGCTCGAGTACCACGCGCACGTTCGATTGAGGCGCGTCGCATAGGGGCATAGAGTCCACCTGTGACGACCGCGGCCGCCACGAAGCTCGTCTACGACTTCGCCGAAGGCTCCAAGGACATGCGCGACCTGCTCGGCGGCAAGGGCGCCAACGTGGCGGAGATGACCCGCGTGCTGGGCGCCGACCGGGTGCCGGCGGGCTTCACGATCACAACCGAGGCTTGCGTCGCGTACATGAAGTCCGGCGACCAGGAGTTCCCCGACGGCCTCCAGGAGGAGGTCGAGAAGGCGCTCGACCGCCTCGAGGAGCAGGCGGAGAAGAAGCTCGGCCACTCCGACGACCCACTGCTCGTCTCGGTCCGCAGCGGCGCACGCGAGTCGATGCCAGGCATGCTCGACACCGTCCTCAACCTCGGCTTGAACGACGAGTCGGTCGAGGGCCTCGCCCGCACGACCGACAACGAGCGCTTCGCGTGGGATTCATATCGCCGTTTTGTGCAGATGTTCGGAAACGTCTGCCGGGGGATCAAGGGCGAGCGCTTCGAGGAGCTGATCGAGGAGAGCAAGCGCGAGCACGGGGTGGAGGACGACGTCGAGCTCGGCGTGGGCGAGCTGAAGGACCTGACCGCCCGCTTCAAGGAGGTCTTCGAGGAGGAGACCGGCGAGGGATTCCCCCAGGATCCCCAGGAGCAGCTGCGCCAGGCGATCGGCGCGGTGTTCGACTCGTGGACAGGGGAGCGAGCGGTCAGCTACCGGCGCTTCAACCACATCCCGGACGAGTGGGGCACGGCCGTCAACGTGCAGCAGATGGTGTTCGGCAACCGCGGCGATGAGTCGTGCTCGGGCGTCGCCTTCTCGCGCGACGAGGTGACCGGCGAGCCCAAGCCGTCGGGGGACTTCCTGCCCAATGCGCAGGGCGAGGACGTGGTCTCCGGAGTGCGCACCCCGCGCGACCTTCACGACATGAAGGACTCGATGCCCGGAGCGTACGACGAACTGATGGAGATCCTGCGCACCCTCGAGCGCCACTACGAGGACATGCAGGACACCGAGTTCACCGTCGAGGAGGGCTCGCTCTACATGCTCCAGACGCGCAACGCCAAGCGCCCGGCGCAGGCCGCGGTGCGCTTCGCCGTCGACGCGGTGAGCGAGGGCCTGCTCGACAAGGCCGCCGCGCTGTGCACGATCGACGCCCAGCGGCTCGACGCGCTGCTGCACGACTCGTTTGCCGCCGATGCGAAGTTCGAGACGCTGACCAAGGGCGTGGCCGCTTCGCCGGGCGCGGCCAAGGGCGAGATCGTCTTCACCGCCGATGACGCCGTGGCCGCGGCCGCCGACGGGCGCGAGGTGATCCTCGTGCGGCCCTTCACGGAGGCCGACGACATCGCTGGTTTCCAGGCCGCCGAGGGGATCCTGACGAGCAAGGGCGGCAAGGCCAGCCACGCCGCGCTGGTGGCACGCGGGATGGGCAAGCCCTGCGTGGCCGGCGCCGGGGCGCTGGACATCGACCTCCACGCGAAGCGGCTGAGGGTCGGTGACACCGAGCTCTCGGAGGGTGATCTGCTGGCCCTCGACGGCAGCACCGGGACCGTCACGGCCGACGACGTGGAGCTGGAGGAGCCCGAGATGGGCGACGACTTCAAGGCCGTGCTCGAGTGGGCGGACGAGCTGCGGACGCTGGGCGTGCGCGCGAACGCCGACACCGCCGAGGACGCCACCCGCGCCCGCGAGTTCGGCGCCGAGGGGATCGGCCTGTGCCGCAGCGAGCACATCTTCCTGGGCACCGAGCACCAGGTGCGCATGCAGGAGATGATCATGGTTGAGACCGACGAGGAGCGCCAGGAGGCGCTGGACGGGCTGCTCACCCTTCAGCAGCACCACTTCGAACGGCTTTTCGAGGCCATGACCGGGTTGCCGGTGACGATCAGGCTCCTCGACCCGCCGCTGCACGAGTTCATACCCAATGCGGAGGAGCTGGCTCAGGAGGTCGAACGCGCCCGGATCGAGGAGAGCGACGAGCTCGAGGAGCTCGAGCACACGCTCGACCGCGTGCACACGCTCGCGGAGACCAACCCGATGCTCGGTACGCGCGGCGTGCGGCTCGGCGTGCTCCATCCCGAGATCTACGAGATGCAGATGCGCGCGATCGTGCGCGCCGCGCTGGCCGTGCTCGATCGCTCGGACCAGACGCCGGTGCTCGAGGTGATGGTGCCGCTTGTGACCTACGAGCAGGAGCTCGAGCAGATGCGCCGGCTACTCGACAGGATCGTCGACGAGGAGGAGGCCGGCAGGCTCAACCTGGCCATCGGGACCATGATCGAGTTGCCGCGGGCATGCTTCGTGGCGGACCGGATCGCCCGCCACGCTGATTTCTTCTCGTTTGGGACCAACGACCTCACCCAGACGGCGCTCGGCTTCTCGCGCGACGACGTGGGCGGCATGCTGGCGCGCTACCTCGAACTGAAGATCGTCGACCGCAATCCGTTCGAGACGATCGACACCCCGGGAGTCGGGTGGCTGGTGCGCCTGGCCGCCTGGACCGCGCGCGAGCAGACGCCCGATCTCAAGCTGGGCATCTGCGGCGAGCACGGCGGCGATCCAGAGTCGATCGGCTTCTTCCAAATGGCCGGGCTCGACTACGTGAGCTGCTCGCCGTACCGCGTGCCGATAGCGCGGGTCGCGGCAGCCCAGAGTGCCATCAGCGCCTCGTGAGCTAGCTTCCCGGCATGACAGGAGTCGCCGTCTGGCCCTGCTCGCCGTCCTCACGATGCTGCTTTCACTGACCACGGGCATCCTTGCTCACGTCGAGCGCAGCTCCTACTGGCCCAACCCGGCGCCCGACAAGAGCGTCGAGCCGGCCCCGGGGGGCAAGGTCCCGAAGGCGCGCAGCCTGGAATCGGCCCTGCGCTCCAAGTCACGCGGAGACACGTATGTGGTCTGCAAGTCCGACTCGCTGAGCCGTGCCAAGCGCTCGATCTCCCGAGCGCAGAAGAGCGGCTGGAGCCTCCGTCCGACCGTGGCCGCCGAGAAGCTCTCGAAGAAGGCCGCAAAGCAATTGCTCAAGATCAACAAGCAGCTCGCCAAGCGCTGCGACTTCCGCCACATCCAAGCGGCGGTCAACGAGGCGAACAACAACGACCGCGTCGTCGTGATGCCCGGGGAGTACCTCGAGGAGCCGTCGCGCAAGCAGCCGACCAACGACCCGAAGTGCAAGCGCTACGAGGAACGCTCCGAGCGCGGGGCCGGCGCGGCGACCTACCGCTACCAGGTCAAGTGCCCGAATGACCAGAGCCTGATCTACATCCAGGGCCGTGCGCTCACCAAGAAAAAGGTGCCGTTCCCGCCGCTCGCGGATCGCAGCGGGATCCCGGATCAGGGCAAGTGCATCAAGTGCAACCTGCAGATCGAGGGCTCGGGCGTGAGCTCCGACGACGTGGTGATCGACCTCGCCAAGAACGCCAAGGGCACCAAGCTGCGCGGGCCGGCCAAGCCCGCCATGGACGTCGGCTTCCGAGCAGACCGCGCGGACGGCGTCGTGATCCGCAACGTCACGGTCGCTCATGCGGCCGAGCACGGGATCTAGGTCCACGAGACCGACGGCTACCTGCCCTCGAAGTTCAAGGTCTTCTACAACAAGGAGTACGGGACGCTCACCTTCACCTCAGACCACGGCCTGACGGCCGACTGCGAGGGCATGGGCCACGGCGACTCTGCCGTGTACCGGGCGCGGCGCCGGAGACCGGCGAGCAGACCGAGGAGAAGGCCCGCCGCGCAAACCAGGAGATCACGCGCTGCGACGTCCACCACAACACGCTCGGCTACTCGGGCACGATGGGCAACGGCACACGCGTGTACCACAACAACTTCTATGGACAACGGCACCGCGGTCACGACCGACTCGTTCTTTGCCGGTGGCCATCCCGGCTACCCGCAGGACGGAGCCGTGTTCGAGAACAACAAGATCTACTCCAACAACTTCAACTCGTATGTGGACGGCTCGGACGTCGAGCCGCGCGTACCGGTGCCCGTGGGCGTCGGGATCATGATCGCGGGCGGAAACGGAAACGAGACCCGCAACAACCGCATCTGGGACAACTGGCGGCGCGGGACGATGCTGCTCCACGTCCCGGACTCGCTCTCCGACGGAGAACACCAGCGACGGAGCCGGCTACACCCCCAAGCTCACCGGCGAGCTCGCTCCCTGCGCGGGCGCGATCGGCGGGTCCGGGGCCTATGACCCGGACACGTGCTCCTGGTTCCGGACGCCGGCGAAGCCTTCCGTCGCGGTGGCCGGGGCGGCGCGGCCGGTGCCGTTCACCGATCCCGCGTCGGGCACGACGCTCGTGGACATGGTCAGGGACGCCTGCCGGCTCAGCGGCACCTCGCTCTCCTGCAGCCCCTTCCGCGACAGGCCGTGAGACGGGCCGGCGTCCTGTGCGTGGTCGTCCTGGTGGCGGGGTGCGGCAGCGACGCTCCCGGCCCGCAGCGCGGCCCGCTCGGGCCCGGCAAGCAGCTGCAGACGGCCACCTGCGGGCACTGGACCAAGGCCTACGAGCGCCAGCGTGCGAACACCGTCGACCGCCTGGAGGAGGTTGCCGCCGGGCCGCGCCAGGAGGGCGGCACTCTGCCCGATACGCTGGGCTACGCCACCCTTGACGCTCGCTGCAAGCCCGATTACGCCGTGGGCTTCCTGCTGTACGAGCTCTACAACCGGGCGGCCGCCTTCCGGTCCCTGGTCGGCCAGGCCCGCTGAACCGCCCGGCCCGCCCGGCGCAGAGGGCACCCGCGGCGGATAACCTCGGACGCGCATGGCCCAGGCCTCGCGCACCCCTTTTCGCGAGAGGATCGAGCGCCGGGAGGGCGACCTCTCGCCGCTGGCGACTCGCTCCTACCCCGCCCGGCGCGCGGAGGAGGAGGCCGATTCCGATCACCGCACCCCCTTTCAGCGGGATCGCGACCGCATCGTGCACTCGAAGGCGTTCCGTCGGCTCAAGCACAAGACGCAGGTCTTCATCGCGCCCGAGGGCGATCACTACCGCACCCGGCTGACCCATACGCTCGAGGCCTGCGGCATCGCGCGCAACGTGTCCCGGGTGCTCGGCCTCAACGAGGACCTGACCGAGGCGATCGGGCTGGGCCACGACCTCGGACACCCGCCCTTCGGCCACACCGGCGAGGCGGTGCTCGATGAGTGCGTGCGCGAGCGTTTCGGCGACGGTTTTCGCCACAACGAACACTCGCTGCGGGTGGTGGAGCGAATCGAGCGGCTCAACCTCACCGAGCCCGTGCGAGAGGGGATCCTGTGCCACACGGGACCGCGGACGTCCACGACGCTCGAGGGGCGCGTGGTGCGGATCGTCGACCGGATCGCCTACATCAACCACGACATCGACGACGCCCTGCGGGCCGGCGTGCTGCGCTTCGGGGACCTGCCCAGCGCGGAGATCGAGCTGCTCGGGTCGACCGGCTCGCAGCGAATCGAGACGCTCGTGGTCGACCTGCTCGAGCGCTCCGAGGAGGCGGGCGAGATCGTTCAGGGGGAGGACGTCGGCAGCGCGATGCTTCGACTACGTGAGTTCATGTTCGAGCGCGTGTACCTGGCCCCGGACGCCCAGCGCGAGAAGCCGCGGATCGAGCGGATGCTGCGTGCGCTGTTCGCCCACTATGCGGCCGTTCTGCCGCCGCCGCTGACCGAGGACGCGTCAGATCAGCAGCGCGTGGTCGACTGGCTGGCCGGGATGACCGACCGCTTCGCTATCCGCGCGTTCGCCGACCTCTACGTGCCGCAGCGCTTCTGAGCATGGGCCTGTTCACGCGCGACTCGATCGACCGCCTGCGCGAAGCAGTCGACATGGTCGATCTCGTGGGGCAGAAGACCGACCTTCGCCGGGTGGGGTCGCGCTGGACCGGACTGTGCCCATTCCACGACGAGCGAACGCCCTCGTTCTCGGTCAACGCCGAGGAGAAGCTCTTCTACTGCTTCGGCTGCCAGGCGAAGGGGGACGCGATCGGGTTTGCCGAGCAGGCGGAGGGGCTCGACTTCCCGGAGGCGGTCGAGATGCTCGCCGAGCGCTACGGGGTCAAGCTCGAGCGCGAGAACGACGACCCGCAGGCCGAGGAGCGTAGGCGCCGCAAGGAGCGCCTGCACTCCCTCCTCTCGCGGGCGGCGCGCTACTACGCCTCCTATCTCTGGGATTCCAACGAGGCGGCCCCCGCGCGTAAGTATCTGGCCGAGCGCGGGTTGGAAGAGCAGGTGCTCAAGGAATTCGCAGTCGGATATGCGCCCAAGGCCTGGGATCGCATGATCGTCGGAGCCGCCCAGGGCGGCTTTCGCCCAGATGAGCTCGTGTCGGCGGGCCTGGCGCAGCGCGGGCGCGAGGGCGGCCTCTATGACCGCTTCCGCGGGCGAATCATGTTCCCGCTGGCGGACTTTCGCGGGCAGGTGCTCGGTTTCGGCGCCCGGGCGATGACCGACGGACAGGGGCCGAAATACCTGAATACCTCGGAAAACGACGTCTACCACAAGGGGCGCCAGCTCTTTGGTATCCACCTCGCTCGAGCGCAAGCTGCAAAAACCGGTCGGATTGTCGTTGTGGAGGGTTATACGGACGTGCTCGCCCTGCACCAAGCCGGGATTAGCGAGTCCGTGGCGATCATGGGCACCGCGCTGACACAGGAGCAGCTTGCCCTGCTTGGGCGGGCCGCGCCTCTGGTCGTGCTCGCCCTCGACGCGGATCGGTCCGGCCAGGAGGCCATGCTCCGGGTGGCACGGGCGGCGAGCGACACCGAGCTGCACGTGGTCGAGATGCCGGAGGGCCAGGATCCGGCGGACCTGCTCGCCGCGAGCGGGCCGGAGCCCTTCCACGAGCGGCTTGCGGGGGCAATGACGATGATCGAGTTTCAGGTAGGTCAGGCACTTGCCGATGCAGACTTGGAGACTCCGGCAGGCAGAGACCGGGCACTTGAGAAGGCGGCCAGACTGATCGCCGAATACACACGCGAGGACAGCGCCACGCGCAGCGAGCTGGTCCGCAAAACTGCGGATCGTCTCGACCTGCCCGTGATTCACGTGCGCGACGCCCTCTCGGCTCCTGCCTCAGGTCCCGCTTCGCCGCCCTCACGCGCGCGCCGAGAGCCCGTGCTGCCGGCCGGGGCATCCGCCGGCGAGGTGGCTTTTCGCGCTGAACGCGACTTCTTTGCGCGCTGTCTCGCGAGCGCCGAGCTCGGACGCGGCTACCTTTCTCGCCCTACCGATGAGCAGCTCTCATCCGACGCGACGCGGCGGGCGCGCACGCACCTGGCCACCCACTTCGACGACCCGCTCGCGGGCCTGCCCATGGACGAGCCGACGCTGGGCGCGCTGGTCACCGACGTCGCTCTCGCGGCGCAGGAGCAGACCCCCTCTGCCGAGGCCGTCCTGCAGATGAGCATCCTTCAGCTGGAAACGCGCCGCATAGAGCGCGAGATCCGCCGCGCGGCGCAGGCGGGCGACCACTCGCTCCAGAGCGAGCTGGCGCGGGCAGAGCAGCAGGTGAGAGTCGAACTCGACGCGCTCGTGGGGCAAACCGCATGAGCGAGCACGCCCTGGAACTGAACTCCGACGGCGACCCCGCCGAGCTCGGAGCCGAGACCGCCAGCACGGCGAAGGAGCCGAGCGACCTCTACGACGAGGGCGGCGTGATCACGGCCGGCCTGCCGGTCGCGCCTCCACAGCACGGGGCCGAGGACGCCGTGCGGCTCTACCTGCGCTCGATCGGAAGGGTGCCGCTGATCACGCGCGAGGACGAGGTGCGGCTGGCCAAGCGCATCGAGGCCAACGACATGTCGGCCAAGAACGCGCTGATCGAGGCGAACCTGCGGTTGGTCGTTTCGATCGCCAAGCGCTACACCGGCCGCGGCCTGACGCTGCTCGACCTGATCCAGGAAGGCAACCTCGGCCTCATCCGCGCCGTCGAGAAGTTCGACTGGCGCCGCGGCTTCAAGTTTTCGACCTACGCGACCTGGTGGATCCGCCAGGCGATCACGCGCGCGCTCGCCGACCAGTCGCGCACGATCCGCATCCCGGTGCACATGGTGGAGCGGATGAACCGCGTGGCTCGCGCCAAGCGAGCGCTGATCCAAAAGAACAACCGCGAGCCCACGCCGGAGGAGATCGGCGTGCTCGTGGAAATGCCGGCGAAGAAGGTCCAGGAGATCCTCAAGCTCGGCCAGGAGCCGGTCTCGCTCGAGGCACCCGTGGGCGGCGAGGACGGCGACGCCTCGCTGGGAGACTTCATCGAGGACGAGGCCGGCGACCGGCCGCTCGAGGTCGTGGCCAACCGGATCCGCGACGCCGATCTGCAAACGGTGCTCGACTCTCTCCCCTGGCGCGAACGCCGGGTGATCGAGCTGCGCTACGGCCTGGGCGACAAGGGCCCGATGACGCTCGAGGACATCGGCCAGGAGGTCGGAGTGACACGCGAGCGAGTGCGCCAGATCGAGTCGAAGACGCTTGCGACGCTGAAATCGTCGGGCGGGGCTGCGCGGCTCGCTGGGACGGCCGACGAGGCCTGAGCGGCCGAGGCCGACGCTCCCCCTCCGCTCTCGCGACCGCAGGCCCCCGCGCTATCCTCGCCGTGCCGATCCCCGGTGATGTAACGGCAACATGACTGACTGTTAATCAGTTCTTGGTGGTTCGAATCCACCCCGGGGAGCTTCGGAGTCTTTCCTCAGAACGTCCATTGTCGGGTTAGCGGTCCCTGACACCTAGAAGTCGACAATGGATGTCACGCGATCGCGCCCTCCACCATCGAAGCGGCCGCGGCCGCCCCGTCGTTTCGCTCGCACCATTCTCCGATCGCGCGGGCGCGCTCGCTGTAGCCCTGGTCGGCCAGCACACGGTCGAACGCCAGGCGCACGCCGCGCGGGGTGTGGAAGCGACGCGGCAGCGAAACGCCGAGGCCGGCCCAGCGCAGCCGAGCCGCGTTCTCGGCCTGGTCGCCGGCGTGCGGGCATGCCACCACTGGCACCCCGCAGGCAAGCGCCCGGGCGATCGTGCCGTGGCCGGCGTGGCAGACCACCGCCGCGCAGCTCGGCATGGTGCGCGCGTAGGAGACCCAGTCGACCAGCCGCGCGTTCGGCGGGACCGGCAGCGGTCGCGGAGGACTGCGGCGATTGGTCGTTGCCAGCACGCGCACCGGCCGGTCGGCGAGGCCGAGCAGAGCGGCTCGCACGAGCCCGTGCTCCGGGTCCTGAGACGTCGAGGGCGCCACCAGCACGAGTGGATCGTCGCCGCGCGGCAGCTCGACGTCGCCGAAGGGCTGCTCCCACAGCAGCGGACCGGTCACCTTCAGCCAGGGCTCGGGCTCGGGTCGCGGATACTCGAGCTGCGGGAACGTCGCCGCCAGCGCGAGCCGCCGTGACATGCCGCCGTGGGCGTAGGACAGCGGCGGCAGCCCGACCCGCTCGCGCGCGCCGTTGAGCTCGAGCCGGCCCTGCTCCTCGCCCCTCGCGAGCAGCGGCCGGGTGTAGCGCCAGAGCCGATCGCCGAGCGGCGTGCGCGGCCGCACGGCGCCGAGCGCATAGACGGGAAACCCGGGCTGGCCCATCGGCATCACGTGCGGCACGAGCGTGACCCAGGGCCGTTCCTCGCACTCGGCCGCGAGTGCTGCGGCTACCGTGAGGATGTCCACGACCACCACCTCCGGGTCGGCCGAGCGGATCAGCTCGCGCGTGTGCGCCGAGGCGAGCACTGCGGCTTGGTAGGGCTTGAGCGGGCGCTCGCGCGTGGGGAAGACCTGGTACTCGGGCGCCGGGGCGAAGCGCATCCCCTCGCGCTCGACGTGCTCCCGCCACTTCGACCACGTCTCGAGTGTCACCTGGTGGCCGCGCCGCGCGAGCTCCCGCCCCAGCGCGATCGCCGGAAAGGCGTGCCCCGGGTCGCCGAACGCAGCCAGCAGGATGCGCCTGGGCGACCGCTCGCTCAGAGCATCTCCGCGAGCTCGCGGATCGTCCGCTTGCGCTGCTCGAGCTCGAAGGCCATGGAGGAGACGATCAGTGTTCCGACGCCCGCCTCGCGGTAGACCTCGAGCCGCTCCCTCACGCGGTCGCGCGGCCCGCAGATCGTGACGAGGTCGATCAGCTCGGGAGGTATCGCGGCGGCCGCCTCGTCCTTCTTGCCGTCGAGGTAGAGCGCCTGGATCTCGGCGGCGGCGTCCTCGAATCCGTAGCGCTGCACCAGCTGGTTGTAGAAGTTCTTGTCGCGCGACCCCATGCCCCCGACGTAGAGCGCGATGAGCGGGCGCATGACATTGCGTGCGCGGTCGAGATCGTCGTCGATCGACACCTGAACCGTGGGGGCGATGTCGAAGCCCTCGAGTGAGCGGCCCGAGCGCGCCGCGCCCTCCGCCAGCAGGGCGCGCGAGCCGTCCACGTGCTCGGGCGAGAAGAAGACCGGCAGCCAGCCGTCGGCGATCTCGCCCACGAGCTCAGTGTTCTTCGGCCCGATCGCCGCGATGTAGATCGGGATGCGCTCCTGCACCGGCGCGATCATCAGCTTCAGCGCCTTGCCCGGCCCATTGGGCAGCGGCAGCTGGTATTCCTCGCCTTCGTAGACGAGCCGCTCGCGCGCCAGCGCCTTTCGCACGATCTCCACGTACTCGCGCGTGCGCGCCAGCTGCCTGCCAAAGCGCTGCCCGTGCCAGCCCTCGGCCACCTGCGGCCCCGAGGTGCCCAGGCCCAGGGAGAAGCGCCCGCCAGAAAGGTGATCGATCGTGACGGCGGTCATCGCCGTCATCGCGGGAGAACGCCCGGGAATCTGGAGGATCGCCGCGCCCAGCCGGATGCGCTCGGTCTGGGCCGCAAACCAGGCGAGCGGCGTGGCCGCGTCGGAGCCGTATGCCTCGGCCGTCCATACGGAGTCAAAGCCGGCCGCCTCCGCCTCGCGGACCAGGACGAGCTGATCGTCAGCCGTCAATCCCAGACCCCAGTAGCCGAGCATCAGGCCCAGCCGCATGCAACTCTCCTTTCGCTACTTGTGCGTTTCGAGCGCTTGCTTCAAGTTCGAGCCCGAGCCACATAGCTCATCACATGAGACGCCGTAGCCCCGCCCGAGACCTCCGCACCGCGATCGACTGCCTCCCGCTCAACACCCGGCGGGCGATGCTCGACGGGATCGAGGGAAACCGCATCATCGTCGGCGCGTACACCGACCGCCACGGCGGGATCTGCCCGATGCTCGCCGCCCATCGCAGCGGCGGGCGCACGAGCCTGGCCAGCTTTGCGCGCGCCTGGGATCGCTACACCGGTGCCCGCCGCCGGAGGACGCGCCCCGCGACCGAGCGCGAGGTCAACACGCTGCGCGTGATGCTCGATGCGAGTATCGCGCTCGAGGAGACGCCCTCGCTCGCGGGAGTGCCCCGGCCGCGGCGCCCGAGGCGCGACACCGGGGAGCGCCACCGAGCCCGTGAGCTTCGATACCAGCCCGGCTGGGCATGGCTTCGCCCCTTCCGGCGCCTCGACGAGTACGAGCGCGCTCTCGCCGAGATGGAGCGAGCCTCAGATCTCGGAGTCGCCGGGCCGGATGAACTGGATCTCCGGCACGACGCAGTGGGACGAGGTGCGTAGGAGAAAGCGGATCGACTCGGCGATGTCCTCAGGCTGGATCATCTCCTTCTTGGACACCTGACCCTCGACCCAGTCGGTCATTGCGGTGGCCACGAAGCCGGGACAGAGTGCCGTCACCTGTATGCCGTCGTTCGCCAGCTCCTTGTGCAGTCCCTGGGAGAGCCCGACCACGCCGAACTTCGTCGCCGAGTATGCCGACAACCAGCCCAGCCCGTGCTTGCCGGCAAGCGACGCCGTATTGGCGATCAGCGCCTTGCCGTGCTCGGCGCCCGCCTCTTTGAGCATGGGGATGCACTCGCGGGCGACCAGGTAGACGGCGCGCAGGTTGACGTCGAGCTGCAGGTCGAGCTTCTTGGTGGCGGTGTCGGCGACCGCCGAGCCGATTCCTATCCCGGCGTTGTTGATCAGCACGTCGAGCCGGCCGAAGCGCTCGCGGTGCTCGGTCACGACGGTCTTGATCGCCTCTTCGTCGGCCATGTTGGCGGCGACCGCGTGGACGTCCAGGCCGTCGGCGCGCAGGCTCTGCGCCGCTTCCTCGAGCTTCTCCGGGCGGCGCGCCGAGACGGTCAGCCCATACCCATCCTGCCCGAGCGCCCGGGCGATGGCCAAGCCGATTCCGCTCGAGCCCCCTGTGATCAGCGCGGCGCGCGAATTCGAGTTCATGGCGCGCAGGCTATGCGAAGGGCGAGTTAAGGATACGAGCGGCCTGGCGGCCGCGCGAGACGCGTTCCATACCCTTGGCCGCCGTGAGTCGTCGCCGCGTCACCTTCGCCGTTCTCTTCGCATGCGCCCTCGTGGCCGGCGGCTGCGGTGGCGACGACGGCGACGAGGGGGCCGCCAAGCCGCCGCCCGAGGCGCGGCCCGAGCAGTTCCCCGCGGCCGCCGGCAAGACGCTTCTCGAGCTCCGCGCCGCCCTGCCGAAGGCGGGTCCCGTCCTCGCGCCCTCGGTGTCGCAGTTCACGCCCGGAGAGAACCGCCTGGGCTTTGGCCTGTTCACCGCCTCGCGCGCCCAGATCGCGGACGCGGCCACAGCGGTTTACGTCGCGCCGGCCGGTGGGGGCGAGGCGCAGGGGCCGTACGTGGCGCGCTACGAGTCGCTCGAGGTCAAGCCGCAATTCCAAAGCCAGTCCTCGGCGTCCGACCCCGACGCGGCGAAGTCCGTATACGTCGCCAATGTTCCCTTCGACAAGCCCGGCCAGTACCAGCTGTTGGGGATCGCTCGCCTCGACGACCGCCTCGTTGCCGCCACCTCGGCGCTCCCGGAGATCACCGTTTCGCCCGAGGACACTGTGCCGGCGGTGGGCGCCAAGGCCCCGGTGATCCATACGCCCACCGAGGCCGACGCCGCGGGCGACATCGAGTCCATCGACACGCGCGTGCCTCCCTCGACCATGCATGAGGTCGACTTCGCTGACGTGGTCGGCAAGAAGCCGGTGGTGTTGGTCTTCGCAACGCCGCGGCTATGCCAGAGTCGCGTGTGCGGGCCGGTCGTGGACGTCGCCGAGCAGCTCAAGGCCGAGTACGGCGACGAGGTGGAGTTCATCCACATGGAGATCTACAAGAACAACGAGATCCAGGACGGCTTTCGGCCTCAGGTCGCTGCCTGGCGTCTACCCAGCGAGCCTTGGGCCTTCGCGATCGACAAGCAGGGCAAGATCGCCGCTCGCCTGGAGGGGGCATACAGTGCCCGCGAGCTGCAGGCGGCGATCGAGAAGGCTCTGAAGAGCTGAGAGACCTCAGCTTGAGCGCCATCCGGCGCCTGTATCGGCCGAATCTGCTGCGACCCTTACCGCGCATGGTCTTCCGCGCCACCGCGCTTTTCGCGCTCGCGATGACGATCGCGCCGGGACCCGCGAGCGCCGCGGCCGAACTGCCGCTGGGGCCGCGGTCGCTCGACGAGCGGCGCTCGAGCGCCCAGGTGGCGCCGGGGGTTCGCTGGACGCGGATTGCTCGCGAGGGCGGGCCGTGGCGGGTGAACGTGCTCCGGATCGACCCGGATGTGCGAGTGCTCGTCGCGCCGGCCGGCGAAGCGGTGGGGGAGCGGGACAGGCCGAGCGCGCTGGCGCGCGGGATGAGCGCGGTGGCGGCGGTGAACGGCGGCTACTTCGCGGCCGACGGCAATCCGGCGGGAGCGCTCGCGACCGGCGGCGTCCTCGTCAGCGAGCCGGTCGGCGGCCGGACCGCGCTGTTGCTGGGCGCCTCGCGCTCGCTGGCGGCCCTCGGCTTCCGGGGCGAGGTGGAGGCGGGCGGACGGACTCGGCTGCTCGACGGGGTCAACCGCCGGCCGGGGCTGGTGCCCGCGTGTGGCGGTCGTGGCGGCGACCGCCCGACCGAGCGCCCGGACGCGACCACAACCTGCACCGACCCGAGCGAGCTGATCGCGTTCACGCCCGGGTGGGGCGCGCGCACTCCAAGCGGCGCTCTCGCGGCGGTGGTGCGCGGAGGCGTCGTCAGCAAGCTCGTTCCCGGCGCCGCATCAGTCCCGCGCGACGGCGTCGTGCTCGCGGGCACCGGCGACGCGCGGCGCTTCCTCGATCGCTTTCTGACGGCCGGGACACCGGTCGAGATCGACTTCGGCCTGCGCGCCGCGCGCGCGGCGCTTGCCCCGGAAAGCGTGGCTGGGATCGTGGGCGGCGGGCCGCGGCTGCTGTCAGCCCGCCGGGTGCGCGTGCGCGCCGGCGCCGAGGGCTTCGCGCCGCTGTCGGCGCCGTGGTTCTACGGGTCCTTCGTGGCCGCGCGAAATCCGCGAACGCTGGCCGGCGTGACGGGCGGCGGCAGCCTCCTGCTCGTGACAGTCGACGGCCGGCAGGCGGGGTGGAGCGCCGGGGTGACGCTGCCCGAGGCGGCGCGCCTGATGCGCTCGCTCGGTGCGCGCGACGCGCTCAACCTCGACGGTGGCGGCTCGACTGCGATGACCGTGCGCGGGCGAGTGGTCAACCGGCCCTCGGACGCCGGTGGCGAGCGCTCGGTCAGCGACGCGCTGGTGGTGTTGCCGTGATCGGCGCGGCGATCGCCGCCGCCGCCCTGGCGATGACTGCCGGCGGGGCCGGGCAGCCCGAGCCGCGCGCGGTCGTCTGGGCGGTGGGGGACGGAGCCGATGGGAGCGCACCAGCGCGCCGCCTCGCTCGGATGATCGAGAGAGACGAGCCCGACGCCGTGCTCTACCTCGGCGACGTCTACCCGAGCGGAACGGCCGAGGACTATGAGCGCAACTTCGAGCCGGTGTATGGGCGACTGGCTTCGATCACGTGGCCGACGGCGGGCAACCACGAGTGGGGCAACCGCGAGGTCGGCTATTACCCGTACTGGCGTCGCTACCGGCGAGCGCGGCCCTGGTATCGCTTCGAGCTCGCGGGCTGGGAGCTGATGGCGCTGAACTCGGAGGCCCCGCACTCCGCCGGCTCGAAGCAGCTGCGCTGGCTCGACCACGCGCTCGCCGAACGCGAGACCACCTGTCGGCTTGCGTTCTGGCACCGCCCACGTTTCAGCGCTGGGACCGTCCACGGCGACGCACCGGACGTGGCGCCGTTCTGGCAGTCGCTGCGAGACCGCGCGCGCCTGGCGCTCAACGGCCACGAGCACGTGCTGATGCGCTACCGCAAGAGAGCAGGCCTGACCGAGTACGTGTCCGGGGCCGGCGGCAGCGTCCGCTACTCGCTGCGCCCCAATCCGCGCGTGGCGTTCGGGCGCTCGGACCGCACCGGAGCGCTGCGCCTGACGCTGACGCCGGGAGCGGCGCGGGTCGACTTCCGAGACCTCGACGGCAACCTGCTCGACCGCAGCCGAGCGACGTGCGAGCGGGCGCTACGTAGCCCCGCGGGGCCGGTAGCTCAGCGGTTAGAGCAGCGGACTCATAATCCGAGCCGGGCCGTGCCGTCTGGTGCTGCCAGGTTCTTGCAGCCGCATGCCAGGGCGGTTTCAGAGACTCCACGGCGGGTTGCGGTGACGCCCCCGAAACGCCCCGTTATTGGCCGTTGGTTTGCAATGCGTTTGCATGGGGCTGAGTCCCGTCCCCCCAGCGAGGACTACTCCGCGGCCCGGCTGAGGACGGTGCCTGCTCGTTGACCCAGAGTTCCTCGCCGGCTTGGCGACGACCCTCGTCGGCGACGTGGGTCATGCCACACGGAGCGCCGCAAACCTGCGCCTCGCTGCGCAGCTGATGCGCTGCGTCAGGGGTCGCGCTCTGTCTCGTCTGCGATCCTGGCGTCGCGGTCTCGCTTGTCGGCGAGCCGCTCGCGTTCATGGGCCGTTTCCTCGCGCTGATGCGCGATCTCTTCGCGAAGCTCATCGGTTTCG
>JBEVKF010000052.1:0-34634 GCA_040509755.1 Thermoleophilaceae bacterium | reverse complement strand
CCGCCGAGCCGCTCTGAGCGCGTAGGCCGCTCAGAGCCGCGCGAGCGCGGTGATCTCGGCGCGAAAGAACGGGGCCTCTTGCGGGGTCCCGTAGTGCCAGCTGACCGTCAAGCTGCTCGCGATCGTGAGATCGCCGAAGTCTTGCTCGGCGTGCACGTCGCAGCCGCAGGGGATGTAGTCGAACGAGCCATCGCCGACAGGACCCCAGCGCGAGGCGCTCACGCTGCTGAGCGCGCCGTCGCGATCGATTCGCAGCTCCACCTCGGGGCGCTCGGGCGGCAGGTCGAAGCGGGCCACGATTCGGTCCTCCCCCTCGGCGCGCCACGCGACTCCGCGTTCCGGTAGGACGCCGGCCGGCGCGAAGACCACGCTTTCGAGCGCAGCGCGGCCGGCCGCCGAACGCGCCGTGTCCTCGTCGGAGGAGTGAAAGAGCTCGCGCCGGCCGAACAGGCGGCCCTCGGTGCTCCCGACCCCGTGTGCGTAGCTGTCCTCGATCCGAAACAGCGTGAGCGGTCCAAGCCCAACGCGGGCGCGCCAGGCAAACGAACGGCCGTCGGCCTCCTCCCGGGCTCGAAACGGCAGCCACAGGTCGGCCTTTACGCGGCCCTTCATCTCCAGCTGCACGCCCGGGGCAAGCGAGGCGCCGGCGCGGATGGCGTGTGCGAAGTAGCGCCGGACCGGCTCGTCGAGGCCGGGGTGCGAGCTCAATCGGCCGAGATCGGCAGCGGACGCGGCATGGAGGGAGAGAGCCTAGCCCTGCGGTTCGGGCGGGGCCGCGGGCTCGGGAAGCGGAATCCGAGGCAGACGCGCGCGAAGGCGGGGCGAGCCGGTCGGCCCGAAAGCAAGCCGGTCGACGGCTGCCCACCCCGCGAAGCTGAGCCCGCCGACGGTTCCGGTCGCGGTCAGGAGCACGCCCGCGGCCGCGGCGGCGGCCACGCCCTGCGGGCCAAGGATCAGCACGCTTGCAGCGGCCCCGACGCTCAGTCCGAACGGCAGCTGGCCGAGCGTCACGACGGCGATCAGGACGGCGACGGCATCGAAGAGCGAGGCGTCGACGCCCACCGCGTGCAGGAGCAGCCAGTTGCGGGCGATCTGCGAGAACACGGCGAGGAGGACGAAGCCAACGACGAGGTTGCGGCCCTCGAGGCTGCGCATTACCGCCAGGCCCTTCGCGAGCCAGCCGTCCTTCGCGAGCGCGATGCTGCGCACCCCCACGCCGAGGCCGACGACCACGCCCACGCACGCGAACGGAACCCACCATGGGAGGCCGAGCGGCCCGACGAGCGTGAAGGAGGTCAGCGCCGCGAGCATTGCCTCGGTTGCGAGGATCGGGAGCTCGGCCGCGATCAGGGCCGGCACGCGCGGACTCTGTTCGGGCGCGGACCGGCGCAGGGTCGCGATCCTGGCGGCCGTGCCAAGGTGGCCGTTCAGGAGGTTGCCGATGCACCCCATGCTCGATGCGCGATAGAGGCAGCGGCGGCCGGTGGTGCCTCCGGAGGCGCGCACGCACACGAACCACGCCTCCGTGCGCGAAAGGAGGGCGACGATCTGGAACAGTACGGCGAGCACGACGACCGTTGCCGAGGCGCCCTGGATGCCGGCGGCCAGGTCGTCCCACCGGTAGACCAGCACGGCGGCGAACACCAGGCTGGCGGCGATCGAGGCGGCGACCGTCAGCTGGGTACGGCGCCGGCGGGCGTAGCTTCGAAGGCGCGCGGTGGGCTGGGCGGCGATCCGCGCCAACGACATCGCAGGCAACAATACTCAATAGGGGAGATACAAGTCTAGAAACGCTAATCTAGGATCATGGGTCGGGGCGCAATCCCTGCGTGGTCGTTCCTGACAAACCACGCTCAGGTGCTGCTTTGCATCGCCCGCGACCCGGGCACGCGGTTGAGGGAGATCGGCGCGGAGGTGGGGATCACCGAGCGCGCCGCGCACCGCATCGTCGTCGAGCTCTCCGAAGCCGGCTACATCTCGCGAACACGTATCGGCCGGCGCAACCACTACACAATCCAGTCTCACCTGCCGCTCCCCGACCGGCTCGCGCGCGAGCAGAACATCGGCGAGCTGCTGGCTGTGCTCGCCGGGCAGCCGGCGAAAACCAGCGCGTAAGGCCGGTCGTGATCGTCGGCCTGACCCTCGCGCTCGCATCTGCCGCGGCCACCAACCTCGCATTCCTGTTCAAGCAGCGCGGCGCTGTGCTCGCTCCGGCGATCGAGTTCCGCCATCTCGTGCGAGGCACCTCCGGCCTCTTTCACTCCCGCTGGTTTCTGATCGGCTGGCTGGTGGCCCTTGTGGCCTGGGGTCTGCACGTTGGGGCGCTTTCGCTCGCGCCGCTGTCGATCGTGCAGGCAGTCCTGTCCGGCGGGCTGGTCTTCCTCGCCGTGTTCGCCGAGCGCTTCTTTGGGTTTGAGCTCGGACGCCGCCAGTGGGCCGGCGTAACGATCACCGCGGCCGGGCTGGCGGTGATCGGGGTGACCGGCGGCGGCGCCACCGACCCGCACAGCGCTTCGCTCGCCCCTCTGCTCGCCGTGGAGGGCGGCATCGCCCTGGTCAGCGCCGTGCTGGTGAGAGTCTCGACCCGCCGCCACCTCGCCCCGCGCTGGCAGGGCCTGCTCCTCGGCGCGGCGGCCGGCGCGCTGTTCGGGGTCTCCGACGTCGCGCTCAAGTACCTCACCCAGGCGCCCCCGGGACCGATGTTCGGATTGGTCAGCCCGTGGCTGCTGACCGCGCTCCTCGCCGGGGTGATCGCGTTCTTCGCGTCCGCCCGCAGCCTGCAGATCGGTTACGGCGTCGAGGTGATTGCGATCACGTCGGTGGCAGCCAACCTCGGGGCGATCATCGGCGGCATCCTCGTCTTCTCCGAACCGATCGGGTCGGGTCCGCTCGCCATCGCCGCCCGCGCTCTCGCGTTCTGTTTCGTCATCGCCGGCGCGGCGCTCATGCCCGCCCCGATGCGCGCCACGCCGGCGCAAGCGGTCCCGGAGAGCTCGCCAATGGCTACCCCCGCGTCTTAAGACGGCACGCCCATTGCGCCAGGATGCGGCGGCGGTGATTGCGGCCGGTCATCCCGGGCAGCAGCGAAAGGCGCCCCACTGGCCCGAGGGCGCCGAACCACTCACCCAGCTTCAAGGAGGTACAACCATGCCCGAGACGGTCCAGACGACCGCACCGACGGGTGCCCAGCAGTCCGACGGCGACAACGCCGCCGGACAGGCCCAGGAGAAGGCCAAGGAGGTCGCCTCCCAAGCCCAGGACAAGGCAAAGGAAGCGGCCGGCCAGGCGCGCGGCCGCATGCGCGAGCAGGTCGACGAGCGCTCGACAGAGCTCGGCGAGCGCGTGAAGTCGAACGCGAGCGACGCGCGCGCCGTCGTCGATGAGCTGCGCAAGCAGGGCAAGGACACGCCGGCGCGCTACGTCGAACAGGCGGCCGACCGCGCCGAGCGAGTCGGCGGCTATCTCGAGCGAAGCGACGGCGAGCGGATACTGCACGACGTCGAGGACTTCGGCCGGCGCAACCCTTGGGCGGTGGCCGCAGGCGGCCTGTTGCTCGGCTTCGCGGCCTCCCGGATGCTGAAGGCCTCGAGCGGCGATCGTTACCGCTCGAATCTCGCCAGCGGCACGGGCACGGGCATGGGCGACGGGCACGGCCTCGGCAATGGCCACGGCACGCGTCCGGCTGCCTTCGAGCCACACAGCTGACGTGGCTACGCAAGGGCAAAACGATCTGCGCGAGCGACCCACCGGCGACCTGCTCAAAGAGCTCTCCGATCACACCACGACGCTTGTCAAGCAAGAGATCGACCTCGCCAAGGCGGAGCTCGGCGAGAAGGGCAAGAAGGCGGGCCTGGGCGCGGGGATGTTCGGAGGCGCCGGACTGTTCGGCGTCTTCGCCTTCGCCGCGCTCACCACCTGCATCATCGCCGCGCTTGAACAGGCCATGGACCTGTGGCTGGCTGCGCTGATCGTGACCGTGGTCTACGCCGCGATCGCCGGCGCGTTGGCCCTCCAGGGGCGAAACAAGGTGCAGGAGGCCACTCCGGCCGTACCCGAACAAGCAACCGAAAGCGTGAAGGAGGACGTCCAATGGGCCAAGAGCCGGGCGAAATCAGGCAGGACATAGAGCAGACCCGCGAGCGCATGGGCGAGACCGTCGAAGCGCTCGGCTACAAGACCGACGTCCCGGCACGAGCCAAGGATGCCGTGTCGAGTCGAGTGGACTCCGTGAAGTCGAAGGTCTCGGGATCCACGCCCGATTCGGGCGACGTGAAGCGCGGGGCCCGTCAAGCGGCCGGCGTCGCACAGGAGAACCCGCTCGGACTGGCGATCGGCGCCGCGGCGATCGGTTTCATCGGTGGACTGCTGATCCCGTCCACCCGCGTGGAGGACGAGAAGATCGGGCCGATGGCAGACCAGGTCAAGGAAAAGGCCCGCGAGACCGGCCAGGAGGCCCTCGAGCGCGGCAAGGACGTCGCCCAGCAAGCAGCCCAGTCCGCCAAGGACACCGCGCAGGAAACGGGCCGCGAGCACGCTGAAGGCCTGCGCGAAAGCGCGGGCGAGAAGGCACAGGAGACGCGCGAGCAGGCCGGCTCGACCGTCTGAAGCCGGGGCGCACCCGCCGGGAGGACCCCGGCGGGTGCGAACCAGGTGGCCGTTTCTTAGAAGCTGCTAGCGTCGTTCCTGCGCCAAGTCCACCGCCGACGTCGACGAACTGCAGAAGTTCCCTTCGACCGTCACCTTCGGGCCTTGGGCGCACAGGGGGATTCAACCGAGTCCTCCGCCCCAGAGAAGAGAGTTGGACCATATGTTTGCCACCATTCGACGCTACGAGGCGATCGACCAGAGCCGCACGGACGAGCTCGTCAAGAAGGCCGACGAGACCCTGCTTCCGGCCCTGAGCGACCTGCCGGGCTTCAATGGCTATTACCTCATCGAGGCCGGTGACGGTGTCGTGAGCTCGATCGGCTTCTTCGAGACCTCCGAGCAGGCCGACGAGTCGACCCACGTCGCTTCGAACTGGGTGCGGGAGAACAACCTGGGGGACGTCCTCCCGAACGCGCCGAAGATCACCAGCGGCGCGGTCGTCGCGCAGAGGACCGGCGAGCTCGTCCAGGCATAAGCCTCGAGCTGTCTGCGGGAGGACAGAAGGCCCGCCTCGGCGGGCCTTCTCTCTGCTTCCTATAGTTGATTCTCTAAGTAACAGCTAGAACATCCGCTGGCTCTTCGAAGTAGTCGCCCCTAGGCTCAGTCGGTGCAGAACACGATGCCGGAGCGTGGCCAGGGCGCGGCCGGCCCTCATTCGACCGATGGGCTGGCGCTGCTCGAGCGCAGCGCGCTTGCCGCCAGTCGGGCAGCCGCCCTCGCCTGCCAGCTCTGGGTGGGCCGTGGCAACCCCGAAGCGGCGGATGCCGCGGCGACCGATGCGATGCGCGCCGTGCTCGGCGAGGCGCCTGGGCGCGGCACGGTGGTGGTGGGCGAGGGGACCAAGGACGATGCCCCGATGCTCTACGTCGGCGAGCGGCTCGGGCAAGGCAGTCGTGAGTTCGATATCGCCGTTGACCCACTCGAGTGCACGACCTTGTGCGCCAAGGGCATTCCCGGCTCGCTCGCAACGATCGCGATCGCCGAGCCGGGCGCGATGGCGGCCCTGGGGCCGTCCTTCTACATGGACAAGCTCGTGGCCCCCGGTGCCGCACGCGGCGCCATCGACATCGAGCGGCGCCCCGAGGACAACCTCTCCACCCTGGCGACGGCGCTGGGCAAGACCGTCGCCGACCTGCGCGTAGTCGTGCTCGACAAACCGCGCCACGAAGGGCTGATCGAGCGCATTCTCGCCGCCGGCGCATCCGTGATCTCGCCTCCCGACGGGGACGTGGCCGGCGCGCTCGCTGCGCTCCTCTCAACCGGTCACGCGGACCTCCTGATGGGCATCGGCGGTACCCCCGAAGGCTTGATGACGGCCTGCGCCGCACAGGCGTCGGGCGGCTGGATGCAGGGGCGCCTCGCGCCCCAGCGCGACGACGAGGCGAGGGCGATCGCCGAAGCGGGCCTGGACCGTGAACGCATCTACGAAGTGGACGAGCTCGTGAGCGCTAGGAGCTTTTTCGCTGCAACCGGCATCACGGGAGGCTCGCTGCTGCGCGCCCCGTGGGTGTCGGAAGGAGAGGCGTACACCGAGTCGATCGTGATCGCCGACGGCTCGGTGCGGCTCGTGGTCGAGGGAAGAGGAGTGGGCACATGAGTGAGCACCGGAAGTCGCTCGAGGCGACGGCGCACGCGCTGGTCGCCGAGGGCCGCGGCATCCTGGCCGCAGACGAGAGCAACGCAACGATGACCAAGCGGCTCGAGTCGGTCGGGGCCGAGTCGACCCCGGCCACCCGCCTGCGCTTTCGCGAGCTGCTCGTGACCACGCCCGGCGCCGAGGTCCACATCAGCGGTGTGATCCTCTACGACGAGACGATCCGCCAGGCGGCCTCCGACGGCACGGCGTTCCCGGATCTGCTCGCCGCCCGGGGCATGATCCCCGGGATCAAGGTCGACACCGGCACCAAGCCGCTCGCCGGAGCCGACGGCGAGAAGGTCACCGAGGGGCTCGACGGCCTGCGTGAACGCCTCGCCGAGTACAGGGAGCTCGGCGCGCGCTTCGCGAAGTGGCGCGCGGTGATCGCGATCGGGGACGGGCTGCCGAGCCGTTGTTGCCTCCGGGCGAACGCTCATGCTCTCGCCCGCTACGCCGCGCTTTGCCAGGAGGCCGGCATCGTGCCGATCGTTGAGCCTGAGGTGCTGATGGACGGCGCCCATGAGATCGACCGCGCGCAGCAGGTGACCGACGCGACGCTCCGCGAGGTCTTCGCGGAGCTTCGCGGCCAGCGGGTGCTGCTCAGCGGGATGGTGCTCAAGCCGAACATGGTCGTGTCGGGCTCCGACTGTCCCGAGCAGGCAGGGGTCGACGAGGTCGTGACGCGCACGCTCGAGCTGTTCGGGCGGGCTGTCCCGACCGAGGTCCCGGGGATCGCGTTCCTCTCGGGCGGCCAGAGCGACGAGCGGGCCAGCGCTCACCTGAGTGCGATGAACGCCATCGGCGGCGCCCCCTGGCAGCTCAGCTTCTCCTACGGCCGGGCGCTGCAGGCCACGCCGCTCGCGGTATGGGCGGGCCAGGAGCGCAACGTCGGTGCCGCGCAGCAGTCGTTTGCCCATCGCGTTCGCTGTAACGGCGAGGCGCGTTTCGGCCGCTACACGGAGGAGCTCGAGCAGGCGCTGGCAGCATGACCGGGGGCTCCTTCGACGTGGCGTTCACTCCGGCCGACGTCCGCGCCACCCAGGTGACCGTCGTGGTCGATGTGTTGCGCGCGAGCTCCACGATCGTGGCGGCATTGGCCGCCGGCTATGCCCGCGTGCTCTGCGCTGGTGACGTCGAGCAGGCCAGGCGCCTTCGAGGGCCCGGCCGAGAGCTCGCGGGCGAGCGGGAATGCCGAAAGATCGAGGGCTTTGACCACGGCAACTCCCCGCGTGAGTTCGAGGGGACGAGGACGGGCGACCTGGTGCTCTGCACGACCAACGGGACGCCGGCGATCCTCGCGGCCGTGGCGGCGTCGGACTACGTCCTCGTGGGATCGCTCAACAACCTCGACGCCTTGGTGGCGGCCGTCCCGGCCGGCGCGAACACGACCGTCGTGTGCGCGGGCACCAACGGCCGCTTCGCGCTCGAGGACGCCTACACGGCGGGGCGGATCGTGGGCAGGCTGGAAGGCACACTGAGCGACGCCGCACAGGCGTCGCTGCGCCTGGCGAGCGCCTATGACCAGCCGCTCACGGCGCTCACCGAGAGCGCGGACGCCGCGGCGCTCCGTGCGACCGGCCAGGAGGACGACATCGCGCGCTGTGCACGGGTATCGGTGCATGCCACGGTGCCGCGTGTGACGACGGCAAGCGCCGGCGTGGCGGTGGTCTCCGGTCAGGCCCAGGGCGTCGCGGGCGGCGAGCACGAGGTGGGGCTAACCAATAACCCAATCCCTATGGATAGGGCCTAAGTTTTCAATTGCGCTCACACGATCCTTCAAATACCGTCGACATCGGCAACCGAGTGAGGAACAGAGCATGAGCGCCAGTACCGGGAACGGAACGAACAAGAGGGATCGCTGGGCGGCGGGCGTCACGCCGTACGCCGAGATGGGCTACTGGAACGCCGAGTACGAGCCCAAGGACACGGACATCCTGTGCGCCTTCCGGATCACCCCCCAAGACGGGGTGGACGCGATCGAGGCGGCCGCGGCGGTGGCCGGAGAGTCGTCGACCGCGACCTGGACGGTGGTCTGGACCGACCGCCTGACCCCGCACGAGCACTACCAGGCCAAGGCCTACTCCTGCGAGGAGGTGCCCGGCACTCCCGGCCAGTACATCGCGAAGATCGCCTACGACATCGACCTCTTCGAAGAGGGCTCGGTGGCCAACCTCACCTCGTCGATCATCGGCAACGTCTTCGGCTTCAAGGCGCTCAAGGCGCTGCGCCTCGAGGACATGCGCATCCCGCCGCACTACCTCAAGACCTTTCAGGGCCCTCCGCACGGGATCATCATGGAGCGCGAGTACCTGGACAAGTTCGGGCGCCCGCTGCTCGGCGCCACGACCAAGCCGAAGCTCGGCCTGTCGGCCAAGAACTATGGCCGGGTCGTGTACGAGGCGCTGCGCGGCGGACTCGACTTCACCAAGGACGACGAGAACATCAACTCGCAGCCCTTCATGCGCTGGCGCGACCGCTACATCCACGCGATGGAAGCGGTGAACCGCGCCCAGGCCGTGACCGGAGAGATCAAGGGCCACTACATGAACGTCACCGCGGCCACGATGGAGGAGATGTACGAGCGGGCCGAGTTCGCCAAGGAGCTCGGCAGCATCATCATCATGCAGGACCTGACCATCGGCTTCACCGCCATGCAGTCGATGTCGAAGTGGGCGCGAGCGAACGGCATGATCCTGCACCTCCACCGCGCCGGACACGGCACCTACACGCGCCAGAAGACCCACGGGGTGAGCTTCCGCGTGATCGCCAAGTGGTGCCGCATGATCGGCGTGGACCACATCCACGCCGGCACCGTCGTCGGCAAGCTGGAGGGCGACCCGGGGATGATCAGGGGCTACTACGACGTCTGTCGCCAGCGCTTCAACAAGGCCAACCCCGAGACCGGCCTGTACTTCGACCAGGACTGGGCCTCGCTGGCCCCGGTGATGCCGGTGGCCTCCGGCGGCATCCACGCCGGCCAGATGCACCAGCTGCTGCACTACCTGGGAGAGGACGTGGTGATGCAGTTCGGCGGCGGCACAATCGGGCACCCGATGGGCATCGCCGCCGGCGCCACCGCCAACCGCGTAGCCGTCGAGGCGATGATCAAGGCGCGCAACGAAGGCAGGGACTACTACGAGGAGGGCCCCGACATCCTCAGGGATGCGGCGAAGGGCTGCCCCGAGCTGAACGCCGCGTTGGAGGTGTGGAAGGACATCACCTTCGACTTCGAATCGACCGACACCCCCGACATCGTCGCCACGGCGACAGCGAGCCGATGAGGATCACACAAGGCACCTTCTCCTTTTTGCCCGATCTGACCGACGAGGAGATCGAGGCGCAGATCGACTACGCGCTCTCGAACGACTGGGCGATCATGGTCGAGTACACGGACGACCCGCACCCGCGCAACAGCTACTGGGACATGTGGCGCCAGCCCGAGTTCGACCTCGAGCCGGGCGAGGCCGACGTTGCCATGCGTGACGTCAACGCCTGCCGCGAGGCATACCCCAACCACTACATCAAGGTGGTGGCCTACGACAACTCGCTCGGGCGCCAGACCTCGGCGCTCAGCTTCATCGTCAACCGCCCCGACGAGGAGCCCGGGTTTCGCCTGGAGCGCCAGGACAAGGCCGATCGCCAGATGCGCTACACACTGCACCCGTACGCCCAGCAGGACCCGATCGGGCGCCGCTACGGCAACGAGGGCGACCTGGCGAGCACCCGCGACCCGGCGGCCGTCCAGGACGGCACACCCGGCCGGGACTCAGGCAACGCAGGGCGCGATGGCGCGTCGTGAGTCCTCGCGGCCTCGACACGACAGGCAGGCCGCTCGACCCTGCGGCTGACCGCGGCTCGCCCTCCTTCTCGGATGAGTTCGGCGGCAAGGTCATCCGCCCGGCCAAGGGCGCGACGGCCGGCTCGGCGATCGACTCGGTGGACTTCGGCGAGGCGGTCTCCAACGGAGAGGCCGACGTGCGGACAGTCGTGGAGCAATCGCGTGTCCACGAGGTGCTCGAGCAGCTCGATCACGACCTGGTGGCGCTCGAGCCGGTGAAGCAGCGAATCCGCGAGATCGCCGCCCTGCTAGTGATCGACCGCTTGCGAGAGGAGATGAATCTCAGCTCCCAGCCCCCGACGCTGCACATGAGCCTCACCGGCAGCCCGGGTACGGGGAAGACCACCGTGGCGCTACGGATGGCCGACATCCTGCATCGCCTCGGCTACATCGAGAAGGGCCACCTCATCTCGGTCACCCGCGACGACCTGGTGGGCCAGTACGTCGGTCACACGGCGCCGAAGACCAAGGACGTGGTCAAGCGCGCCATCGGCGGCATCCTCTTCATCGACGAGGCCTACTACCTGCACCGCCCCGACAACGAGCGCGACTACGGGCAGGAGGCGATCGAGGTCTTGCTCCAGGTGATGGAAGCAGAGCGCCAGAACCTGGTGGTCGTCATGGCGGGCTACAAGGAGCCGATGGAGGAGTTCTTCCTGGCCAACCCCGGCATGGGGTCGCGGGTGGCCCACCACATCAGCTTCCCCGACTACGACGCCGGCGAGCTCATGCAGATAAGCCGGCTGATGGTCGGCCAACAGGGCTACGAGCTCAGCGACGAGGCCGCTGCGGCCATGCGCGAGTACATCGAGCGGCGCCTCGACCAGCCGCGCTTCGCGCACGGGCGCAGCATCCGCAACGCCATCGAGCGCGCGCGGATGCGGCAGGCGACTCGGCTGTTCGACTCGCACACGAACCTGACGAAGAAGGACCTGATCACCCTCGAGGCAGGCGACATCCTGCAGAGCTCGGTGTTCGCATGACTTGCCCGGTGATCTACGACCGCAAGCAGCGTGCTCGAGAAGGAGTGACGAAATGCCTCGCCCGATAATCCTTGGCGTGGTCGGCGACTCCGCGGCGGGAAAGACCACGCTGACACGAGGGCTCGTGCGGATCCTGGGCGAGGAGCAGGTGACCGCGGTCTCCACCGATGACTATCACCGCTACGACAGAAAGCAGCGCGCCGAGCGCGGCATCACACCGCTCAGTCCGGACTGCAACTACGTCGAGATCATGGGCCAGCACCTCAAGCACCTCCGTGCCGGCGAGGCGATCCTCAAGCCCGTCTACCGGCACGCCGACGGCACCTTTGGCCCGCCGGTCCACGTGACTCCGAAGTCCTTCACGGTCGTGGAGGGCCTGCTCGGCTACCACGCGCCCGACATGCGCGACTGCTACGACGTGCGGATCTACCTGGCGCCGCCCGAGGAGCTCCGACGCAGGTGGAAGGTCCAGCGCGACTGCTCGCGGCGCGGCTACACCACCGACGAGGTCCTCGCGGAGCTCGACCGGCGTGAGCCCGACTCCGCGCAGTACATCCGCCCGCAGGAGCGCTACGCGGACCTGGTGGTCTCGTTCCGGGAGGGCGACGATGGCGACCCCCACTCGCTCGACGCCGAGCTCGTGCTGCGCGAGGGCCTTCCCCATCCCGACCTCTCGCCGGTCGTCGGCGGCGGCGACGGCGACATCACGACCGAGCAGCGCGGCTCGGAGGTGCTGCTGAGCATCCCGGGGGACATCGAGCGCGAGCAGGCCGCCAAGATCGAGGAGGCGATCTGGGAGAAGCTCCACTTCGCGTCGCACCTGCGCTCCGAGCGTCTCGGCCAGTTCACGATCAACAACGACCTCAAGCGCTCCGAGTCGCTGGCGCTGGTCCAGCTGATCATCCTCTACCACCTCGTGACCGCGAAGGCCGCAATCGCGACGGGGAGCGCGGGCACCCGCGCCAACGGGGCCGAAGTTGCTCCCGAGCCCACCGACTCCGAGCGGCTGGCGCAGGCCGCGACACCCGCCGACTAGAGCCGGTGCCCCGGCCTGGCGCCCTCCACGACGCGCCGGCCCTCCCCGCGCACGAAGGAGAGGAACTCTGCGACCGCCGGCCTGACCGGGCCATGCTCTGAGCGGAGCAGGTACCAGTCGCGCTTGGGCAGCGACCCGGCGGGCTCGATCGTGGCCAGCAGGCCCAGGTCCAGCTCGAGCTGCGCCGCGAGCCGCGACTGAATCGCGACACCCAGACGGGCCCGAGCGGCCTGCTTGATCGCGCCGTTCGAGCCGAGCGTGAACTGCGCGGGGCGCACGTCGTGGCCGGCCAGGAAGTCCTCGGTCATCGTGCGGGTGCCGGACCCCTCCTCGCGCATGAGCCACGGCCTGCGCGCGAGCTCTTCGATGGGTACCGAGCGCCGCGCGGCCAGCGGGTCGTCGGCTGCGGTGATGATCACGATCGGATTGGCGAGGAAGGGCTCGCCCACGACGCCCTTGCCCGGCGGCCGGCCGCCGATCGCAAGGTCGGATTGATGGGTCCGGAGCCGGTCGAAGACGTCCTGCCGGTTGCCGACGTGGACGCTCAGGCTGACCTCCGGGTGGAGCGCCACGAACGCCTCCATGAGCGCCGGGACGATGTGCTCGCCGGCGGTCGTCACCGCGGCGATGCGCAGCTCGAGCCCGGCGCTCTGGCCGGCCTCGCCCGCGGCTCGCCGGCCCTCCTCGAGCAGACCGATGACATCGGTGGCGTAGGGCGCGAAGGCCTCGCCGGCCGGTGTCGGGCGGATGCTTCGCCCCACGCGCTCGGTCAGCTCGACCTCGAGCTCGCGCGACAGCGCCGAGACCGCGGCCGAGACCGACGGCTGGGTGACGACGAGCTCGTCGGCGGCCCCCGTCACTGACCCGGTCCGGTAGACCGCAAGAAAGCTGCGCAGCTGGGTCAGCGTTATGGCCATTCCTAAGCGACCACCCATTAAGCCGTCAGCGGGCATGGGGCAAATGCATTGATAGCACTCGATGGGTGAGTGGCAAAGTCCGATGGACGCATTGGCATGCATGCGCTTGTATCGATTGACACTTTTGTACGGCCGGAGCTCGCCGTGTGCGGGATCGTCCAGCGGCTCGGGGAGGCCGGCGCGGTCATGTTCCACCTGGTCGCGCCGGTCACCCCGCGGGTTTCTACCGGGTTTCGAGCAGCGTCCGGAGAGCCTGGAGATCCTTCTTGAGGCCCGAGCGCACGATCGGCGAGAGCAGCGGGCGAAGCAGCCGCATCCCGCCCTTGGGGTGAAGGTCGATGGTGTAGGTGAACACGGCGTGGTCGCCGTTTGGGGTCGGGCGCACCGTCCGTCCGCCGGCGAGGCCGCCGATCGTTCCCTTGCCCGTGAATCGATACGAGGCGCCGGGATCCAGCTCGGTCACGACCGTGTCGGCGCTGAAGTCGCGCCCCGCGGAATGGACCACCTCGCGGACCTTGGTGCCCACCGACGGCGGTCCCGGCGGGTCGGGCGTCATCTCGCGCAGTCCCTTGCGCCACTGAAGGTCGAAGGAATAGTCGGCGATCGCGTCCCACACCTCATCGGCCGGCCTGGCGATTTGAACAGACTCCTCGATGCGCACGGCCGTCGCAGCCTATTGACCTGTTTACTACCGGCGTGCTCTTCGTAGCGGTCGAAGGACAGCGGGCGTCCCGAGCGGTCGCCCGGATCGCGGTCACACTCGTGCTCGCGCTCGCTGTGGCGGGCTCCTGCGCCGTGTCCGCCGTGGCCCGATCGCCCGAGATCACGTTCTACTTCGGGCTCGAGCGGCCCGAGGCCCAGGCGCGCGCCGCCTTTACCGCGGTCGGCCAGCCCGGCTCGCCGACCTACCGGCGGTTCCTGAGCACGCGGCAGGTGGCGCGTCGCTACGGCGCGAGCCGCCGCACCGTCGCCGCGCTGCGGAGCGTGGCCCGGCGCCATGGGCTCTCGGCGCGCGTCGACCGCTCGCGCGTGTTCGCCCGCGTGCGCGGCACCGTGCGCCGCTTCGAGCGCCTGTTCGGCGTGCGCATCCGGCGCCAGTTCGACAACGACGTC
Organism: Thermoleophilaceae bacterium; assembly: GCA_040509755.1. Lineage (GTDB taxonomy): Bacteria > Actinomycetota > Thermoleophilia > Solirubrobacterales > Thermoleophilaceae > JACVRW01. The sequence goes on along the minus strand of JBEVKF010000052.1, from coordinate 20,464 downwards.
ATAGCCAACGGCTACTTCGTCACGGGCAGAGGACCGCTTCGGCTTCCCAAGGGCTTCCGGCCGCTTGTCCGCGAGGTGGTCGCTTCGTTCAGCCGCTCGACCCGGCTCAAACCGGGGGATGCTGCGACAGAGGGTCGCGCGACGGCCGCCCCCGCGCCCGGTAACGCCGGCACGTGGACCGGTGGCTGCACGGACGCCCAGGCCACCGGCGCCTACAGCTTCGCGCAGGTGCGCAGCGCCTACGGCCTCGACTCGGTCGGTCCCGGCGCGGATGCATCGGTGGCGATCGTGAACGCGGGGGAGGGCATCCCCGCGGCGGACATCGCCCGCGCCGCCGAATGCTTCGGCCTCCCGGCGCTGCTCACGCGCACCCTGCTCACCGACGGCCAGGCACGTCCCTTCGGCCGAGGCTCGTTCGAGCCGCAGGAGGACCTCACCCTCGTGCGCGGGATGGCGCCGGGGCTCGGGTCGGCCACATTCAGTCAGGTATGGCTTGCGAGCGAGCTCTGGTTTCTCGGCATTGCCGAAGTGCTGGCGGCGCCCCGCCTGCCCGATGCGCTCTCGTTCTCCTACGGGGAATGTGAGCGCGACGTCCGCGGAGCGCGTGCCCAGCGGAGCTCGCGCACGGGGGCGGTGCTCTTCGACTCCCTGCTCGTGCGCCTGGGACTTGCGGGAGTCGGCGCCTTTGCGTCGGCCGGCGACTTCGGCTCGACCTGCAACGGTCAGCCGTTCCCCGGCGTCACCTGGCCGGCCTCCTCTCCGTACCTCACCGCGGTCGGCGGCACCAGGCTGGTCCTCGACAGCGCAAACGCGCGCGCGGACGAAGTCGTCTGGAACGACCTCGAGTGGCTCACGTCGGGCAACGGCGGAGGGGCGGGCGGCGGCGGGCTCTCGGCCGTCTCGCGGCGCCCCGCGTACCAGCGCGGACTGACGGTACCCGGCGCCAAGCGCGCCTTGCCCGACGTCTCCGCCCACGCTTCCATGCTCCCGGGTTGGCCGGTGGTGCTCAACGGCAACTGGGTAGAGGACGCCGGCACGAGCGCCTCGGCCCCGCTGCTGGCGGGCGGCTTCGCCGTTCTCAGCGCAAACGAGCGCGCCGCCGGGCGGCCACCGCTCGGGCCCGTGAACGGCCTTCTCTACGCGTTGGAGACCAGCGCGCCGGACACGCTCTTCGACGTCGTGTCCGGCTCCAACGGCTACGTGCCCAGGGTGCCGGCGCTCAGCGCCGCTCCCGGCTATGACCGGGCGAGCGGACTAGGTGTCCCGCGCTTCGACCGGCTCGCGGGCGCCCTGCCGCCCCCGGCGCCTTGAGGCCGCGCCCGCGCTCCACGGCGGAGCCGCTCGCCACCGCCGCACGCAGGGCGGTGCCGGCGTGAGCGTCGTCTGGCCACCAACCGGCGGGCGTTCCGTCGGGTCGGACCAGCAGCGCGCCCGCGCCGCGGATGCCCAGGGCGCGCGCGACGATCGGGTCGAGCCCGTATACGACGAGCGGCATGGGCCGAGATACGGCGGCCGCGGCTGCCTCCCACGCCGCTCGCCGCGGTCCGGTGAACAGGGTCAGCCCGTCGCCGAGGAGGTCGAGCGTGGAGCGCCGGCCCGCCGACGAGCGCAACCAGACATGCGCGATCCGGCCTCCGATGTCGGCATGGGTCGCCTGGGCGACATCCTGAACCGTGCCCTCCGGGTCCGCGGAGCGTGCCGTGTTGTGCTCGGCCACCGGCCTGCGCTCGGCCTCGTAGGAGTCGAGCAGCGCGGGCCCGGCCCAACCCCGCAGTACCCACGCGAGCTTCCAGCCGAGGTCATGGCCGTCGTGGATGGCGGTGTTCATTCCGTTACCGCCCCGCGGCGTCATCCGGTGCGCGGCGTCTCCGACGAGGAAAGCGCCCTCCTTCCGGAAGCGCTCCGCGAGTTGGGCGGCGAAGGTGAACGCGCCGATGCGCTCGATGCGGGGCTGCAGGGCCGGGTCGCCGACGGCGACCCGGATGCGGCGCCGAAGCTGCTCCTCCGTGGCGCCGGCGAGATGCTCGCTACCGGGCCGGACCCGCGTGCCGTACAGCCAGCGATCACCGCGGCCCGCCGGCAGGATGATGCCGGCGGCGTCGGGGTGGTTGATGTCGTAGAGGGCGTAGCGGCGCTCGCCGAGGAGTTCCCACAGCGGCGCGCGAAACAGCGCCGTCACCGCCCGGTCGAGATCGCCGGGCCCGTGCATCGAGATGCCCAAGGACGTTCGTACCGCGCTGTGCGCGCCGTCGGCGCCAACGAGGTAGCGAGCGTGGACCGTCCGCGGCTCTCCCGTGGCGACGTCGCGCAGAGTGGCGCGGACACCCTCCTCGCCGGCCTCCACCGCGGTTACCTCGGTGGCGAACCGCACGCGGGCGGCGCCGAATGAAGCGAGATGACGCAGGAGCACCGGTTCCAGGTGGTCCTGCGCCACGCATGCCGGCTTGGTCGGACTGACCACCGCGCTCTGCGCTCGGCTGGGCCAGCCGAGCGGCGCCACTGAGCCGGCGGAGCTCAGGGTGTCGCCCACCCATCCGTTCCATTCCACGTCGACTGCTCCGTCGCGGACCTCTTCCTCCAGTCCCCACGAGCGCATCAGTTCCATCGCGCGGAGGTTCATCCCGGTCGCGCGCGGCAGGCCCGACAGCTCTCGCCTGCGTTCGACCAGCAGGCATTCGACACCCTGTCGGGCCAGGGCGATCGCCGCTGTCAAGCCGGCCGGCCCGGCTCCCACGATCAGCACGGACACTTCGGTGTGTGATTTCGCATTGCTCATGGGGTCATGGTTGCGGCGAGCCGGCGAACCGGCCTGAGCACTCGCCTACTCAATTTTCGGCGGCCGCGTCTACTCAGGTGCGCCGCCGAGGACCTGGGCGAGGTCCTGGCGGCTGGTGACGCCGAGTTTGCGGTACGCGCGCTGGAGGTGGTTGTCGACCGTCCGCACGGAGAGGACGAGCCGCTCGGCGATCTGGCGGCTGCTGAGCCCCGATGCGGCAAGCGCGGCGATCTCTCGTTCGCGCCGGGTTAGTTCGTCGACCACCTGCCCGCCCACCAGGGTTGGTGGTCGCGCCCCCTCGCAGGCCTCCAGCAGCACGGCGGCGCGCGCCGCCGCCGCGCGGGCGCTTGCGTCGCGCCCGGTATCGCGAAACGCCGCGGCGGCGGCGTCCGCGGCCTCGGCAGCCACCAGCAGTGCGCCATCGGTGGCGAACCGCTCGGCGACGTCGAGAAGAGCGGGCCCGTCGCGGGCGACGAGGCCCTCGGCGTGCGCTGCGGCACTCGCCGCGAACGACCCGTCGACCTGGTCGGCGAGGCGGGCGAGCGGTGGCGCGCCCGAGGCGGCCTCACCCAAGCGGCAGAGCTCGTGGAGCGCGCGCACGGTGTACCCGTCCTGGCCGCGCGACTGCGTCAACTCACTCGTCCCGCGCGCGAGTGTGCGCGCCCGCGTGTGCTCACCGGCCGCCGCGGCGCTCCACGCCCGTGCCAGCCCGAGCTCGAATTCGAAGCCCTTGTGTCCCAGCGGCGTGCGCTCGAGCTCCGCCACCGTCTGGCGAGCCAGGTCGGATTCGCCGGCCTGTGCCGCGGCTTGGGTCATTCCCGCGAGGGCCCAGGCCAGCATCCCGGACGAGTCGGCGTCGCGCAGCAGCGAGGCGCTCTCGCGAAACCGGCCCAGCGCCGTCCGCACGCTACCCCGCGCCAGCCAGATGAAGCCGAGCGACGTCGCCTCGACAGCCGCGGTCTGCGCCGAGCGGCGTTCGAGCGCCAGGGTGTAGACGCCCTGCGACGTCTCGGTCGCCTCGACCAGCCGGCCGGCGAGGCGGAAGGCGAGCCCGCGCATGCTCAGCAGCACCGACTCCAAGACTGGAAGCTCCTCGCGATGGCGGCGCGCCACCGGCTCCCAGGCCTGAGTCAGCGCAACGGCTTCGTCGGTCCGGCCGCACGAGAGCAGCGCCTCGGCCGCGGCGAGGACGGCGGGGAGCCTCGCCTGCTCGCGCACGCTCGCGTCCTCGAGCAGCGGGAGCGCGGTTGCGAGCGCATCGGCGGGGCGGCCGTGCGCGGCCTCCAGCCTGACGCGCTGGGCGGCGAGCTCGGCGCGCAGCTCATCGTCGGACACAACCCGTTCGGCGCGCCGCAGCGTGGCGTCGGCCTCGGCGGCCCGTTCGAGCCCCCAGAACGCGTTCCTGGCGATCGCGATGGCCACGTCAGCTCGCTCGGCGTCGCTGTCGGCCTGCTGTTCCAGGTCACCCAGCAGGGCATCAGCCTCCTCCGCGCGACCGGCGCCGGCGAGTGCTCGCCCCAGCAAGAGGCGCGCGCCGAAGCCCCCGCCCGCCTGGACCGCGGCCCGCGCCAAGCGCTCGGCGAGGACCAGGTCGAGCGCCGCCAGCGCCTGGCCTGCTGCGCGCTCGAGCAGGTCGCTATCGCCGGCCTCGCCGGAATCGAGCCGCCACACGGCGAGCCTGAGCAGGTCCTCGCGACGGCGCCCCCCGCGCGCCTCGACGGCCTCCGCCAGCCGTCGTTGGACTGCTTCCAGGCGGGTTGCCGTGAGTCCCGCACGGATGACCTCTCCGTGCAACGGATGCGCCACGTCGATCGCCCGCCGCCGGCCGTCCTTGCGGCGTTCGGCGACCTCGTGGACCTCGAGCGACGAGAGCGCCGGCAGCTCGCCCGGTTCGAGCAATCCGATCTCGAGCGGCGCGCCGATCACCACCAGCTCGAGCACACGTCGCTCGGGGGCTTCGAGCGCCTCGAGCCTGGCCTCGACCAGCTCGCTCAGCCGCATCCCCGCGGCCATGTCGCCGCGCCAGCTCCAGATACCGCCCTGCTCGGTCAATGCGCCCCGCTCGATTCCGTAGTGCACCAGCTCACGCGCGAACAGCGCATTGCCCCGCGTCAGCTCCCAGAGTGCCTGGCCGCTCGGTCCATCGACCGGTCCTCCCAGCGCCTCAACAAGGAGGCGCTCCAGCTCATCGCGAGCGAGGGCGTCGAGCTCGAGCCGGGAGCACAGCTCGTCCTTCCACAGGGCCCGCAGTGCATCCGGCACCCGCTCGCCCCGCCGGACGGTGACCACCGCGAACGCCTCGCGCGCCGCCACAAGCTGGTGCAGCAAAGCGGCCGAGGCGTCGTCGAGCAGTTGTCCGTCGTCAACGCACAGCACCAGTCGACGCCCGCCGGAGCGCTCCGCCAGAGCATGACGCGCGCGCGACAGCAGCTCGGCGCCGCCCTCTGAAGTGCTGTCCGGCGCGGCGGGCACCAGTGCCGCAAACGCCCCGAGGGGGATCGTCGCCGCCGAGCGCGTTGCTCGCACCCACTCGACAGCACAGTCGCGGGATGCGGCACCTCGGGAGACCTCTGCTGCCAGCCGCGTCTTGCCGACCCCGGCGGCGCCCACGACGACCACTCCACCGGTCGATCCGTCCGACAGCAACTCGCCGGCCAGAGCAAGTTCACGATCACGCCCCACGAGCGGCCAGGCCACACCCGCAGTTTGAACCGATCCCGCGGGAAGCGGCGGCTAGCGCGGGCCGGTAATGCGGAACCTGAGACCCTTCTTGGCCAAGCGCGCGCCCTGCACATCGGTGGCGTGGATGCGCGCGCGGTAGCGGTTGGGACGCCCGCGCGCGGAACCTCACGGACTGCGCGCCGGCCGCCTCGCTGGACTTGAGCGTGCGCACGCGCTTGAAGCGGAGCTTGCCGCCCTTCGCACGGACTCGCCGCTCGATACGGATCGTTACCCGCGCCGCCTCCGAGAGCTTGAAGCGAAAGCGCGTTCGCCTGTGCTTGGGACCGAGCAGCTTCCGGGCGATCCTGAAGCGGCGGACCACGGGCCGGACGTTGGCGCCGGCGCCCGGGGGAGCGAGCTCGAAAGCGCTCATGTCCGGGGCCGCCAGGCCGTCGCCGTCTCCGTCCTGGCTGCGCGGCGCGCCGGCCAGGTCGACGCCGCCGAGCGCCTGATCACCGCTGTCGATCGCCGGGGAGCCGGGCAGCAGCGAGAAGTCGGGGCCGAGCGCCGGATCGCCGACATTGGTCGCGCTCCCGGGCTCGGTCGCGCTTCCGCCGTTGGAGATCGCGCGCGTCGCAAACGAGGAACGCGAGGCCGTGATCTGCTCGCGGTCGGCCACCAGGTCCGCCTCCCCGGGCGCTCGCCGGCCCTGGAGCTGAGCGATCGAGCCAACCAGCTCGACCGTCGCGGTGCCGACCCCGGACAGGTCGCCTACGCTCACGGCCGCACCGGGATTCTCGCCTCCGGCCACGAACGTCGATCCGCGGGCGGTGACGGCCACGTTGCCGCCGGGGCCGCTCGAGACCGCCGACAACGCGCTCGCTCCATCCGCCGAGGCCGGCGCGCTCAGCGTGACCAGGCTGTTCTCCACCACGATCGCCGACCTCTGCCCGCCCAGGTCCAAACCACACAGGCCGCACCGGGATCCGCTCAGCCGCGAGCGGCGAACCGCGTAGTCGCCGTCCTCCAGCGATATGCCGGCACTGCCGCTCGCCATGCTCTCGCTCATCTCGAGCTCGGCGTCGTAGTAGGTCCCCACCCCCGTGCCCTCGAGCCCGACCGCGGTCACGCCGTCGAGCTCGCGGCTCTGACGTGCGTTCCGCCGAAGCCCATCGCCGCGAAGTAGAAGCCCTCGCCCGCGCCGGCGCGGAAGCTGCCCCCGTCCACGAACACCGTCGCGCGCTCGTTGAAATCACCCCAGACCGAAAGCCCCCCGCCGGGAGCTCCGTCGGGATCCGCCTCATCGCCCCCGCGCGCGACCACATCCACGACGTGGAAGGCGAGCTTGCCAACGGCCGCGGGATCGATGCGGATCGCCGGCGAGCCGTCGTCGCCATTCGTGCCTCCGTGCACCGCCAGCGAGGCGATCGTTCCGCCGCCACGCAGGCGCAGCGCCGGCCCGTTCAGCGACTCGACGGTCGTGGCGTGCGCCCCGGCGCCGTCGAAGTGCAGCCGCTTCGAGGTGCTGATCGAGGCCATGTGCGTCCCCGGGCCGATCAGGATCTCGTCGGCGCTGGCGGCCGCAGCCACCGCGGCGCCGATCGTCGCGTAGGACGCATCGCATTGAGGTCCCTGGGCGGGAACACAGCGGACCTTGGCCAGAGCGCTCGCCGGCGCCAGCAGCGCAACGGTGGCGATTCCGAGAAGCACGAGCCGGTGGGGAGCGCGGGTGGTCACTGCTCGTCCAACCATCTCGGCCGGGATGAATTCCGGCGGCCCATTCCGAAGTAGACGCTGGACCGCCCGGTCGCGGCTGGTGAGCTCAACCGGCAGGTCGAACTGACGGGCATAGTCGGTCAGGTAGGCCGCGACCTGTCTTGGCGTGTGGTCACGGTGCGATCGGTCACGTGGTGGTTGTTTCTGGCGAGGGGCTGGAAGGACACAGTGCTGGTGCGGACCGGCGAGACGGTCGACATCCTGCTCGACGTGACCAAGGCCGGCCGATGGATGGCTCACTGCCACATCGCCGAGCACCACCAGAGCGGGATGATGCTCAGCTTCGACGTCTCCTTAGATGACTGATTCCAAATCCCTGCACCTCCGGATGACGCGCCATACCGGCGCTGGCTCGCCATCCGCGTCCTCGCCGATAGTTCTTTAACTATCGGCTTCGTCCGCGTGCGCCGCCCAGCTTGGTCTGGCGCGCCCCCGAAGGCCCACGGATTCGAAATCAATCATCTAGTGGCCGCGACCCAGCCCGACTGCCTCGCCGTCGAAGTCGTGCTCGTCGTAGTCGATGCCCATCGTGTCGAGCACGGTCGGGAGGACATCGACCAGCCGCAGCTCCTTCTTTGAGTCCTTAGTGCCAACCCCGGGGCCTGAGAAGACCATTGGGATGTTCTGGACCAGCCGGTTGTGGCCGCCGTGGTCGCCCATGACTCCGTAGGTGACGTCGGTCTTCAAGAGCGCTACGACGTCCGGTCCGAACGGGGCCGCCATCGTGTCCACCAGGTCCTGGGCGTGACTGCCGAACCAGCGCCGATCGGCGTTCCCCATGGGGTTGGTGTCGAACAGGCGATAGCGGTTCTGGGCGTCGTTGAGGCGGTAGGTGGCGATCACCCCTGGCAGGTTGAGCGCCGCGGCCGCCGCCTGGCGTTTGCGCGCAGGCGAGTTGTCCTTCAGCCAGGCCGCCACGTGCCCGTCCTGGTATGAGAAGGCCAGGTTTGTGTCCGTCACCGGATCTCCGCCGGGGGGCGTGAGCGCGGCGCGCAGCGCGGCAACGGCCGGGCTCGGATCGCGGTAGTTCTCGTCGGCGTCCTGGCCGTAGTACCAGTTGCAGTCGGAGCGGAGCCCGCTTGAGCCGTTCACGCTGTCGCAGCGGACGCCACCGGACGTGAGCGGTCCGTCCAAACGGCCGAGGAAGGGCCGGCCGGTCTGGGCGGCGTGGTCGGCCGTGATGACGATCAGCGTCTCGTCGAGGATGCCCTTGGCACGGAGCGCGTCAACGATGCGTCCCACCTGCGCGTCCGCGTTCTTCGCCGCGAATGGAAGGTGGCTTATCTGCTGGTCCGAGCCGGGCGGGCCGGTCACGTCGTCCTCGGGTCCCCACATGTGGCCCATCTTGTCGATCGCACCAAGGCTCACCAGCATCCCGTGCCAGTCGGGATCGGCCTCGATCACGCGGATCGCGGCGTCGGCGGACCAGTTGTCGCCGCCGACGTGCAGGTCGTCGCGGCCGGGCACAAAGCGGTCGCCGTCGAGCGGATATATGGCAGCGGGCAGGATGCCACCGGTGCCGTACGCCCCGGCCTCCTGCCAGGTGGACCAGCGGCTGCACGGGAACGCGAGGCCGAGGTATGCGGGCGGCGGGTTGCCGCTCACGAACTCGGGCTGGCGCCAGCTCGAGAGGTGGTAGTCGGGGTCGCACACGGTCGAGGACGCGCCGCCGCGGATCTGGAAGATGAAGTCCTCGGGGTCGGTCTCGTCGCCGTCGGCCGCGGAGGAGGTGTGGCCGGACGTGCAGGCGGAGGTCCTCTTCTGGGCGATCGACGCGAATTTGGACGCCGAGCCGAACCGGTCGTCGAGATAGTCCTGCAGTTTCTTGTACTGGCCGTGCTCGATCAGAGTTTGGAACTGACTGCACGCCATGCTCGAGGTGACGTAGTAGTCGCCCGCCGTGCCGAGCACTCCGTCTACGTCGCGGTAGACCTCGTTCGACCAGCCCATGTGCTTCGGGAACAGGCCGCTGGTGATCACGTTGTGGCTGATCACGGTTTCGGCCGCCATGTGGCCGACGAGGGCGTTGGGGAAGCTCACGCCGTCGCGCATCAGCGCCTTGACGTTGTCCATGTCGTAGCGCTTGATCGTGTCGGGCCGCGCCTGGTCGAGCATGACGATCAGCACCCTCGACGGCTTTTTCTTGCCGTGGGCCTGCACGGCCGGGACGCCCAGCGCGAGGCTCGCAAGCAGCATCGCGCCCACCAACGTCAGAGTCACCGTGCGTCGACGCCGCATCATCAGTCTCCTATGCCGAGGGGGCCGTACCGCCCGGGCTCGTTCTACCTCAGCGGAGACCCGGCAGTCAACCCAGCGCGCGGCGAGGGGGCTTGACTGCGCGATCGTTTCCGGCGAGACCGCACCCTGCTCCAGCCCCGGACCGGGAGACACACATGGATGATGCGTTCCACACGCTCGAGCACGCCCTGGCGGGGCCGATGGACCGGCGCCGCTTCCTCATATTCAGCGGAGCGCTCGCCGCCGCGGCCGCCTTTTCCCAGACCCGCGGGGACCTGGCTCACGCGGGTCCGCCGCTGCGTGACTACCCGTTCACGCTCGGCGTCGCCTCGGGCGACCCGACGCCCAGCCGGGCGGTACTCTGGACCCGGCTCGCACCGGACATCTACGAGCCCGACGGCGGCATGCCGCACCGGCGCGTGCCGGTCAAGTGGCGCGTCGCGAAGGACCCGGGCATGCGCCGCGTGGTGCGCCGGGGCGTCGCGCTAGCGGTGCCGGAGCTGGCGCACTCGGTGCACGTGGAGCTGTCGGGCCTCGACCCGGGCGCGAGTACTTCTTCCAGTTCAGTACCGCGACGGGCTGAGCCCCATGGGTCGGACGCGCGCCGCCCCGGCGAACGGGGCCTCGGTCCACTCGCTGGCCTTCGCGTTCGCCTCCTGCCAGGCCTGGGACCACGGCTACTACTCCGCCTACCGGCGCCGAGGAGGACCTCGCGTTCGTGGTGCATCTCGGCGACTACCTCTACGAGTACGGGATCGACGAGCAGGGCGGCTTTCGCAATGTGCCCGTGCCCGACCAGTTTCGCCCGGAGTGCGAGACGCTCGATCGCTACCGGCTGCAGTACTCGCTCTACACGAGCGATCCCGACCTGCAGAGGGCCCACCAGCGGTTCCCCTGGATCATCAACTGGGACGACCACGAGGTGCAGAACGACTACGCGGGGTTGGCACCGGGGGTCGGCGGCGCCGAGCCCACCGTGCCGTTCCCGGCCAGGCGGGCGGCCGCCTACCAGGCCTTCTACGAGAACCTGCCATTGCGTGCTGCGGCCCTGCTGCGCGGCGGTAGCTCCCTCCTATACCGGCGCGTGGCTTGTGGCGACCTGGCGCGGTTCAGCGTGCTCGACACGCGCCAGTACCGCACCGATCAGCCGTGCGGCGACGGCGAGTTCCCGCGCTGCCCGGAGTCCCTGGACCCGGCGGTGACGATGCTCGGCTCAGAGCAGGAGGCCTGGCTGCGGGACGGGCTTGCGCGCTCGCGCGCGCTGGAACGTGATCGCCCAGCAGTTGATGATGGGGCAGCTCGACCACGATCGCGGCGACCCAGGATCTACTGGCACGACGCCTGGGACGGCTACCCGGCCGCGCGACACGACAGCGGATCATCGACCATCTCCAGGCCGCGCGTGTGCGCAACCCGATGTTGATCATCGGCGACTGGCACTCAACGTTCGTCAACGACATCAAGGACGACTTCTCGGACCCCGGCTCGGATACGGTCGCCACCGAGTTCGTCGGCACCTCGATCTCCTCGAACGGAGACTTTCCGGTGTACGGGCCCTACTACGGGCCGATGATCGACGCAAACCCCCACATCAAGTTCTTCGATAGAGACCGGCGCGGCTATGTCCGCTGCCGGCTCGACCGCCGGCAGTGGCGGACAGACCTGCGCATGGTCACCACGGTGAGCCGCAGCGACGCGCCCGTGTACACGTTCGCGTCGTTCGAGGTGGAGGACGGGACGCCTGGAGCGGTCAGGGTCTGACGGTCCGGCCCTCCACCGCCGGCGCGACCGGGGAGTTGGCCGCGATGTACTCGATCACCACGTCGAGCAGGGCGTCGCCGGGCTGGAGCACGTCCGTGCCGCTCGCCAGCACCGTGTAGCCGTCGCCGCCACCGTTGAACATGAAGTCGTTGGTGACGATGCGGACGGTGCCCGCCGGCCCGAGCGGCGTCAGCGTCCCGCCAGGCCCGTCCGGCGCCAGCGCGATGCCGTCCACCACGGGGGTCGTGCCGTCGCAGTGGAAGTCGATCTTGAGCCCCGAGACCTGCGGGAAGCGCCCCGTTGCGATCGCCGGGTTGCACACCGGGCTGAAGCCGTTGAGCAGCGCTTCGGTGAGCTGTGCGCCGGTCAGCGTCTCGATCACCGTTCTGTTGCCGAACGGGAGCACGGCGAACACCTCGCCCCAGGTGACCTCGCCGGCCGCCTCACCGGCCGAAGGCGGCGAGGCCAGCAGGTCCGCGCGCAGGCCTCCCGAGTTCGTCAGCGCGGCGTCCACGCCCGGGTACTTGGCGCGCATCGCGTCCGCCACGAGGTTGCCCATCGCCGACTCGCTCAGGCGGCTCGGGTCGCGCAGGATGTCGATCGCCTGAGTCCCGATCACCTGGTTGCGGAGCACCGCCGTCTCGGCGTTGGCAGCGTCGACGATCGCCTGCACGTCGGCCCGCCGGGCGACGCCGAGGTTCTTGGCGATTCGCGTGGCCGCCCCCGTCCAGACGACGTCGGAGCCCTTGACCATGAGCTGCGCCACCGAGTAGCTGGCGCCGGCGTTGAAACCCTCCACCACCGGGATGTGGCCGACGACGGTGTTGGCCGGCCGGTGGGTGTGCCCGGCTATCACGAGGTCGATCGTGGTCTTCTGCAACGCCTCCACGATCGGAATGATCGGCCCCTGCCACTCCTCGGCCGGACGGCCGTCGATCGCGTTGGCGCCGAGCACGGCGCCCTCATGGATGACCACGAGCTGCACCCTCACGCCCCGCTGGCGGAGCTTCGCGGACTCTCTGCGGATCCGCTCGGCCTCGTCGAGGAAAACAAGTCCCTCCGTGGCGTCGGCACGCACGAGCTCGGGGGTCGTCCTGACCGTCGCGCCGATCACCCCGACGCGTATGCCCTTGACGCGGAAGACGGCAGACGTCTTCATCCAGTCGGGTTCCCTTCTGGTCGCCTCCTCGACGATGTTGGCCGAGAGGAACGGGAAGTCGGCGCGCTCCTGGTGCGCCAGGATGCGCTCGATCCCGAAGTCGAACTCGTGGTTGCCGAAGCTCGTGGCGTCGAGGCCCCACGCGTTCTCCACGTCGATCGCGGGCCTGTCGTCGAGCAGCGCGGAGTTCGGCGGTGACGCTCCGACGTTGTCGCCCGCGGCGAGCAGCAGCGTCCGCCCGGGTAGCGACGAGTCCTCCTCGCCGAACATCGTCGCCAGCTGCGCTGCCCCGCCGGCGGACACGTTGAGCCCGTCCATCGGCGTCGTGCTCGGCTCGAGCTGGCCGTGGAAGTCGTTCAGCCCGACGATCGACAGCGCCTTGTAGCGCTTGCCCTTCTTCAGCAGGTCACGCCGCACGACGCCCTGACTGTGCTGCGGCTCGGGCACGTCGAGCAGGAACGCCGCCGTCGGCGCGAGATCGATGCTGCGCACGTCGTCGACCACGCCACGGCGTATGGCCTTGCCGCCCGCGAGGAAGGTGGCGCGCATGTTGGTGTTGCTCTTCAGGTTCTGCACGTCCGGGACGTAGCCGTGCTGGCCGAAGAACGCCGAGCGCGCGATCAGCGTCCCCGGCGTCGCCGCATCGAACTGGTACGGCGGCGCGGAGAACACGACGAGGTCGCCGGTGCGCGTGGGATGCGCCATGTCCGCCGTGCTGTCCGGGCCGTTGGGGATGTAGCGCGCCTCGGCCTTCGTGAAGGCCCGGTCGATCACATCCCAGCCCTCGGGGCTGCCGTCGCCGGTCCAGTCGTTTGAGTCCGACAGCCCGAGGAAGGCACCCTTGATCGCTGCGACCGTCGAGTTCTCGTCGGCGGCCGCGATCTGCTGGAAGGCGGGGTCGGCCGGGTCGCGCCCGGCGAGGTTGAGGTAGATCTGAACGGTGCCGCCGGCCCAGCACGCCTTCGCCTTGCCGATCGTCTCGCCGGTCGCCGGCCGGCAGTTCGACGTCTGCGGACGCGACAGCAGGCCGAGGTCGACGAGCACCTTGCTCGCATCGATGGCGGCGAACTGCGGGGCAAAGCCGTGGTCGGAGCCGACGAACGTCGTGAGGTCGCGATCGCGTAGTCGCCTCTGCGCCAGGCGCATTGTCGCGTCGGCGCCCCTGTACGCGCGCCGTAGGAAGGCCGCGCGCTCCCTGACGCGGCCGTCGGGGGTCCCGTTGACCTCGATGTCGTCATAGGCCGGGTTGGCGGCCCCGTTGGGCAGCTTCCGAGTCACGAGCCCGAGGAACTGATGCTGCACCTCGTCGGTCACCGGGTAGCCGACGAACGCGAGGTCCGGCTTGTAGGTGTCGAGGACGTACTTGATCAGCGGCCGGTGTCCGGTCTCCCAGTAGAGGCCCTGCTCGATGTAGGTCTCCTCGCTGACGATGCCCGCCTCGAGGACGGCGAAGTCGCCGGCCTGCGATGACGGGAAGCGCTCCGCGACGAAGTCTTCGAAGTCCCCGCTGAACCCGGGTTCCCCCTCCCACGTGGGCCAGGTCGCGATCGCGCGCGTGACCGAGGTGTGGAACAGCCGTACCCGCGAGAGGTCCGCTGCGAGCCGCTCGACCTTGACGAGCATTGCTCCCGTCTTGCCGTCGAGGTTGCTGCCCTGGATCGTGACCTTGACGTCGGCCCACTCGCCTTCGGTGAGGTCGCCGACGGCGTCGTCGCCGTCCTTGGTGGGCGAGAACAGGACCCGGTTGTAGCCCGTCTGCCCGTTGTCGGTGCCGTCGTAGATGTAGGCGTTCAGCCCGTACTTGTCCACGCCCGCGTCAAGGACGCGCAGCCGCATCTCCTGTGCCGGGCTGTAGGACTGGGGAACGTCGGCCCAGCCGGTCGCGGTCGCCGGGGCGGCGCCTGCGAACGGGTCCTGGCCGGCGAACCCAGCCGGATGGTCGAACTGCAGTCCGAAGGCCGCCGTGAAGCCCGCCGAGTCGGTGGGGGAGATGTAGTTCGTGGCCACGCCCCTGCCGGAGCGGAAGTTCCGGAAGTCGATCGTGGGACCTTGGATGGACCCGCTGCGCCCGCCCGCCCACTCGATCTGGGCGACCTTCTTGCCGCCCCGCTCGGCCGATTGGGCGAGCGTCTCGGCCTGGAGCACGCCGGCGTCGAACGCGGCGGTGCGGTTGCCAAAGGGCTGGCCGTTCACATGGAAGGTGTTATTGGTCGATCCCGTCACGCCCGGCCACGCGCCGGTCGCGAGCGTGAACCAGCCGGCGCCGGTGTTCGGCGGCGCCTGAGTAAGCAGGCCGTTGCCCGACGCTCGCGCACCGCCGCGCAGCAGCTTGCGGAAGCCGGGCACACCACCCTGGCGGGCGTATTTGGAGACCGCGTCTTGGCGCAGGCCGTCGGCAGCGAAGAACAGCAGCTTGTCGTGGCCCCGTCCATGTCCGGCGCCGCTCGCGGAGGCGGTGGTCCGGGCAGCCTCGGCGCCCACCCAGGGCACGAAGCCGATGACGGCAATCGCAGCAACGAGCACCAACACCGAGCGCAACATGCGCCGGGCATGGGCGTTGTCCGCTGACAGGGCCTTGCTCATGAACACCCCCACTTGGATCGCCAACGTGTCGTGCCGGGCGCAGCGCGTACCATACCCTCACCAGGGCTTCGCCTGTCGCCAACCTAAGAAGAGGCATGTTCGCCGCGCCATTCCGCTCCCGAGCACCACTTGCAGTCTGGATCGTCCTGCTCGCCGCGCTGGCCGCGGCGGCGCTCGCGCGCGTCGCCTTCGCCCAGGATCCGACGGCGGATTTCACCGTCACTCCTGCGGCGCCCATGGAGGACCAGCGCGCCACCTATCGCGCCGTCCTGAGCAGGGACTATCGAGGCGCCGCGGTCCAGTGGGACTTCGACGCCGATCCGCTCGGGGTGTTCGAGGGACGGGGCGGGACGATCCGGCACACGTATGCGACGCCCGGTGAGAAGCGAGTGCGGATGCGGGTGATACTGAAGGGCGAGGTCAAGGCGGTTGTGACAAAGACCGTCGTGGTAGGCCCGGTCGAGCCGGCCCCCGAGCCCACCCCGGTTCCCCCGCCCGCTCCCGTCCCGCCGCCGCCCCCGCCCGCTACCCCGATCGCTCCGGCGCCGCCGGCGGACGTCACCCAGATCGCCCCCGCGCTGATGCGTCCATTCCCGGTCGTGCGGATCGCAGGCCTGCTCATGCCCTGGGGGGCGCGGGTCCGGCTGCTGACCGTGCAAAGCCCGCGCGGCGCGATCGTGACCGTTCGTTGCCGCGGCGAGGGCTGTCCGCTGCGCTCACTGCGCAGGCGGACGCGCAAGCGGCTCGTTCACATCCAGGGTCTCGAGCGCCGCCTCCCCGCGGGAATCCGCGTGGAGATACTCGTCCGCAAGCGCAATCTGATCGGCAAGTACACCCGCATCGGCATCCGCTCCGGCGCCCGGCCGCCGCTGCGCCTGGACCGCTGCCTGCAGCCAGGCCGCTCGGCGCCTGTGCGCTGTCCGTCTGCCTAGAGCGCTCTGCGATTCGGAGCGAGCGGCGAGGTCGGCATGGGTCCGGCGTGCAGCCCCGCCGCCACGCGCCTGACGTTGACGACAACAGTTGTGCTCAACGTAAGGCGCGTCCCGCGAGCGAGGTCAGCGGCGAGGCCGCCCCGAGCTCGGGCACGCGTGGTCAATAGTCCGAGCCGCCGCCGGGCGACTGACGTTTGCCGCCTATGTGACGGCGAACGTCAGGAGCGTCCCTCGCTGGGAGCGCGCGGTCAGTCGTCGCCGCCCGAGTCCCCGGAGCCGTGGCCTCCCGAATCGTCGGAGCCGCTGTCGTCCGAGCCGCGGCCGCTCGAATCGTCCGAGCCGCCGCGGCCGGAGTTGTCGTCGCCGGTCTCGAGCTCGTCGGTGGTGGTGGGCGGCGCGGCCGGGGTGCTGCTCGGGGGAGCTGCCGCCTGGCGCTCGCGGCGGGCCGCGCGACGGCGCGCGGCGCGACGGCGCTCTGCACGCCGGCGCTCGGCCCGAGCCCGAGCGCGAGCGGTGTCGTCGGCGGCGGGCGGCGCGAGCGTGTCGCCGGGGCTCAGCGGCTCGGCCGACAGCCCCACACTGTCGCCGGAGATGGAGTTGGCCGCGAGGCCGATTCCGACCGCGGCCCCGAGCCCGAAGATGGCGAGCGCGACGCCTACCGTGATGCTGCGGAAGTTCATGTCTCGAACCTAACCCGGCCCGGGTAAGGCATCGTGAAGCTGGCGGTCAGGATTTGGTTCGCTCATGCCCGGCCTGAGCGGCAGCCGCAGCTCGGCGCGTGTTCCGCCGGCGCGGGGGATGAGCGCGACCGTGCCGTCCCAGCGCCGCGCCAGCGCCTCGACCACCGACAGTCCGAGACCCGTGCCCGCGCTCCCGCCACGGCTTGCCTCGCCGCGAAAGAAGCGCTCGAACACGCGCTCGCGCTCCTCCGGGGCGATCCCGGGACCCTCGTCCAGCACGGCCAGCAGCGCCGATTCCCCCTCCGCGCCCCACTCGATGGCCACCGTGGTTGCGGCGGGCGAGTAGCGCAGAGCGTTCTCCACGAGGTTGTCGAGGATCACCGCGAGATCCGCGTCGGTCGCCTCGACTACGGGCTCTCCGTCGCCGCCGGCGCGCAAGCGGTGCCCGGAGCGCTCGGCCGGGGCGGACCAGCGCTCAGCGCCCTCGCGGGCGACCCGCGCCAGGGAAACCGGTTGCGGTTCGGGACGCTCGCGCTCGCGGGCGAGCGTCAAGAGCTCCGTAAGCAGGCGAGCCAGCCGCTCGGTCTCGCGCTCCGCCGCAAGCAGGTCGCGCTCCACCCCGGGGTCGCGGCTCTTGAGCGTGGCGGCCTCGAGGCGCAGCCGCAGGCCGGTCAGCGGCGTGCGCAGCTGATGCGACGCGTTGGCGACGAACTCCTGTTGGGCGCGCAATGCGCGCGCCAGGCGCTCGGTCATCTCGTTGAAGGCCGCGGCCACCTCGCGCTGCTCGGAAGAGCCCTCCACGCGCGCCCGAGCGTCCAGATCGCCGCCGGCCACCGAGCGGGCCGTTCCCGCCAACCCACGCAGGGGGCGTGCGAGCGAGCCGGCCAGCAGCCAGGCCACGCCGAGGCCGAGCACGAGCGCCAGCACGCCCACGCCCACCAGCGCGATCACGTCGCTGCGGACCTCGTCGTCGACGGCCTTCACGCTCTGGGTGACGCGCACGGCCCCTATGCGCCGGCCGGCGCTGACCACGGGCACCGCGGTGAACAGCAGGTTCTGGTCCAGCGAATCGCTGCGGCGCTCGCCCTGCGTGGGCTCTCCTCGAAGGGCGGCCGCGATCTCGGGTCGGCTGGCGTAGGACGCCGAGCGCAGGCCGCTCCCGGCCGAGTCCGCCAGGAGCCGTCCGCGCGAGTCGACGACGATCACACGTCCGCCGAGGCGCTCTCTCGCGTCGGAGACCAGTTCGTCGAGCTCCTCGCTGTCGTCGAGCCTCCCGGACACGCTCGCGCTCAGCAGCTGGGCCTGGCCCTGGGCCTCGCTGCGGATCTCGGCATCGACGCGGCGGGACAGGTTGAGCGCCAGCGGCACCTCGAGCGCGACGATCACGAGGACGAGGACGTACGCGAAGGCGGCCAGCAATCGCGTCCGCAGGCTCACGGCGACTGCTCGGACCCGAGCTCGGCGGCCGCGGAGAAGCGAAAGCCGACGCCGCGCACGGTGTGGATAAACCGTGGCGAGGCCGAGTCGTCGCCCAGCTTGCGGCGCAGGCTCGACACGTGCACGTCGAGCGTCTTGGTCGAGCCGAACCAATTGACGTCCCAGACCTCGTCGATGAGCCGCTCGCGCGAGACCACCGCGCCGGCTTCGCGCATCAGCAGCTCGAGCAGATCGAACTCACGGCGCGTGAGCTCCAGCTCCCTGCCCGCCAGAGCGGCGCTGCGGCGGGCGGGGTCGAGGCGCAACTCGCCCACATCCAGCGGGCCGGCGTCCTCGCCGGGCGGCTCGGGTGCGCCCGCCCGGCGGAGGACCGCGCGGATCCGGGCCGCCACCTCGCGGGCGCTGAAGGGCTTGACGATGTAGTCGTCGGCCCCGAGCTCGAGACCGACGATGCGGTCGGTCTCCTCGCCGCGGGCGGTGAGCATGATGATCGGGACCGAAGAGTCGCGCCGAAGCTCGCGACAGACGTCGTAGCCCGAGCCGTCGGGGAGCATCACGTCGAGGAGGACGAGGTCGGGGCGGATCCGAGCGGCCAGCTCGAGTGCGTCCGCCACGGTGCCCGCCACCTCGGTGTCAAAGCCCTCGCGGTCGAGCGCCTCTGTCAGCGGCACGGTGATCGACTCCTCGTCCTCGACTACAAGGATGGTGCGCCTGCCCGGCATGGGTCAGATGCTAGGCAGGCGCACCGTTGCCCGAGTCAGTCGTCGGCTCCGCCGCCGCCGTGGCCGGAGCTGTCCTCGTCTCCGCCGCCGCCGTGGCCGGAGCTGTCGCCGCTGCCGCCGTGGCCGGAATTGTCATGGTCGTTGTCGTGTCCCGAATCAACGCTGCCCGGACCGGAGTTGTCCACGCGCTCGCCGCCCGTGCCCGTGCAGCGCGGATCGTTGGCGTGCTCGGCCTCGTCGCAGGGGCCGGAGACGTCCTCGCCGGTCTGAGCCGGGGCACCGTTGTCATCGGCCGGAGCGTCTGCGCCGGTGCAGCGCGGGTCGTTGGCGTGTTCGGCCTCGTCACAAGGGCCGGAGATGTCCTCCGCGGCGTCATCGCCCGGAGCGGTCGTCGTGTCGTCGGTGGTCGTGGTCTCGGTGGTTTCGGTGGTCTCGGTGGTGCCGGTCGCCGACGACGGATCATCACCGGAGTCGACAGCCGCGAAGACAACCGCCGCGAAGAGGCCAAGGAGCAGGATCGAGAGTGTGAGAGTTATGAGTTTGCGCATGGGAGCCAGCATCGAGGAGCGCCTGCCAGCAACCGGCCAGAGCGCGGTGAGCGTTCGCACAGCGCTTGGTTAGGAGTTGGTAAGGCGCACTCGACGCGGGCCCGCAGGTTGAGGTAGGTTCGGCGCACTCGGCCAGAAGGGACCCTTCATGAGGACTGCTCGGGCAAGCTGGATGATCCGGATGTTGCTGGGGGTGGTCGCGCTCCTTGCCTTTGCCGCCCCGACCGCATTGGCCCACGGTTCAAAGGAGAACAAGCCGCTCGTCATCGGCCACCGCGGCGCGAGCGGATACCTGCCTGAGCACACGCTCAAGTCGTACGCGCTCGCCATCAAGCTGGGCGCCGACTACATCGAGCCCGACCTCGTCGCCACCAAGGACGGCTACCTGATCGCCCGCCACGAGCCGTTCATCGGCGACACGGATCCCGCGACCCGCGATTCGACCAACGTTGCGGACCATCCCGAGTTCGCAAGCCGCGAGACGACCAAGATGCTTGACGGCTTTGCGACGACAGGCTTCTTCGCCTCCGACTTCACGCTGGCCGAGATCAAGACCCTCGGCGCGATGCAGACCCGTGGCGGACGCCCAGACGAGTTCGACGGGGAGTTCAAGGTTCCGACGCTCCAGGAGGTCATCGACCTCGCGAAGCGGGAGTCGAGGAAGCGCGACCGCAGGATCGGGATCTATCCCGAGACGAAGCATCCGACCTTCCACCAGACCCTCAACCTGCCCCTCGAGGGCGAGCTCGTGAGGGTCCTGGACCGCAATGGCCTGAACACGCGCAAGTCGCCGGTGTTCATCCAGTCGTTCGAGCAGTCCAACCTGAAGCAGCTGAAGACCATGACCCCGGTCCGGCTGGTCCAGCTGGTGGACGCGAACGACACCGACCCGATCACCGGCAACCCGACGTATGCGGCGCCTTTCGACCGGCCCTATGACTGGACCGTCTCCGGCGATCCGGTCTTGGAGGCCCGGACGTTCGGCTTCTTCGCGACGGACGAGGGCCTTGCGGAGATCAAGACCTACGCGGACGGCATCGGGCCGTGGAAGGTATACCTCATCCCGACGACCGGCTCAGGGGGCGGGGACGTCAAGCCGCCCACCGACCTGATCCAGCGTGCGCATGCGCACGGCCTGCTGATCCACACGTGGACCTTCCGGGACGACGCGTTCCCGACCGGCTACCCCGG
>JBEVKF010000051.1:0-8094 GCA_040509755.1 Thermoleophilaceae bacterium | reverse complement strand
GAGCAGGTGGCTCCCGGCGAAGCCGCCCGCCCCGGTGACGAACGCGCGGCCGCTCACCCGCCGCGAGCGGCGAGCTCGTGCTCGCGCAGCCATTGCACGGTGCCGGCGATCCCGTCGCTCAGGGAGATCCGCGCCCTCCAGCCCAGCAGCCGCTCGGCCTTCTCGACCGACGGGCAGCGGCGCTGGACGTCGACCTCGAAGCTCGGCATGTGCTCCAGCTCGAACGCGGCCGGATCCTTGCCGCAGGCCACCCAGATCACGCGTGCGATCTCGGCCACCGTCAGCTCCTCGGACGCCGAGACGTTGAAGTCCTCGTTCTCGCCGGCCGGGTGGCGCATGGCAGTCACGATCCCGTCGGCGATGTCGTCCACGTGGGTCAGGGTGCGGGTCTGCTCCCCCGACCCGAAGATCGGCAGCGGGTGGGCGCCGCCGAGCACCTTGCGAATCAGGTCTGGGACCATGTGCGCGATGCCGGGCTCGTCGTCCGGCAGTTCGCCGGGTCCGTAGGCGTTGAAGGGGCGGCAGATCGTGTAGGGCAGGGCGTGCTCGTCGTACAGCGCCCGGCAGTAGACCTCACCCGCGAGCTTGGAGAAGCCGTACGCCGACCACGGCGCCGCGCAGTCGCGCACATGGGACTCGGTGGTCGGGAACTCGGTCGCGCGCTCGAACACCATCGAGGACGAGACGTACACGAGGCGCTCGACGCGCTCGTCGAGAGCCGCGCGAAAGACGGCGTTGTAGAGACCGTTGTTGACCTCGAGCAGCGTGTGCGGCAGCTTGTGGAAGTTCGCTATGCCGCCGACGATCGCCGCGAGGTGGATCACGTGCGTGCAGCCGGCGGCGGCCTCGCGTGCCTCGGCGAGGTCGAGCAGGTTGCCCGTGTGCACCTCGCAGGCCTCGCGCATCCAGCCGGGAGCCTCACGCTGGTCTGATACGCGCACCTCCCAGTCGGGATCGCGAACGAGTCGGCGCACCACCGCCCTGCCGATCGTGCCGGCGCCGCCCGTGACGAGCACGCGCTTCAAGACGGCTCGACCGCCGCGCGCTCGCGCACCCTGCTGAACACCAGGCCCGACCCGGTGACGTTCCAGGGATCTACCAGCACCACGCCGTCGGGCAGCCGGCCGAGCAGATCCTCGAAGCTCGTGTGGTTGGTCGCCACCACCACCGCGTCGGCGCCATCGAGGGCCGTCTCGAGGGCTTCGGACTCGGCGGGCACGTGCGGATCGTGGCGCGCCACGTGCGCGAGCTCGCGTTCGAGCAAGCGGACGAGCTTGTAGGAGAGCGAGTCGCGCACGTCGTCGGAGTCGCGCTTGAAGGTGAGGCCGAGCACGGCCACGCGCCGGTCGCGCAGCGACCCGCCCAGGCGGGCCTTGAGGCCCTTGACCAGGAACAGCGGCACCGTCTCGTGGACGCGCGAGACGGCGAGCAGCATGCCCGGAGAGCTCGAGCGCTCCTCGGAGAAGGTGAAGTCCTTGCGCAGGCAGGCGCCGGCGGTCAAGCCCGGACGGGCCATCCCGCCGCGCGGGTAGTCGTGGTTGATCAGGTCGATCACCTCGAACACGTTCGCGCCGTACTGCTCGGACTCCATCATGAGCAGGTTGGGCAGGGCGAACTGCGTGTAACGCAGGATGTTGGTCCAGATCTTGGCCAGCTCGGCCTGCACCGGGGTGGTCTGGACGATCTCGGTGCCGAACACCTCGAAGGGCTCGGCCGCCCTGGCGCCCGAGCCCTCTCCGACGCCGCCGACGATGCAGGGAAGGGTGGCGATCTCCTCAATGAAGTGGTTCTCGGCGATCCGCTCGGGCACGTGCGCGACGAACAGGTCCTCGCCAACCCGAAACCCGCGCCGCTGCTCGATGTAGCCGGCCACCCAGTCGGTCGTTCCGGGCGCGACCGTGGAGCGCAGGATCAGCGAGTGGCCCTCGCGCAGGACCGGCAGGAGGTCGTCCACGGCCTGACGGATCTGCGACATGTCGATCTCGATGTGGACGTGCGACGGCGTGCCGAGGGTCAGCACGATGTGGTCCGCCCGCGCCGCGTCGGCGACCGTGCGCGTGCGCTCGAAGCGCCCGTCGGCGAGCACGCTCTCGAGCAGCTCCTGGGTCCCGGTCTCGTGGAAGGGCATGTGCCCGGCGGCGATCTGCTCGAGCACGGCGGGCTGGCGCTCGACGCCGATCACATCGAGCCCGCGGTCCGCAAAGGAGAGGGCGAGCGGCAGGCCCACGCGGCCCAGGCCGACGACGGCCACGGTGCCCATTAGGAGCGGCCGCGCTCGGCCAGGTACTGCCGCGCGAACGCCGCCAGGAAGCGCGGGTTGGTATGCAGGTAGCGCGGCAGGAGGCGCTTTGGCTCCTGCACCGTTCGGTAGATCCACTCGAGTCCGCGATCCTGCATCCAGCGCGGCGCCATCGAGATTCGCCCGGCGTGGAAGTCGAAGGCGGCGCCCACGCCGCACATCACCGGCACCTCGAGCCGGTCGCGCATGTGCGCCATCCACTTCTCCTGCTTGGGCACGCCGATGCCGACCCACAGCACGTCCGGCTGCGCCTGGTTGATCTCATCAATCGTCGCGCGCTCCTCCTCCGCGGTGAGCGCCCGGAAGGGAGGCGAGTAGCCGCCGACAACCTGGATTCCGGGATGCCGGCGGCGCAGCGACAACGCCAACTGGACCAGGGAGCCCTGGTCGCGACCGCCGTACAGCCACACGCGGTGCCCGCGTTCGGCGCAGCGGTCGCTGTAGCGGAGCATCAGCTCGGGCCCGTAGACCCTGTCGGCCAGCTTCTCGCCCAGCAGGTTCGCGGCCCAGACGAGCGGCATCCCATCGGGAACCACGAGCGTCGAGCCGCGCAGGGCGGCAAGCATCTCGGCATCGCGGCGCGCCTCCATCAGCGCGTGCACCGGAGCAGCGCAGACATAGCCCTTCTCGCGCGTGTCCACCAGCGTGTCCATGACGCCGATGGCGCCCTCGTAGTCGACCATCGCCACCGGCACGCCGAGAAGGTCGCGCGTGCGCACGCCGCGGGCCACCTCGGAGAGGACGTGGGGCCGCGAGTGGGAGGTAGGTTGCATCGTCGGGCAGGAGCGTAGCCGGAGATCCGGGGGCGCCGAGCCCTCGCGTATGGTCCAACACGTGCGTCCTGCCGGGGTTGCGCAGTCCGAGGAGGGTGCGCCGGGGCCGGGCGAGGCCCGCCTGCTCGCGTCCGGGGCGCTCCTGCAGCAGGTCGCGCAGGCCAGCGGCCTGCTCGTGCTGCTCGCGATCGTGACGATTCTGGCCCGGCGGTTGTCGGTCGCCGAGCTGGGGGCGTATGGGCTCGTGGCCTCGCTGGCCGGGTACCTGCTGGTGTTGAGAAACAGCGTGGCCGCCTCGGCGGTTCGGGCGATGGCGGGCGCCGTGGAGCCCGGCGAGCGGGCGCGGATGTTCTCCGCCGCGGCGGCGCTCTACGCCGTGGTCGGGCTGGCTACCGGACTGCTGATCTCCACGGCGGCTCTCGCGATCGCCGCATTCATCCGGGAGGGCGACCTGGCGCGCGACGCCCGCATCGGCGGCCTCGGCCTCGGCCTGCTGACCGCGGTCGGGATCGCCGCCACGATCTATCTCGACGCACTGCGGGCCGAGCGCGAGTTCATTCGCGCCGCGCGGACCGAGATCGCCGCGGTCCTGCTGTACCTGGCGATGATGCTCGTGCTGATCTTCGCGGACGCGGGGCTCGGAGCCCTGATGGCCGCAAGCGGGGCGATCCCCCTGTTCAGCGGCACCCTGTCCGCGCTCGTGGCGCGGCGCGCGGCGCCGGAGCTGCGACTGGTCGGCTCGGGGGTGACGCGGCCGCGCGTGATGGCGATCGTGCCGACCGCGGGCTGGCTGCTTGTGGTCGAGCTCTCGAACCTGGCCATGTACGCCTCGGGGAGGCTGATCCTGGGCGGCTACCGGTCGCCGGCCGCGGTTGGCCTTTATGAGGGTCCTGTGAGGGCGCACAACCTGCTCTACGCGCTCGGTAGCGCGCTCGCCGTGCCGGTGGTCCCGACCGCCTCGCGCTATGTGGCAACCGGCGACGAGCGCCGCCTGCGCGAGCTGGTCGTGCGCGGCACTCGCTACACGCTCGCCCTGTTCGTGCCGGTCTGCGTGACCTTGGTCGTCCTGGCCGGCCCGATCCTCGACGTCTGGCTCGGCGATCGCTACTCGGACGGCGGCGCCGCGCTTGCGATCCTCGTGTCCTACTGGCTGCTGTACGGCGGGCTGGTGGTCACGCCCGGGTTCCTGGTCGGCGCCGGGCGGGCGCGCGAGTTGGCGCGCATCATGGTCGTCGCGGCGCTGGCCAACCTGGCGCTGTCGCTCGTGCTCACTCCCGAGCTGGGGCTCGAGGGTCCGGCGCTCGGGACGGCGATCCCGTTCTTCGTCGCGTTCCCGTTCCTGCTGCGGCTGGGGCTGAGCGCCGCCGGCGTGCCGCTGCGCCAGATCCTGGGGCGCGCCTACCTCCCGTCGCTGGCGCTCGGCGCGGGTCTTGCCCTCGCGCTTGGGCTGGCCCGCATCGCGCTCGACCCGGACACCCTGATCGTCGTGATGGCGCTCGCGGTCGCGGGCGTCGCCGCGTATTGGGCGGCGTTCTACGGCCTGGTGCTCGAGCCGGCCGAGCGCGTGTTCGTGGCGAGCTTTCTCAGGCGCCGAGGCTGAGCTCGCGCAGGAGCGGCGCCTCGCGGTCGCGCTGGGAGACCACGAGCTCGACATCGTCCGGCCACTTGATTCCCACATCGGGGTCGTCGAAGCGAAAGCCCGACTCGGCCGCGGGGTCGTAGTAGGTCGAGACCTTGTAGACGACGTCCGCCACCTCGGAAAGCACGCAGAAGCCGTGCGCGAAGCCATCCGGGACGTAGAGCTGGCAGTGGGCCTCGTCGTCGAGGCGAACGCCCTCCCAGCGGCCGAAGCTCGCCGTGCCCCGCCGGATGTCCACGATCACGTCGAGGATCGCACCGCGCGCGCAGCGCACGAGCTTTGCCTGGCCCGGCTGGAAGTGCATGCCGCGCAACACCCCTCGCCCCGAGCGCGAGTGGTTGTCCTGGACGAAGCGATCGTCGATCCCGAGGTCGGCGAGCCTGCTGGCCCGAAACGACTCGAAGAAGAAGCCACGCGAGTCGCCGTGCACGGCAGGCTCGAGCAGGATGGGCCCGTCGAGGCGTGTGGCCAGGCGCTTCATGCGGGCGCGAGGCTATCTACCCGATCCGCGATCAACCCGGCGAGGGCAAGCGACGAGGTGGCGGCCGGCGACGGTGCGTTACGGACGTGCAGCGCCCGCTCGGTCTCCGACACGACGAAGTCGTCCACGAGCGTGCCGTCGCGAGCGAGAGCCTGTGCCCGCACCCCCGAGAAGCCGCCGTCGAAGTCGCCCGGGCGGATCTCGGGCACGTAGTCCGCCGCCGCGGCGGCGAAGGAGCGCTTGCTTGCGGCGTGCTTGATCTCCGTCACCCCCGTGCGCCACCAGGTGCGCGCCATGCGCCACGTGCCAGGCCATTTCAGTTCGCTGGTGCCGCGCGGCCACAGCAGCGCGCTCGGCCCGAGCGAGACGTTCCCGTCGATGTGGCGGGTGAGGTGGACGCCGAGGAACGGCAGCGAAGGGTCGGGCACTGGATAGACCATGCCGTTCACTAGCTCGCGCTTGGCCGGCTTGAGGTAGAGGTAGGCGCCGCGGAAGGGGACGATGCGCGGGTCCTTGGGGGCGCCTGCCATGACGGCGAGCCGGTCCGAGGCGGCGCCCGCGCAGAAGACGGCAAAGCGCGCGGTGGTCTCGCCACCCGCGTGGCGCAGGACGATGCGCCCGCCGCGCTGATCGACACCTTCGATCGCGCAGCGCCTGGCCACCGGCACGCCCTCGCGCTCGAGGCCGGCGGCGAGCGATCGCGCCACCGCGGCAAAGTCGACGATGCCCGTCTCGGGCGAGTGAAGGGCGGCGGCCCCGCGGGCGTGGGGCTCGATCTGACGGATCTCCTCGCCCGCAAGCCGGCGCAGCCCCGGCACGCCGTTCTCGCGCCCGCGACGCTCGAGCTCGTCGAGGCGCCCGAGCTCGGACTCGTCGCGAGCCACGATCAGCTTCCCGCAGCGCTCGTGCGCGATGCCGTGCTCCTCGCAGTAGGCGTACATGGCGCGCGCACCCGCCACGCACATCCGCGCCTTCAGCGAGCCGGGCGCGTAGTAGATGCCCGCGTGGATGACGCCGCTGTTGGCGCCGGTCTGGCCGGTGCCGACCTCGGCGCCACGCTCGAGAACCGCGACGCGCGCCGCCGGACGCCGCGCGTGCAGTGCGCGCGCCACCGCCAGGCCGAGGATGCCGCCACCGACGACTGCGAGGTCGCACTCCCCGGGGGGCGGCTCCATCTACCCCGCCTGCTTCTGGGGAACCCCTGCTGCCAGCATCTCGAGGTCCGAATCGACCATGCGGTGGATCATCTCCTCGAATGAGGTCTGCGGCACCCATCCGAGCTTCTCGCGTGCCTTGGAGGAGTCGCCGATCAGGTGCTCGACCTCAGCCGGGCGCAGGAAGCGAGGATCCAGGCGCACGTGCTTGTCGGGATCGATCCCGGCGTGCTCGAAGGCGACGCGCACCAGATCGCGCACCGAGTGCGTGATGCCGGTGGCGATCACATAGTCCTCGGGCTCGTCCTGCTGGAGCATCAGCCACATGGCCTCGACGTAGTCCCTGGCATAGCCCCAGTCGCGCTCGGCGTCGAGGTTTCCTAGCGCAACTTCCTCTGCGAGGCCGAGCTTGACGGCGGCGGCGGCGTGGGTGACCTTGCGGGTCACGAACTCGAGGCCCCGGCGCTCGGAGTTGTGCACCACCACTCGGCCGACGCCTGCGCAGAAGTATCCGCTCTCGGTCTCGAGGTCGAAGACGAACTCAGAGTCTTCGGCCGGCTCGCCGATGCGCCGGATCTCATGCGAATCGCGGCGCAGGTGCTGACCCTTCGCACCGACCCGGACCGCCGAGGCCAGATTGAGCTGGTAGTAGGCGCGTCCCGCGCGCCGCTCGACGTAGACCGAGGCCGGCTGGTCGAGCCAGTGGTACATCCAGCACAGGCCCTGAGCGAGCACCGGGCTGTTTGTCTTGACCGACATCCCGCCGCCCTTCTTGAGCCCATCGCCGGCGTAGTACCCGCGAAGGAAGGCGTGCCAGACCTCGCTGTCTGCATTGAGGACGAGCTCGGGGACCTGCTTGTGGGCCGTCCTCGTGTAGAGCTGCTCGCGTAGCCAGACCCGAGCGCCCGAGGCGCCGGTCAGGTTCAGCTTCCCTACCGTGGCGTGGGGGTCGAACCCGGAGCGCCCATCCCATTCATGGGATTTGCCGAGGAAGAGCCTTGCCCAGAGCTGAGCGACACGCGCACGCAGGGCGGCGTTGTTGTTCGTGAAACAGGCGTTGGCGGCGTCCCGAGCCACCCACCCGTCAGCGACCATCAGGCCGAAGAACTCGGCCATCTCTTCGCTGATGACCGTCCAGACCGGCGGGTGCGGAAACTCCTCAGACAGGGCGACGCGGTCGCCGGCCTCGAGGCTGTCGGCTCGGAGCTCCTCTCTGTCGGCGTCGAGCATGCGGTGATGCGCGGTCGCCTCGACGATCCCGCCGCGCGCTTCGATGGACAAGAGCCTGTGATCGGGATCGGCGCGGCGCCGGCGGGTCGCGGTGATCGCGGTGACGAGGCTCCAATCCTCTCCGTCCCAGATCTCCAGGAGTCCCTCGGGCGCGAAGGTCTGAACGCTCGGCCCCTTGCTGCGAAGCGGCACGAGGTCGGCTGGCGTCTTGACCGACTGGACTCCGTCCCGGCGCACCATCAGAGGTACTTGTGCGTGCAGGCATTCGTGGTTGAAAAGTATCCCTGAGCAGGCAAAAAGGTCATACGACTCGCGATAGTTGACCGTGATGAAGTGGCCGTAGCACTTGGCCACCCCGTACGGGGAGCGCGGGTAGAAGGGGGTCGACTCGCGCTGGGGCACCTCCAGCACCTTCCCGAACATCTCCGACGAGGAGGCCTGGTAGAAGCGGGCATCCGGGGCGACCTCGCGCATCGCCTCCAGCATCCGTGTGACTCCCGTTCCGGTGAACTCGGCGG
>JBEVKF010000050.1:0-13407 GCA_040509755.1 Thermoleophilaceae bacterium | reverse complement strand
TGGGCGCGCCCGCGGCGTACACGACGCTCGCCGCGCTGCCGGGGCTCACCGGCGCCTGGCGTGACCGCGGCGGCGGCTGCTCCTACATCCCCACGGCCACGGCGGCCGCCGTCAGCGCGGGACCGCTGCAGGGCGAGGACCTGCGCCCCGGCCCGGTGCGCACGATCAACATGTCGCAGCTCGGCAGCGCGCTCACCGACCCCGGGCTGGATCCGCCGGTCAAGGCGTTCGTGTGCTGGAACTCGAACCCGGCCGCGATCGCACCCGAGCAGGAGCGCGTGCTCGCCGGCCTGGGTCGCGACGACCTGTTCGTGGTCGTGCTCGAGCAGTTCATGACCGACACGGCCGCGTTCGCCGATGTCGTCCTGCCGGCGACCACCCAGCTCGAGCACCGCGACGTGCTCTTCTCATGGGGTCATCACTATCTGACCTGGAACGAGCCCGCAATCGAGCCCCAGGGCGAGGCCAAGCCGAACACGGAGGTCTTCCGCCTGCTCGCCGCGCGCCTCGGCCTCGACGATCCGCGCTTCGCGGAGTCCGATGCCGAGCTCGTCGACGCCCTTCTGGACGGTTTCGAGGAGAACGGCCTGCGCGAGCGCGGCTGGACCAAGGTCGACGTCGGCCAGGGGCCGGTTCCGCACGCCGAGGGAGGGTTCGGCACCGAGACCGGCCGCATCACGCTGCGAGCCGAGTACGTGCCTCCCGGGGAGGTGACCGACGCGGCGCTGGCGCAGCGCTTCCCGCTGGCGATGATCACGCCCAAGACGCATCTGTTTCTCAACTCCACGTTCGCCAACCAGAAGCGCCAGCACTCGGCCCAGCCGCGCCCGGAGGTGGTGCTGCACCCCGACGACGCGGGCCCGCGCGGCATCGAGGACGGCACGAGCGTGAGGGTGTTCAACGACCGCGGCGCCTTCTCGTGCCCGGCTCGCGTGTCCGATGACGCCCGCCCCGGCGTGCTGGTGGCGCCGATGGGATGGTGGAATGCCGACTACGCGGATCGCAGGAGCGGCCAGGCGACGACCTCGCAGCGGCTGACCGAGCTCGGGAGCGCTCCGACCTTCAACGACAATCGTGTGGAGGTCGAAGGCGCTGGGCCGCAAGCGCTCGGCTAGGCCGAGTGCGCGCGGATCTGTTCTACCGGATCAAGCCGTACCCCTCCTTGACCTTGAGCGCGCGCAGAAGGGCCTCGGTGATGCGCCGGCGCGGGAGCCGGCCGCTGCGCGCGGCACGCAGCACCGCGGCGTAGGCAGCCTCCTGGTCGGCGGCCGGACCGGAGATCCACACCAGGTCGGCCCCTGCCGCGAGCGCCCTTACCGCGGCATCCGGCACCGAGTAGGTCGCCGTGATCGCCGGGTCGGCGAGGTCGTCGGTGATCGCCACTCCCGCGAAGTGCAGCTCCTTGCGAAGGAGGTCGGTGGCGATCGCGGGCGAGAGCGAGGCGGGCACGGTGAAGTCGCTCATCGGATAGAGCGCGTGCGAGAGCACGACGCCCGGGACCCCTGCCTCGACGGCGGCCCTGAAGGGGAGCAGGTCGCGCTGTCGCAGCTCCTCGAGATCCAGTCCGACGCTGGCCGGCCCCAGCTCGGTGGACTGATCCGCGGTGCCGAGACCCGGGAAATGGCGAACGGCGCCGAACAGGCGCTTGGCGCGGTAGGCGGTGATGATCGCGTCGACGTAGCCCGACACCTCGTCCGGGTCATCCGAGTAGATGCGTGCCCCGAGGGCCGACCCGGACTCGAACCCGACGTCGCCCACCGGCCCGAGCACGCCGGTCACGTTGAGTCCGCGCAGCGTGGTGGCGGTCTGAGTCGCCATCCGCTCCGCATCGGCGGCCGAGGCCGTGTCCGCGGGAGCGCGCGCGGGCGGCAGCCCGCCGAGCGAGTTGAACTCGCCGCCATCCTGCAGGGTGAGCACCCACGGCGGTATGTGCCTTTCCTGGCGCGAGATCACGATCGCCTCGCCTCCCATCTGACCGAGCAGCGCCGGTGCGCGGTAGTTCGCCGACTCGACGACCAAGCCGCCCAGGTCGAGGCGGCGCAGGCGGCGGAAGATCTCGGCGTTGAGGTCGGTCCCCTGAAAGCCGAGCAGAAAGAGCTGCGCGACCTGGCGCTCGAGCGGCAGGCGCCTCGCCAGGTCCGCCACGTTGCGCGGTACGTTGGGCCCGCTCGCGCGGCGTTCGCGCCGCTCGGCGAGCGGAACGATCCGCGCGAGGAACGAGGTCCGCTCGAGCGAGCGGCCTGTGCGCTCGGCCACCGTCGGCGGCGCCGGGCCGGGCGACTCGTCCCTGCCCGCGCCCACGACCACGCCGACCACGAGCGCCCCGAGGGCGCAGGCCGCGAACAGGGTGATGGCCAGGCGGCCGCGTTGGGTCATCCGGGGAACGCTACGGCTCGGGGCTATCTTTCGGCGCCATGGCCGAGACCGTTGTCATGAAGTTCGGCGGCACCTCCGTGGCCGACGCCGAGCGCATCAAGCGCGCGGCGGGGCGCATCGTGCGCAGCGCCGATCAGGGAAACCACGTGGTGGCGGTGCTGTCGGCGCGCGGCAAGCACACCGACGAGCTCGTCGCCCTGGCCCACGAGGTCTCCGATCGCCCGCACCCGCGCGAGATGGACATGCTGCTCTCGACCGGGGAACGCATCTCGTGCGCCCTGGCCGCGATGGTGATCAACGACGGCGGCCACGAGGCGATCTCGCTGACCGGGTCCCAGGCCGGGATCGTCACGGACTCCGGGCATACCAAGGCGCGCATCCTCGAGGTCAAGGCCCACCGCATTCAGGCTGCGCTCGACGGCGGAAAGATCGTGCTCGTGGCCGGTTTCCAGGGGGTCTCCCAGGACTCGCTCGACGTGACCACGCTCGGCCGCGGCGGGTCGGACACCACCGCCGTCGCGCTCGCCGCCGCGCTCGGCGCCCCGGTCTGCGAGATCTACACCGACGTCGCCGGCGTCTTCAGCGCCGACCCGCGCCTCGTGCCCGGCGCGCGCAAGCTGCCGGTGGTCACCTTCGAGGAGATGCTCGAGATGTCGGCGTCGGGCGCCGGCGTGCTGCAGCTGCGCTCGGTCGAGTACGCGCGCAACCACGGCGTCGCGATCCACTGCCGATCGAGCTTTGAGGATGGACCCGGTACGGTGGTCCAGGACGAGGAACTGACCGTGGAACGACCGCTCGTAACCGCCGTGACCCACTCCACATCGGAGGCGCGCATCACGCTCACAGGCCTGCCCGACAGGCCGGGAATCGCCGGGCGCGTGCTCACCGCCCTGGCCGACGCCAACGTCAACGTCGACATGATCATCCAGAACGAGCCCCAGAGCGAGGGGCACCTGGCCGACATGTCGGTGACCGTGCCGCGCGACGACCTGCGCGAGGCGGGCGAGGCGCTCGAGCCGCTCGCCGCGGAGCTCGGCTTCGGAAAGGTGCAGATGGACGACCGAATGGGGAAGGTCTCGCTCGTCGGCGCCGGAATGCGCAGCCACCCCGGCGTCGCGGCGAAGGCACTCACCGTGCTGGGTGATGCCGAGGTGAACATCGAGATGATCTCGACCTCGCCGATCAAGATCTCCTGCGTCGTGCGCGAAGTGGACGTCGAGACGGCGGTCCGCGAGCTGCACACCGCCTTCGGGCTCGGCGCGGATGACGTGCACCCCGAGGACGTCTCAGGGGTCCACAGGCCGAAGGTGGGCTCCTAGTGAGGGTGGCGGTGGTCGGAGCCACCGGCGCTGTCGGCTCGACGATCCTCGGCGTGATGCGCGAGCGCGCCTTCCCCGCCGACGAGATCGTCCCCTTCGCCTCGGAGCGCTCCGCCGGGCGCACGCTCGACTACGGCGACCGCGACCTCACGGTCGCGGCGCTCTCGGACGCGGCAATCCAGGGCTTCGACCTTGCGTTGTTCTCGGCCGGCTCCGCAATCAGCGCCGACTGGGCGCCGAAGTTCTCGGACGCCGGCGCGGTGGTGGTCGACAACTCGTCGCAGTGGCGCATGCACGAGGACGTGCCGCTGGTGGTCGCCGAGGTCAACCCGCACGCGCTCGAGGATCACCGGGGCATCGTCGCGAACCCCAACTGCACGACGATGCAGACCGTGATGGCGCTCGGCCCGATCTTGCAAGAGGTGGGAATCGAGCGCGTGATCATGGCCAGCTACCAGGCGGTCTCCGGGACCGGGCAGAAGGCGGTCGACGAGCTGCGCCGCCAGTCGGAGGCGGTGATCGGGGCCAAGGAGGTCCCCGCGCCGGCGGTCTACCCGCACCAGATCGCGTTCAACGTGCTCCCGCAGGTCGAGACCTTCAAGGACGGCGACGACTACACCACCGAGGAGCGCAAGTGCATGGGTGAGACGCGCAAGATCCTCGGTCGAGACGACGTCGGGGTATCGGCCACCTGCGCGCGGGTGCCGGTCTACACCGGTCACTCGGTGGCCGCCAACGTGCAGACCCGCAAGGCGATCTCGCCCGACGAGTGCCGCTCCCTGCTGGCGAGCGCACCGGGCGTCGTCGTGGTCGACGACCCGGCAAACGGCCTCTACCCGACCGCCCTGGAGGTGACCGGTCGCGACGACGTGCTCGTCGGGCGCATCCGCAGCGATCCCTCGCACGAGCGCTGCCTCAACCTCTGGATCGTGGGCGACAACCTGCGCAAGGGCGCCGCGACGAACGCGGTGCAGGTAGCGGAGCTGCTGAACGTGCGCGGGCTGCTGCGCGCCGCCCGCGCGGCCTAGCCCTAGGCGCCGGATCGTGCCGGCACGGCGGCGAGAGGAACATTTGACAGCTATGCCATGTCGAAGGTTCCCCTCGCGGCCTTCACACCGGGCGGCGCTGGTCGTCGACGACGACCGGATCCTGGCGCGCGAGGCGCCCCAGCTCGCGGCGCGAGGCGATGCCCAGCTTGCGGTAGATGTTGCGCGCGTGCGTGCGCACCGTCTCGATCCCGATCGTGAGGTGGTGGGCGATCTGCGCGTTCGTCGAGCCGTCCTGGAGCAGCTCCAGCACCTCGGCCTCGCGCGGGGTCAGGAGGTCCGAGCCCTCGACGCTCAGGGCCTCGCTGCTGCCGGCCGCGGCCGAGCGTGGTAGCACGTGCATCCCGCGTGAGGCCAGGTGGATTGCGCTGACGATGTCGCGCGCCTCGGTCTCCTTTGACAGGCAGGCCGTGGCGCCGAAGGAGAGCATCTGGTTGCACTCCGCCGCGGTCGGGCGGTTGGCGAGCACCACGATGCGCGTCTCGGGGTGGGTCTGGTGGAGCTGGAAGACGTCGGCCGGGGCGCGCAGCGTGCCGAAGTTGATCAGCACCACGGCGGGCTCGTGCTTCTTAATCGCGTCCCCCACCTGGTCCATCGGGATGTCGGCGGCCACCAGCTCGAGGTTCGGATCCTCGGAGATCAGGACCCTGAGTCCGACCGCAACGAGGTCCTCGAACTTGGATGAGATCACGGACGGCACCGGCGGCATTCTATGCGTGCCGGGGGGAGAAAGGGTGAGATGCCGTCACCCCTCGGAGTACGCGCGCGTAACCCGCGTTGTCCTCCCGATCTCACTCGCCGCCTCCCCTCGATATCCCACGCCAGGGGTGGCGACAAGAGCGCCGCCGCAGGGCACCATTCACCTACGGCGGTTGAAGAAGGAAGCTCAGCCGCCGAATAGAGGGAGAGATCTTCAAGACTTCCCAGGGCGGAAATGGGGTACGCCTACAGCGAGAGCCGGCCAGCTATTGGCCGGTTTTCTCGTTTCTGGACCCGGCCGCGGCGGAGCCGGAGGGGGCGGCGTCAGGCGGCCGCGAGCTGCGCGACCTTGCGCACGACCTCGCGAGTGGAGACCACGTGCTTGCCCATCCCGAGCTCCTTGGGCTCGAGACCGAGGGCGAGGCCCACCATCTGCGGCAGGTGCAGAACCGGCAGATCGAGGTCGCGCTCCACGAACTGGGCGGCCGCCGGCTGCTGCATGTCCAGGTTGAGGTGACAGAGCGGGCAGGGCGTGACGAGGCAGTCGGCGCCGGCGTCGATCGCGTCGGCCACGTGGCGGCCGGCCTGGCGCAGCGACGTGGTCCGGTTCATCGTGATCACCGGAAAGCCGCAGCACTTGCGAGCGCCGGCGTACTCGACGGGCTCCCCGCCCAGGCACTCGATCACCTGGCCGAGGTACTCGTCGCGCTCGGGGTGCTCGTCGAAGCCGAGCCGCTTGGTCGGGCGCACGATGTAGCAGCCGTAGAAGGGAGCGATTCGCAGTCCCTCGAGCGGGCGCTTGACGCGGTCGCTCAGCGTGCCGAGCCCGATCTCCTCGACCAGGATCCAGAGGAAGTTCTTGTTCCACCAGTCCCCGGATTGCTCATAGGAGAGCCCCTCGGCACCGAGGTGGGCATTCACCTCCGAGCGGTACGCGGACGACGCGTCGAGGCGCTCCTGGCACTCCGACTGCGCGCCCTGGCAGGTCGAGCAGATGTTCATCATGCCCGCCGCGCCCTGGACCTGCTGGGCCATCGCGAAAGTGCGCGCGTTGAGGGTGTCCACGAGCTCCTGGTTGTGCTCGGCGATCACCCCGGCACCCGAGCAGTTGGCGCGGTCGAGCTCGATCAGCTCGAGGTCGAGCAGCGGCGCGATCTTGGACATCGACCCGTGCAGCTCGGGGGTGAAGCCGCGGGACACGCATCCGGGCCAGTAGGCCAGCTTCATGACTCCTGGCTCCCTTCGGCCATGGCGGGCTCCTCTTCGCCGGCCATCTCGCCGACGATGTAGAGGTTCAGCTCGATGCGCTCGTCCTTGGACTCAATCTCGTTGAAGATGCGCCGCACCTGCTTTTGATCGGGCAGCTTCGGGTGCAGCAGGGCCTTCATCGGCTTGACCTTGCCGGATTTCACGCCCCGGAAGGCGGTGGGGAGGCTCTCGGTGAGCTGCTTCGCGCCGTGGGGGCGCAGCTGGCCCTTGATCAGCGAGCCGTCGCCGAACGAGCGCGGCAGCAGCTGGGCCTCGAACAGCGTGCCCCACTTCTCGATGATGTTGACGAACGCCTTCTCGTGGCCGTAGCCGTTGTTCGAGTCCTTGATGCCGAAGTCGCCGGTGGCGCGCCGGCGCAGGCGCATGATCTGGTTCATGGGGGCGACGTCCTTGGGACAGACCTCCACGCAGGCAAAGCAGTGGGTGCAGTCGTAGATGCCGTGCGGATCCTCGGCCAGGTCGCGCAGGCGGGACTCCTGCTCGCCGTCGCGCGGGTCGCCCACGAAGCGGTAGGCCTTGGCCAGCGCGGCCGGGCCGATGAACTCGGGATCGACCTCCAGCGACAGGCAGGCCGACACGCATACGCCGCAGTGGATGCAGGCCATCGCCTGGGTCACGTCGAGCATCGACTCGGCCGGAACGATGTACTCCTGGCCCTCCGGCGGGTCCTCGGCCGGCAGGAGCCACGGCACGATCCGGCGGACCTTCTTCCAGTGCACGGTCTCCATGTCTGAGACCAGGTCCTTGATCACCGGCATGTTGCCCATCGGCTCGACCGTGATCGCCCCGTCACGAGCCTTCTCGGCCGCGTCCCCGATGCGCGTATTGCAGGCAAGCGCCGACTTGCCGTTGATTCGCACGCCGCACGAGCCGCAGATGGCGGCGCGGCAGGAGCAGCGAATGGCGATCGAGCCGTCCTCGCGGTCCTTGACCTGCAGGATGCCGTCGAGCACCGAGCGCTCCGGCGGCAGGTCGACCCCGAAATCCTCCCAGTAGGCGGGATCGCCGGACTCGGGATCGAAACGGCGGATCTTGAGCGTGAAGTCGGCCACGGCGCTAGTACGTCCTCTCCTGGGGCTCCCACTGCGTCATGGTGACCTCCGAGTAGCTGATCTCCGGCTGGTCGCCGTTGGCCGCCACGTTGATGTGCTTGAGCCACTCTTCGTCGTTGCGCTCGGGGAAGTCGGTGCGGAACTGGGCGCCGCGGCTCTCCTTGCGCTCGATCGCCGAGACCACGATGCATTCGGCGTTGTCGAGCATGAACTGCAGCTCGAGGGCGCCCAGGATGTCCTGGTTGAAGACCGTGCCCTTGTCGTCGATCGCGACGTCTTTGGCCTCCTCCTGAAGGCGCCGGACGGTCTCCAGAGCCCCGCGCAGCCCTTCCTCGTCGCGAAAGACGGCGGCGTGCTTGTCCATCGTCTTGCCGAGCTCGGCCTTGACCTCCGACACGCGCCGGCCGCTCCCGTCGCGGCCGACGATCCGCGCGATGCGCTCCTCCTCGTCGGCGAGCTGCGCGTAGCTCGGCTTGCCCACCGGCAGGCCCTTGACGGCCTCGGCGGCGTGTGCGCCGGAGCGGCGGCCGAAAACGAGCGTGTCGAGCAGCGAATTGGCGCCGAGCCGGTTGCCGCCGTGCACCGAGACGCAGGCGCACTCACCGGCCGCGTAGAGCCCGGGTATGGGCGTCTGGCCGTAGGTGTCGGTCTTCACGCCGCCCATCGCATAGTGGTTGCCAGGCTTGATGTGGATCGGCTCGCGCGTGATGTCCACGCCGGCGAAGTCACGCCCGACGTTGACGATCTCGCGCAGCGCCTCGTGGATGCGCTTGCGCGGCACGACCGTGATGTCGAGGGCCACCGTGCCGTCGGGGAAGCCGCGGCCCTCGTTGATCTCGGTCTGCTCGGCGCGCGACACCACGTCGCGCGAGGCGAGCTCCATCTTGTTGGGGGCGTACTTCTCCATGAAGCGCTCGCCCTGGGCGTTGTAGAGGTGCGCCCCCTCGCCGCGTGCTCCCTCGGTGATGAGCAGCCCCAGTCCGGCCAGCGTGGTCGGGTGGTACTGGATCATCTCCATGTCCATCAGCGGAACGCCGATGCGGTAAGCCATCGCTATCCCGTCCCCGGTGCAGATCAGCGCATTCGTGGTCGGGTCGTACATCTGGCCGTTGCCGCCGGTCGCGAGGATCACGGCCTTGGCGGAGAAGAGCTCCAGCGAGCCATCGCGAATGTTGCGAGTGATGGCGCCGGCGATGCGGCCATCGTCGTCCTGGACGAGCGCGGTGGTGAACCACTCCTCGTAGCGGTACACCTCGTCGAACTTCATGAGCTGCTCGTAGAGCACGTGCAGGATGGCCTGCCCGGTGATGTCGGCCACGTAGTAGGTGCGCGCCGCGCTCGCCCCACCGAAGGCCCGCTTGCCGAGCCTGCCCTCCGCGTTTCGGTGGAAGGTCACCCCGAGGTGCTCGAGCGCGAGCAGCTCGTTGGGCGCCTCGCGGCACATGATCTCGATCGCGTCCTGGTCGCCGAGGTAGTCCGAGCCCTTGATCGTGTCGAAGGCGTGCGACTCCCAGGAGTCCTGGGGGTCGAGCGCCGCGTTGATGCCTCCCTGGGCCGCGTTGGAGTGCGAGCGCACCGGATGGACCTTCGAGATGACCCCCACGGATGCGCCCTCCTCCGCTGCGGCGAGGGCGGCGCGCTGGCCGGCGAGGCCGGCTCCTATGACAAGGACGTCGTGCTGGGGCATCTTCGGCGAGGCGGGCGCGATTCTATGGAAACGGTACGGCCGACACTCGGCGCCGGGTGATTGGTTCCGGAACCGGTCACCTAGACGACGACGGCTCCGCGCAGCGCGCGGCGCACCGCGTCCACCGTCACGATCCCGCGCAGCACGCCGTCGCCGTCCACCGCCATCACGGCACCCAGGCGGCCGAGGCTCTCCTGGCTCAGCAGCGACTCGAGCGGGTCCTCGAGGCGTGCCCGCAGGCCGCTGTCGCCGTCGTCGCGGGCCATCACCGACGCGACCGGCCGGCTGTGGCGGACTTCCGGCGCCACGCTGTTCACCGCCTCCCTGGCGACCACCCCCACGAGCCGGCCGGTCCCGTCGATGACCGGGAACCAGGGCCAGCCGTAGCGCAGGAAGTAATCGCTCTCGGCCTGGTCGAGCGAGGTGGACTCGGGGATCGCGACCGGCTCGGCGTCCATCACGTCCGACACGCGCAGGTGCTCGATGCGTCCGGCGAAGGCGGCCTGCACCTGCGCGGACTTGGCGGCCTGCGCGAGGAACACGCCGATCACGGCGAGCCAGATGCCTCCGAGCGCGTTGCCGCTCGCCAGCATCAGGACCCCGACGCCGACCATCATCCAGCCCGCGGCGCGCCCGAGGACGGCCGCGAGGCGGGTGGCCCTGTTGCGGTCGCCGGTGATCTTCCACGCGATCGCGCGCGCGATCCGGCCGCCGTCGAGCGGGAAGCCGGGGATCAGGTTGAAGAGCAGCACCAGCACGTTGATCGAGGTGAGGTAGCCGAGCACGGCGGTCGCCTCGGTGGTCTGGCTGACCTCGAAGCGGGTGCCGTCGAGGACGGTGCTCGATCCCGAGATCGCCGAGCCGATCCCGAAGCACAGCGCCGCGATCGCGAGCGTCACGAGCGGCCCGGCGACTGCCACGCGGAACTCCACGCCGGCCGAGTCGGTGTCGCGCTCGAGCTTCGCTACGCCGCCGAACATCCAGAGGTCGATGCCCGAGATCGGGATTCCGTTGCGCATCGCCACGACCGCGTGTCCGAGCTCGTGAAGCAGGATCGAGAGAAAGAACGCGAGCGCCGAGAGGACGGCCAGCACGTAGGCCTTCGTGTCCTCGCCCGGGAATACGTCGCCGTAGTAGCCCGAGAGCGACCAGATGATCAAAAAGAGGACGAAGAACCAGCTCACGTCCACGCCGATGCGGATCCCGAAGATCCGGGCTAGCTGGATGGATCCACCGCCGCCGAACACAGCCCAGATGGTGGCATGCGGGCGCAGGTTGTTTGAATGGGTGCTTCCCTGAGACCGAAAGGACTGCTTTGGCACATCGCGTCACCTTCATCCCGGGCGACGGCACCGGACCCGAGCTCGCGGAGGCGACCCAGCGCGTGCTCGAGGCCACCGGCGTCGAGTTCGAGTGGGACTTCCAGGACGCGGGCATCGATGTCTACGAGCAGGAGGGCAACCCGCTGCCGGACCGCACGCTCGACTCGATCCGCGAGCGCGGGCTTGCCATCAAGGGCCCGACCACCACGCCGGTGGGCTCGGGCCACCGCTCGATCAACGTCGCGCTGCGCAAGGAGTTCGACCTCTATTCGTGCATCCGGCCGTGTAAGGCCTACGAGGGGGTGCGCACCCGCTTTCCCGACACGGACATCGTGATCGTCCGCGAGAACACTGAGGACCTCTACGCGGGAATCGAGTTTGAGCGCGGCTCGGAGGAGGTGGGGAAGCTGCGTCGCTTTCTCGCCGACGAGCTCGACTCACCCGTGCGCGATGACGCGGGCATCTCGATCAAGCCGATCTCCGTGTTCGGCTCGGAGCGCATCGTCGAGTCCGCGTTCGCCTATGCGGAGGAGAACGGCCGCGGCAAGGTGACCGCCGCCCACAAGGCCAACATCATGAAGTTCTCGGACGGCCTGTTCCTCGAGGTGGCGCGCCAGGTGGCCGAGCGCCATCCCGACATCGAGTTCGAGGACCGGATCATCGACAACCTGTGCAACCAGCTCGTGTCGCGGCCCGAGGAATACGACGTGATCGTGCTGCCCAACCTGTACGGGGACATCGTCTCCGATCTCGGAGCGGGCCTGATCGGCGGCCTCGGATTGGCGCCCGGCGCCAACATCGGCACCGACGGCGCCATCTTCGAGGCGACCCACGGCTCCTCGCCCAAGTACAAGGGCCAGAACAAGGTCAACCCCACGGCGCTGCTGCTGTCGGGCGTGCTCATGCTGCGCCACCTCGGTGAGACCGCCGCTGCGGACCGCATGGAGGGCGGCATTGCCGGGGTGATCCGCAAGGGTGAGAAGGTCACCTACGACCTCAAGCCATCGCGTGACGACCCGTCCGCTGTGGGTACGAGCGAGTTTGCCGATGCCGTTATCGAGGAGATGAACGCCTGATGCCCACCACAGTCACCGTCACGGGCGCCGCCGGCCAGATCGGCTACGCCCTGTTGTTTCGAGTAGCGAGCGGCCAGATGCTCGGCCCCGACGAGAAGGTCGACCTGCGCCTGCTGGAGATCCCCGACGCCGTCAAGGCGGCCGAAGGGACCGCGTTGGAACTGCAGGACTGTGCCTTTCCGCTGCTGGCCTCGACCGAGATCTTCGACGATCCCGGCAAGGCCTTCGACGGCGTGGACGTGGCGCTGCTCGTGGGCGCACGTCCGCGCTCGAAGGGTATGGAGCGGGCCGACCTGCTCGAGGCAAACGGCGCGATCTTCACCAAGCAGGGCGAGGCTTTGAACAGCGGAGCGTCATCCGATGTCCGCGTGCTCGTGGTCGGCAACCCGGCGAACACCAACTGCCTGATCGCGATGAACAACGCGCCCGACGTCCCGCGCGAGCGCTTCACCGCCATGACACGACTTGACCAAAACCGCGCGATCGCGCAACTTGCCGCGAAGCTGGGTGTGGGAGTGGAGGACGTCCATGACCTCGTCGTCTGGGGCAACCACTCACCGACGATGTTTCCCGACCTGTTCAACGCAACGGTGAACGGTGAACGGGCCGTCGACAAGGTCGACATGTCCTGGTACGAGAACGAGTACATCCCGCGCGTGGGCAAGCGCGGAGCTGAGATCATCGACGCCCGCGGGGCCTCGTCGGCCGCCTCCGCCGCTAACGCCGCGATCGACCACGTCCGCGACTGGGTGCTGGGCGCGGACGGTCTGCTCTCGATGGCCGTGGCCTCGTCGGGCGCCTACGGGGTGGACGAAGGGCTCGTGTCGAGCTTTCCCGTGCGCGTGAGCGCGGGCAGCTACGAGGTGGTGGAGGGCCTGGAGGTGGAGGAGTTCGCCCGCGCGAAGATCGACAACACGGTCAACGAGCTCCGCGAGGAGCGCGACGCGGTGAAGGAGCTGGGGCTCGTCTGAGCCTAGGCGGGGTAGAAGCCCCCGTTGCGCTTCTTGACCTGGCCCTCGGACTCCAGCCCCGGCATCACGCGATAGAGGTAGTTCGGTTGGATCTTCATCGCCTCGGCCAGCTGGGAGATCGTGATGCCAGGCCGGGCGCGGACGAGCTCGAGCGCCTGCTTGGCGCGGTTACCGGTGCCTCGGGGGCGGCCTCGGCGACCGCTCGAGTTCGTGCGACGCCTGCGTGTCGGGCGCTCCGGCGCTCCGACACCGGATAGCGCGGCGCTTGCTTTTTCGAGACGGTGGAACTCCTCCACCAAAGGACGCAGCTCACGCATCCGTGCGTCTATCTCTTTGCGTTTTTCATCCAGGAAATCAGCCATTAACGGTTACTCTACTAATGACTTGAGGCGCTGCAGGGAACCGTCCAACTCCTTTTGGGTAACTCGCGCCACAGCCTTCCCTGCAAGGCGCCCGAGCGCGCCCCCGGGAAGGTCGTACTCGTTCAGGTAGGAGAACTTCGTGTGGTCGCCGTCCCCCTCGAAGCGGTATTCGACTCGGGCGTGTGAAGCGACCGGGCCCTTTCCCTCCCACACCACGTGCTTGCAGGG
>JBEVKF010000049.1:0-52353 GCA_040509755.1 Thermoleophilaceae bacterium | reverse complement strand
CCGGTCGAGGGCTTCGTCCAGGCCGCCATCAACAAGGGCTTGGCCGAGGTCCTCGAGGAGAACCCGGCCGAGGCGCGCACGATCGTGACGAAGGCGGACTCGGCTTCGCGCGCGCGCGAGGCGGCGCGCAAGGCGCGCGACCTCACCCGGCGCAAGTCGGCGCTCGAGAACTCCACCCTGCCGGGCAAGCTGGCCGACTGCTCGGTCCGCGACCCCGCCCTGGCCGAGGTCTTCATCGTCGAGGGTGACTCGGCCGGCGGCTCGGCCAAGCAGGGCCGCGACCGCCACACCCAGGCGATCCTGCCGCTGCGCGGCAAGATCATCAACGTCGAGAAGAACCGCATCGACAAGGTGCTCTCGAACAAGGAGATCCGCGCGCTGATCACCGCAATCGGGACCGGCATTCGCGAGGAGTTCGACATCGAGAAGGCGCGGTACCACAAGGTGATCGTCATGACCGACGCCGATGTCGACGGCGCCCACATCCGCACCCTGGTGCTCACATTCCTGTACCGCGAGATGCCCGAGCTGATCGACGCCGGCTACGTGTACATCGCCAAGCCGCCGCTCTACCGAGTCAGGTCGGGCAAGCAGGACGTGTACATCGAGAAGGAGTCGGAGCTCGAGGAGGTGCTGCTGCGCGACAAGCTCGACACCATGCAGGTGCGCGACCGCGAGGGAGCCGAGTTCAGCCTTACCCACGCGCGCTGGCAGCGCTACGGCCGGCTGCTCAAGCAGTACGAGGGCTGGGCGGCCGCGCTGCGCGCCGAGTATGGGCACGACACGGTCACCTTCCTCGAGGAGTCGACGATCCTCGACGAGGGAGCGATCACTCCCGAGGCGGTGATGGACCTGCTCAACGGAGACGACCCCACGGCGGAGCCCTACGACACCACGCTGATCTCCGAGGACCCGATGGAGCTCGTGGCCCGCGTGATCGAGAAGAAGACGGGCACGGCCCAGACCTACCGGCTCTCCCGGGCGATGTTCTCGACACCGGAGTACGCCGGCTTCGTGAAGATCCACAAGGAGCTCGAGTCGCTCGCCGGCACGCCCCCGTTCGACGTCGTGCTGGGCAAGCGCGACGCGCGGGCTCTGTCATTCGAGGAGCTGCGCTCGAAGGTGCTGGAGGTGGCGCGCGACGGCGTGCCGCTGCAGCGGTTCAAGGGCCTCGGCGAGATGAACGCCGACCAGCTCTTCGAGACGACGATGGACCCGGAGAAGCGCACGCTACAGCTCGTCACGATCGATGACGCGAGCGCCGTGGACCAGGTCTTCTCGATGCTCATGGGCGACGCCGTCGAACCGCGCCGCGAGTTCATCGAGGCACACGCGCGAGAAGTAACCAACCTGGACGTGTAGGGGGACGTATGTCGATCGACCAGCTAACCGGCGGGAACATCGAGCCGCGCGGGCTCGAGGAGGAGATGCGCTCCTCGTATCTGGACTACGCGATGAGCGTGATCGTGGGCCGCGCGCTGCCGGATGTGCGCGACGGACTCAAGCCGGTGCACCGGCGCGTCCTCTTCTCGATGCACGAGGCGGGCCTGCAGCCCAACCGCCCATTCCGCAAGGCATCGCGCGTGGTCGGCGACGTGATGGGCCAGTTCCACCCGCACGGCGATTCCGCGATCTACGACACGCTCGTTCGCCTCGGCCAGAACTTTGCGATGCGCTACCCGCTGGTGGAGCCGCAGGGCAACTTCGGATCGATCGACAACGATCCGCCGGCGGCGATGAGATACACCGAGGCCCGTCTCTCCCGCCTCGCCACCGAGATGCTCCGCGACATCGACGCGGACACCGTCGCCTTCGGGCCCAACTACGACGAGTCGCGCCAGGAGCCGCTCGTCCTGCCGTCGCGCTTCCCGAACCTGCTCGTCAACGGCGCCTCTGGGATCGCCGTCGGCATGGCGACGAACATCCCGCCGCACAACCTGCGCGAGGCCATCGACGCGACGATCGCCTACATCGACGATCCGCAGATCGACGTCACGGGCCTGATGAAGCACATCAAGGGCCCGGACTTCCCGACCGGCGGGATCATCGTCGGCCACACCGGCATCCGCGAGGCCTACGACACGGGCCGCGGGCGGGTGCTCGTGCGGGGCAAGGCCCACGTCGAGCCGATGGAGCGCGGCAAGGAGCGCATCGTCGTCACGGAGATGCCGTACCAGGTCGCCAAGGGCGACGGGCGCGGTGACGACTCGGGGTTGATCAAGAAGATCGCCGAGCAGGTTCAGAACGGCCGCATCAAGGAGATCTCCGACCTCCGCGACGAGTCCGATCGCCAAGGCATCCGGCTCGTCATCGAGCTCAAGCGCGACGCGCTCCCCAAGGTCGTCCTCAACAAGCTCTACAAGCACACGTCGCTGCAGACGACGTTCGGGGTGAACATGGTCGCCCTGGTCGACGGCGTGCCGCGCACGATCGGGCTGTTGCCGATCGTCAAGAACTACGTCGACCACCAGCGCGACGTGATCGTGCGCCGCACCAAGCACGAGCTGCGCGAGCGCGAGGCGCGCCTGCACATCCTCGACGGCCTGCTGATCGCCATCTCGGACATCGACGCCGTGATCGAGCTGATCCGCGCATCGAGCGATCCGGAGGTGGCGCGCGACGGCCTGATGGAGCGCTTCGAGCTCACGCGCATCCAGGCGCAGGCGATTCTCGACATGCGGCTCGCCCGCCTCACCGCTCTGGAGGCGGACAGGGTGCGCTCAGAGCACGCCGACATCCTCGAGCGCATCAAGGAGCTCCGCACGATCCTTGGCGACGAGGCTCGCGTGATGGGGCTCATCAAGGAGGAGCTGCTCGAGATCCGCGATCGCTACGGCGACGACCGGCGCACTCAGATCACCTTCTCCGAGGACGAGATCGACATCGAGGACCTGATCGCCGACGAGCAGATGGTCATCTCGATAACGCA
This sequence comes from Thermoleophilaceae bacterium, assembly GCA_040509755.1. Taxonomy (GTDB): domain Bacteria; phylum Actinomycetota; class Thermoleophilia; order Solirubrobacterales; family Thermoleophilaceae; genus JACVRW01. The sequence continues at coordinate 49,424 of JBEVKF010000049.1, read as the reverse complement.
CTCGGGCTACATCAAGCGGCTGCCGCTGACCACCTACCGCCAGCAGAAGCGCGGCGGCGTGGGCGTGATCGGGATGGACACCAAGGAAGACGACTACATCGAGCACCTCTTCGTGTGCTCGTCGCACGACTTCCTGCTGTTCTTCACCAACCGCGGCAAGGTCTACCGCCAGAAGGTGTACGAGCTGCCCGAGTCCCAGCGCACCTCGAAGGGCCGGGCGCTCGTGAACGTGCTGCCGCTGCGCGAGGGCGAGCGGGTGCAGGCCGTGCTCTCCACCCGAGACTTCAAGGAAGGCAAGTTCCTCGTCTTCGCCACCCGCAAGGGGATCATCAAGAAGACCGAGTTCCTCGCGTACAACACGCCGATCAAGGCCGACGGCATCATCGCGATCAAGATCCGCGACGACGACGAGCTCGTGGCGGTGCGCAGGACGAGCGGCGACGACGACATCATCATTGTCTCGCGCTCGGGCCAGGCCGCGCGCTTCAGCGAGGACCAGGCGCGGCCGATGGGGCGTGACACCGGCGGGGTGCGCGGCATGAACGTCTCGCGCGGTGACAACCGCGTCCTGGCGATGGACGTCGTGCGCCCGGATACCGAGCTGCTCGTCGTGACCGACGCCGGCTACGGCAAGCGCACCGCGATGGACGAGTACCCGGTCAAGGGCCGCGGGACGATGGGCGTCAAGACGATCAGCCTGACCGAGAAGAAGGGCGGGCTCGCCGGCGCGCTGATCGTCCGCGAACACCAGGAGCTCGTCTTCATCTCCCAGAACGGGATGGTCCAGCGCACCAACGTCAGGGGCATCTCCAAGCAGGGCCGCAGCGCCCAGGGCGTGCGGGTAATGAACCTCCGCGAGGACGACGTCGTCAGCGCCGTGGCTCTCGTGGTGGAGACCTCCACCGACACCTCGGCCGAGGTGGAGGAGGGCATCGCGGAGCCGGTCGCCGAGATCGAGGATTCCCTGGACGAGGTCGAGGACTCAGAGGACGGCGCCGAGGACTCAGAGGACGTCCTCGAGGACTGAGCCCGGCCGCTCGGTCTGCTTCAATGCCCGTACCAGGGAAAGGAGGTGGTCCAGAGTTGAGTGACAGTTCTTGCGGGACCCTGGAGGTGTCCGGCCGCTAAGACCGGTGCTGGGCCCGTTCCGCGGAAGCCGCCGGCTCGGCCGGCGGCGCACCGAGGAGGTTTTTAGCGGAGTCCAACCCGAGGCACCGTCGGTGAAGAGGACCGGGATTGGTCCCTCTGGTCGCAGTACTCGCAGCCGACCGATAGTCCAGCCAATCATGCGGAGGGCGCCCCCAGCGGGCGCCCTCCGTGCTCTTACGGAGTCGTCTCGGGGCCCGGCGCGCCGTCGTCGGCGGCGGCCTGCTCGAGCGCTTCGACCTGCTGCTCGAGGTCGCTCACCTGCCCGGTCAGCTCCTCGAGCTGGTCGGACGTCCGCCCGGCGGTGTTCTCGATGCGAGTGAGCCGGTTGTCGAGATCGGAGACGTCCTCGGACTGTGCAAGCCCGTCGATCTGCTCCTCGATCCCGTCCATGCGCTCATTGAGATCGCGCTGAATCTCGGCGACCTGACTCGCCGTTTGGGCGGTGCGCTTGTCGGCCTCGGCACTGTCGTTCTCGTTGGCCGCGATCAGAGCGATCACCGCGATGGCCGTCGCGGCCGCCGCCCACGCTCCCGCCACGAACAGCCAGCGCCGGAGGCTGCGCAGCTGGCCCACTGTCGCGGGCCTGGCTTCCTCGTCGACTGGCGACTCCCGATCGGCCCGGCCGCTCGGCTCGCCCGGTACGGGAGGAGGCGTCCCCTCCATCAGCCGGTCATCAGGTAGCGCTCCCACGCGGCCGGGATCGTGGGAGCGGCCACGTGAATGAAGATCGTGGCCGAGGGCGCCTTGGGGCGGCTGGCGGGCGTCATGTTTGCCTGCTTGGGGAGCCGGTCGCCCTTGCGCCGGTTGCAGGGCGCACAGCAGGTGACGATGTTCTCCCAGGTGGACGTCCCGCCCTTGGAGCGCGGGATCACGTGGTCCACGGTGAGGTTCCCGCGCTGGTGTCCGCAGTACTGGCAGGTCCAGAGGTCGCGCGCGAACACGGCCCGGCGGGTGATCTTGCGCCGGTGCGCGTCGCGTGGGATACGCACATAGGTCAGCAGGCGGATCACGACGGGCCGGGCAAGCGTGAAGCTCTCGGCGTGAAGCGCCCAATCGCCCTTCTCGAGGATCTCGGCTCGGTTCTTGAGGATCAGCACCGCGGCGCGGCGCACCGTGCACACGTTGATGGGCTCATAGCTCGCGTTCAGGACGAGCACTCGGCCGGAAGACCCGGAGCGCTGCGCGGGCCGGCCGGCCCCGTGCAGCGCGAGCGCAGGGCCTGGTTCCGAGTCACCCGCCTCGGTTGCGAGGATCCGAGTCGCGCTCACCGCCACGATGCGGGTCAGTCTAGCCGGGGTGCCCGCCGAGGCGACCCGGCATAGCTGCTGTTGTCGCCCCCGACGGCTATTCACCGTTCAAGGAGCGACCGCGGGCGCGGCGGCCATGGCCGACTCGATGGCCTGACGCTCCTCGGGTGAGAGCTCGAGCTCCGACTCGCCCTCGTGTACCTGCTTGACGTACACACGGGCCTGGTCGCGGTGCAGGATCGAGGACACCACGACGCCGGTCCGCCGGGAGTCGAGCAGCGCCATGGAGCTGGATTGATGGCCGGACATCTCGCCCCACGCGTCGTAGCGGACGAGCGACGTGTAGGCCACGCAGCCGTCGAGGCGGCCCTCCGCCGTGCCCATTCGCTCCTCGAGGCGGACCGCGGTCTCCTCGACCCAGTCGCGCAGTTGCACGAACGCCTCCTGCAGAGAAGCCGCGTGGGCGATCAGGTCCTTCTCGCCCTGCCCGAGTACGGTCCGCTGCCCGGCGCGCAGCCGCCGCACCTTCACGGCGAGCACGATCGCCCAGACGAGCGCGGCGAGGGCCAGGCCGGCCGCCGCGAGCGCAACGATCCCCTGGGTGGTGGTCAGGTCGTCCACGGACGGCTGAGGGTACCCGGGCTATCGGGTGAAGATCACCGAGAATTCCTGGACGTTGTTGTCCGTCTTCTGTTCGCCGGGCACCGGCTTGACCTCGACCGTGATCGGCACGCTCTGGCCGGTCGGTGGCTGCTCGGCCAACGGGATCGTCACGGGCTTGATCTCGCCCGCGGCGATGGTGTCGATCGCCTCGTCGAGCTCGATTGCATCGTTGCCGTCGCCGACCGTCACGGTGACGGTCACGTCCGTCTCGGTGTTCTCGCCTTGGTTTTGCACCTGGATGTCGAAGGCGAGGTCTCCGCTGAGCTGCACTGAGGCCGGGGCTCCAGGGGTGAGCGGGGTCCCGCCGAGCGCGACGGACGCGATGCCGTTGCCGTGCAGTCCCGGCGCGGCTTCGCCATCGCCGCCGGCGCCGGTCCCGGTACGCAGCGCATTGATCTGATCGGCCACGAACGTGGCGTCGAGCCATTCGACATCAGGTACGAACGGCTCGGTTGGCAGATCCGGCTCCCTGAGGCCCTCCGCCTTGAGCGCCTCCTTCAGGTTCGGGCGGAAACGAACGGCGTCGATCGTGTCGCTGGCCAGGAAGATCTGCATCGCGGCCGTGATTTCCGCCGTGCCCTCGCGCCGGTCCTGGTCGCCGAGAGCGACGGTCATCGCGTCGGCCACCCTGCCAAAGCCGTCGCGGCGCAGCCCGAGGATCTCGAGCAGATCCTCCTGGGCGTCCGCCACCTCGTCGGGAACGTCGAGGTCATTCGCGCGCTCCACGAAGTTGCCCGACTCGACGCGGTAGCCGTTCAGGGCGTTCGTGATGTTCACCGTCTCGTTCGTCCCGCCCTGGCTCTGCAACAGCTCGAAGAGCTGATCGCCCTGCAGCTTCGATGCACGCAGCAGTTCCGCCGAGTCGGTCGCGTAGTCCTCGATAGCCTGTTCCTTGCGCGCGTTCAGGCAGCCGCGCACGCCTAGGATCAACAGGATCGCGATGAGGGCCAGCCCAATGCCCGCGATCGCGCGGCGCACCATGAGCGTCTGGCGATCGGTCGACGCCCCGCGGGGCGACCGCCGAGGTGAGCGTGCGGGCTCGTCCGGTTCGTCGAGGAAGGACAGCAGCAGAATCCTCTCCTGGCGCCCGTGGGCGCCTGCCAAGGTTGAGTGGCAGTATGAACGGGGGGCAGGACGTGCCCCTCGTGGCCCGAAAACGGAACCTGAGATGAAACGTCCCGAGACGAGCTTTACGGAGGAGCCCGGCACCCTGCCACTGGGTGGGTCGGACCCTACCGAAACGCTGCGGGGCGGCACGGGGCCGCACCTTGTCCTTGGCCGCTACCGGCTCGAGCGCCGGCTCGGGGCGGGCGGCTTCGGGGTCGTCTGGCTGGCCTGGGACGAGAAGCTCGAGCGCGAGGTGGCCGTCAAGACGATCCCGCGCGACAACGGGAGCGGGGAGCGTGTCGAGCGCGAGGCGCGCGCTGCCGCCCGCCTCAACCACCCGGGCATCGTCGGAATCTACGAGTTGGCGTCAGACGCCCACGACGTATATCTGGTCTCCGAGCTCGTTCGGGGCCGAACGCTGGCCGAGCTGCTGCGCGTGGGGGCCGTTGCCGATCGCGACGTGGCCCGGATCGGGATGGCCCTGTGCGACGCGCTCGAGCACGCTCACGCGCGGGGGGTGATCCACCGCGATGTCAAGCCGGGCAATGTGATGGTGCTCGCCGAGCCCGCCGCCGGCGCCGGCTTTGCCAAGCTGGCCGACTTCGGAGTGGCACACGTGATCGCCGGCGATCCGCTCACGCATACCGGCGACGTTGTGGGGACGCTCGCCTACATGGCCCCCGAGCAGGCCGAGGGAATGAAGGTGACTCCGGCGTGCGACGTCTACTCGCTCGCCCTCTCGCTCTACGAGGCGTGGACCGGCAAGAACCCCATCCGCGCCGGCGGCCCAGCCGCGACCGCGCGGCGTCTCGGCCGCCCGTTGCCCTCGCTCGCGCGCGAGCGCCGCGACCTGCCGCTCGAGCTGTGCGACGTGATCGACGATGCGCTCGACGTCGATCCGGAGCGTCGCCCCGACCCGGCGGCGCTCCGGGCCGCGCTCGCCGCGGCGGTGCCCGAGCTCGACGACCAGGGCGGATTGGTGGAGCCGGCGACGCTGAGGCGAGTGGGCCTGGCCACGGCCGAGCGGCGTCGCAGCCTCTGGTCTCGCCCCGCGGGCTGGGAGGCCGGCAGGCCGCGATTGCCGGGGAGGCTGGGGGCAGGCCTGCTGGCGGGAGCGATCGCCTTCGGCGTGCTCGAGACCGCCGGCCCCGAGCCGTCGTTCTCGGCGGCCGCTGCGGCCGGAATCGCCGCTCTCTCCGTGATGCTGCTGCCGCGCATCGCCTGGATCCTCGTGGCCGGCGCGCTCTGCGCCTGGCTCGTCGCGCCCGACGCGGACCGCCAGGGCACCGCCCTGATCCTCGTCGCGGCGGCGCTGCCGATTCCGTTACTGCTCCCGCGCGCCGGACTGCTCTGGTCGGTCCCGATCCTTGCTCCACTGCTCGGCACGGTCGCCCTCGCGCCCGTGTTCGTCGTCGCCGCGGCCATGGCGCCGACGGCCTGGCGGCGGGCGGGCCTGGCCGCTGCGGGCTTCTTCTGGCTGGCGCTCGGCGAGGTCCTCACCGGCGAGAGCCTGCTCTTCGGCGTCCCCGACGGCGTGCTCCCGCGCGCGGCCTGGGAGGGCTCGATCAGCGCGGCCGGATCGGACGCTCTCGGCCCGCTTCTGTCCGGCCCCGCGCTCGCTCCGGCATTGGTCTGGGCGGGGTTCGCGATGCTGCTGCCGCTCATGGTCCGCGGCCGCTGGCTCGCCGTCGACCTGCTCGGCGCGGCGCTCTGGGCGGCCGGCCTGATCGCGGCGCACATCGCTCTCGCCGACGTACTGGCCGGCACCACCGCGCTCGACCAAGCCCGCGGCCTGGTGGCGGGGTCGATCGGAGCCGCGCTGGTGGCGGTGGCCGTGTCCCAGATGGCGCCGCCGGCGCAGGCCTGGCGAGCGCAACCGGTGACCACCGGGTAGGACTACGCTGCGCACCCTGCGATGAGCGTTCTACGCAACCTGGAAGCCAAGCTCGGAGGCCTTGTCGAAGGTGCCTTCGGCCGCGCCTTCAAGACCAGCGTGCAGCCGGTGGAGCTGGCCCACAAGCTCGCGAAGGAGATGGAGGACAACCAGATGGTGTCCGTCTCGCGCGTGTACGTGCCGAACCACTACCGGATCTTTCTCTCCGCCCAGGACCGCGAGCAGTTCTCGAGCTACGAGCCCGCGCTGCGCAAGGAGCTGTCGGACTACCTGCTCGAGCACGCGCGCCAGGAACGCCTCGCCCTTACGAGCCGCCCGCAGATCGAGTTCCACACCGACGAGCGCCTGGAGCTGGGCGAGTTCGGTATCCAGGCCCAGCTCCTGGGAGGCCCCGAGGAGGACGAGAGCGCCCCCGAGGCGCCCGCTCCCTCCTCAGGGGACTTCGGGCACACGATGGTCTACTCGGCCGACCGCGAGGCGCGCCCGCTAGATGTCGCCCTGGATCGCGGCCAGGCGCTGCTAGTGAGCGAGGGCCGGCGCAACAGGTTGAGCGGCCGGCTGGCCGTCGTCGGTCGCAGCCGCGACTGCGACGTGGTCGTATCCGACCCGAACGTCTCACGGCGCCACATCGAGCTGCGCCGCGACGAGCGCGGCTGGGCGGCCGTCGATCTCGGCTCCACCAACGGGATGAAGGTAAACGGGCACCGCACCCGCCACGCCGAGCTGAGCTCTGGCGATCGCATCACGATCGGCGTGACCGACCTCACCTTCGAGCTCGAGTAGGAGGCTTCCGTGGATGAGCCACTCGCGGTCGCGCTCAAGTTCGGCTTTCTCGCCGTCCTCTATCTGTTCCTGCTCTGGGTCACCCGCAGCTCGATGAAGGACCTCTCGCGCGCTCAGGGCGGAGAGGCGGCGGCCGAACCCGTCGACCGGCCGAGCGGGCGCCGACGGCAGGACACGGCGATACCGGACCTGCGCGCCGGGGTCGCTCCGCGCATCGAGGTGGTCGCGGCGATGGGCCACCAGCCGGGCGCGGTCTTCGACGTCGGCCGCGGGGCCACCATGGGCCGCTCGGACAACGCCGAGATCCGCGTGGATGATCCCTTCGCCTCATCGGCGCATGCGCGCATCTTCCCGCGCAGCGAGTTCATGTACGTGGAGGACATGGGCTCGACCAACGGGACCTACCTCAACGGCCGCCAGGTCAAGGCGGCCGAGCGCCTAAAGGTGGCGGACGTGATCCGAATCGGCGACAGCGAATACCGCTACGAGGAATAGTGGTCTAGTCGTGACACTCCAGATCGTCGAGCAGGCGGGCAGCACCGACGTCGGGCGCCAGCGCAGCGCCAACGAGGACTCGCTGGTCCTGAAGCCGCCGTTCTTCGCGGTCGCCGACGGCATGGGCGGGGCCAAGGCCGGCGAGGTGGCCTCCGCGATGGCCACGGAGGCGTTCGGGGGCGACCTCGATTCCGCCGAGGCGCCCGAGGTCCAGCTCGCTCGCATGATGCGCGAGGCCAATCGCCGCATCTATGACCTCGCGGTGTCGGACGAGGCCCACCGAGGGATGGGCACGACGCTGACCGCGGTAAAGGTGATCGGCGACGACATCAGCCTCGGCCATGTGGGCGACAGCCGCGCCTACCGCCTCCGCGACGGCGAGCTCGAGCAGCTCACCCGAGACCACTCGCTCGTGGCCGAGCTCGAGCGCACCGGCCAGATCACCGCCGAGGCCGCCGAGCATCATCCTCAGCGCTCGATCATCACTCGCGCGCTCGGCCCCGAGCCCGACGTCGAGGTCGACACCTACACGGTCACCGCCAAGGACGGCGACATCTACCTGCTCTGCTCCGACGGCCTGACGGGAATGGTCTCCGACGACGAGCTCGGCTCGATCCTGCGCTCGGCCAAGAAGCTCGACGCCGCGGCCGAGACGCTCGTACGCGCGGCCAACCAGAACGGGGGCAGGGACAACATCACCGTCGTCCTGTTTCGCCTGGGCGAGGGAGAGGGCGAGAACGAGCGCGACGGCGTGGTCGAGGCGCCGGCCGAGGAGGAGACGATCGCGGGGCAGATCACCGCCGACGACGTGCGCGCCGCCGACACCGACGCCGACCCGCCGACGCCGACAGCGACAGCCACCGCCGCGCCGCAGCGCACCGCCGCGCCGCAGCGCACCGCCACCCGGGGCCCCACCGTCAGGCGCCGGCGTCGAGGCAGCCGGCTTCGGTCCTTTGTCAAGGGGTTCTTCGCGCTCGTGGTGCTGGCGGGCGTCGTTGCGGGTCTCTACGCGCTCTCGCGGCAGGTCTACTTCGTCGGCACCAACGACGCCGGCCTCGTGACGCTCTACCGGGGCGTGCCCTACGAGCTGCCGTTCGGCCTCGAGCTCTACGACCAGGAGTACGCCAGCGGCGTTCCGGCGGGCGCGATTCCAGCCGGCCGCCGCTCGCGCGTGCTCGACCACGAGTGGCGCGGACGCGAGGACGCCGTCGACCTGGTCCGCGCGCTGGAGCGAGGACAGCTGTCCGGCTGATGTCGGCACGCACCCGCGAGTTGTTCGGGCTGCTGCCGGTGTCGCTTCTGGTCGCCGCCGGCTTTGCCGCCGTGCTGGCCACCCGCACCGAGGACGTGAGCGATGCCACGCTCACCTACGGAGCGGTGTTCCTCGGCCTGTGCGTGCTCGCACACCTGTTCATCAGGGCGCGGCTGCCGGACGCCGACCCCTACATGTTCCCGCTCGCCGCCCTGCTCGCGGCGGTGGGCATGGTGATGATCTACCGGATCGACGCCGAGCTGGCGCGCGAGCAAGCGCAATGGTTCGTCGTTGGGCTCGCGTTCTTCTGCGCCACGATCCTGTTCGTCCGCGACTACGGCGTGCTCGAGCGCTACCGCTACACCATCGCCGCGGCCTCGATCGCGCTGCTGCTGATGCCGCGGCTGCCCGGCATCGGGGAGCAGGTCCGCGGCGCGTACCTCGCCATCAAGGTGGGCCCGATCCAGTTCCAGCCGGCCGAGTTCGCGAAGCTCGGGATCATCGTCTTTCTCGCCAGCTATCTGCGAGAGACGGGCGACATCCTCGTGCGGCCGCGCCTGCGCCCACTGCCCTACGGGCGCCAGCTGCTGCTCTACGGCCTGCCGGCGGTCGCCACCCTGCTGATTCTGCTCGCGTCCGGGCTCGGACCGGCGGGGTCGCTGCTCCTGGTCGTCTTCGTCGTCTCGCTGGTCGCGGTGCTGCGCGAGCGCCCGTCGCCCAAGCACTTCGGCCCGCTTCTGCTCGTCTGGGGACTGGCGATGTTCATGCTGATCTTCATCCGCGACCTCGGCAGCTCGTTGATGTTCTTCGGCGGCTTCCTCGCGCTGCTCTACGTGGCCACGGGACGGCTCTCGCTCGTGGGCGTGGGGGCGACTATGTTCTTCGGCGGGGCGTTCTATCTGGCCCGCAACGTCGCGCACGTGCAGGAACGCGTGGACATCTGGCTCGACCCGTTCAAGCCGGGCATCGTGGACGACGAGGGCTACCAGATCGCGCAGTCGCTCTTCGCCCAGGCCGACGGCGGGCTGTTCGGCCGGGGGTTCGGGCAGGCGCTGCTGGAGCTGCCCGGCGGTGCGACGATCCTGCCTGCGGCCCACACCGACCTGATCTACTCGGTGCTGGCCAACGAGGCGGGCCTGTTCGGCGCCGCTGGGCTGCTCGGCGCCTACCTGCTCCTCGTCTTTCGCGGCTTCAAGACCGCCCTCCTTGCGGGCGACGGCTTCTCGAAGCTGCTGGCCACGGGCCTCACCGCCGTGATGGCGCTCCAGGTCTTCGTGATCGTGGGCGGGGTCACGCGCGTAATCCCGCTTACGGGGGTGACGCTCCCGTTCGTCTCCTACGGAGGCAGCTCGATCGTGGCCAACCTGGTGTTGCTCGCATTGCTCTTGATCGTGTCTGACAAGGCGCGAGCCGAGGGCGTGCGGCGAGGCGGTCTGGTCTGAAATGAACCGCCAGATCGTCCAGCTCTTCGGCCTGTTCGCGGCGCTCTTCGCGCTGCTCGTGGTGTTCACCTCGCGGTGGACAGTCTTCGAGGCGCAATCGCTCGAGGACAACCAGGCCAATCGGCGACCGCTGATCGAGGAGCAGCGGATTCCGCGCGGGCTGATCCTCGCCAACGACGGCCGGACGGTGCTCGCGCGCAGCACGGCCGAGGGCCGCGGCGAGGACCGGATCTACACCCGCACCTATCCGCTCGGCCGGCTCTTCGCCCACCCGGTCGGCTACTCGTTCATCCGCAACGGGAGGCGCAGCCTCGAGCTGTCTCGTAACGACGACCTCGTCGGCAAGGAGGACGAGTTCGAGTCGATCTTCTCCGGGCTCGAGGGGCGCGACACCGAGGGCCTGGACGTCGTCACGAACCTCGACGTGGCCGGCACACAGGCCGCGGTCGCCGGCCTGGCCGGGCGCAAGGGCGCGGTGGTGGCGCTCGAGCCGCAGACCGGCAAGGTCCGGGTGATGGTCTCCATCCCCGAGTATGACCCCAACCTGATCCCGTCGGACATCGGCACGCTCGAGCGCGACCGCGCGAACCAGCCGCTGCTCAACCGCTCGACTCAGGAGCTCTACCCGCCGGGATCGACCTTCAAGGTCGTCACCGCCGCGGCGGCGCTCGACAGCGGCAAGGTGGAGCCCGATTCGATCATCGACGGGTCCTCCCCAAAGGAGATCTCGGGCGTCCCGCTCTCCAACTCGGGCGGGCAGAGCTTCGGGCCGATCTCGTTCACCGACGCGCTGACCAACTCGGTCAACACGGTCTTCGCCCAGGTGGGAGAGGAGATCGGTCCCGACACGATGGTCGAGTACATGAGGCGCTTCGGCTTCTACAGAGATCCACAGCTCGACTATCCGGACTTCCAGATGATCCCCAGCGGCATCATCAACGGGGAGGGCGACTACGTGACCGAGGGCTTCGACGTCGGGCGCGTCGCCATCGGCCAGGGAGGCCTCGAGGGCGAGGTCCGCTCGAGCCCGATGCAGATGGCGCTGGTGGCCGCGGCGATCGGAAATCGCGGGCGGCTGATGAAGCCGCGCCTGACCGATCGCATCGTGCGCAAGGACGGCCGCGTCAAGGACCGCATCGAGCCCGACCTCCAGTCGCAGGTGGTCAAGCCCGAGGTCGCCGACGAGGTCGGGCAGATGATGGCCCGCGTGGTCGAGGAGGGCACGGGAACAGCGGCTGCGCTGGCCGGCATCAGCGTCGCGGGCAAGACGGGCACCGCCGAGGTGGGCGCCAACCGCGAGTTCACCCAGCCGTGGTTCATCGCGTTCGCTCCCGTCGAGAACCCGCGCATCGCGATCGCCGTTACGGTCGAGCGCCAGCCGGCCGGATCGCAGGGCGGCACGGTGGCGGCGCCGATCGCAAGGGACGTGCTCGAGGCGCTGCTCGGAGGCGGAGGGTGACCGAGGTCGCCGAAAACACGCTGGTCGACTCGCGCTATCGCATCGTCCGCCGGATCGGCTCGGGCGGGATGGCCGACGTCTATTGCGCCGAGGACACCCACCTCGGGCGCGAGGTGGCGCTCAAGGTGCTCCACCGCCGGTTCGCGCAGGACCAGGAGTTCGTCGAGCGCTTCCGGCGCGAGGCGAGTGCGGCCGCCGGGCTCCAGCACCCCAACGTCGTGGGCGTCTTCGACCGCGGCCGCCACGACGGCACCTACTACATCGCGATGGAGTACCTCTCGGGACGCACGCTCAAGGACATCGTCGGTGCCGAGGCGCCGCTCGCGCAGGACCGCACGATCGAGCTGGGCGTGCAGATCCTCGAGGCGGCCGGGTTCGCTCATGCGCACGGAGTCATCCACCGGGACTTCAAGCCGCACAACGTGATCGTCGACGACAGGGGCCACGCGAAGGTGACCGACTTCGGAATCGCCCGTGCGGGCGCCTCCGAGATGACGGAGACCGGCTCGATCATGGGCACGGCGCAGTACCTCTCGCCCGAGCAGGCCCAGGGCCATGCGGTGACCGCCGCCTCGGACCTCTACTCGATCGGCGTGATGCTCTACGAGATGCTCACCGCGAGGCTGCCCTTCGAGGGCGAGAGCGCCGTCTCGATCGCGCTCAAGCACCTGTCCGAGCCGCCTCCACCGATCTCGCAGTTTCGCCCCGACATCCACCCGGCGCTCGAGGCCGTGGTCATGGCCGCCCTGGCCAAGGACCCGGCGCGGCGCTGGCAGAGCGCCGCGGATTTCGCCGCCGGGCTGATTGCGGCGGGCGAGCAGATCGAGGCCGGCGCTGCGACAGGGCAGGACACCGCGGCGTTCGCGCCCATTCCGATGCCGCTGGGGGTCGAGGAGGCCACCGCCGCCAGTCAGAACGAGCCGGCGCCGGTGTTGGCGCCGGTGACCGCGCCCGAGGAGCAGCGCAAGCGGCGCTGGCCGTGGTTCACGATCGGCCTGCTCGTCCTCGCGCTGGCCGGCTTCCTGATCTTCCTCGCGGTGAGCGAGCTGACCAAGACCGAGACCCGCGAGGTGCCGCGGGTGACCGGCACGCAGCTGGTGGAGGCGCGCGAGATCCTCGAGCGCGCCGGCTTCGAGGTGGAGGAGACGCGCGTGCAGAGCAGGCTCGCCTTCGATCAGGTGCTCGATCAGGACCCAGACCCCGGCGAGGAGGCGGAGGAGGGCTCGACCGTCCTGCTCGAGGTGTCGGGCGGGCCCGGCACCGTGCGCGTGCCCTCGGTTGCGAACCTGCCGGTCAAGCAGGTGGTCAACCGCCTGGAGGATCGCGGCCTGAGGGCCGACCTCGACAAGCGGCCCTCCGATTCGGTGGACGAGGGGCTCGCGATCCGCTCGGTGCCGGGGGCCGGAGAGGTCGTGGAGCGCGGCGAGACCGTCAAGGTCTTCATCAGCTCCGGTCCCGAGCAGGTCGAGGTGCCCGACGTGATCGGCCTTTCGCGCGAGTCCGCGGAGGCCCGCATCAGCGACGCCGGCCTCGAGCCCGGGGCGGTGACCGAGCAGGAGTCGGAGGAGCCCGAGGGCGAGGTTCTCGCGCAGGACCCGGCGGGCGGGGCCGAGGTGGAGCGCGGCGCGTCGGTCAACCTCACGGTCTCCACCGGCGTCGAGACCGTCGATGTTCCCGACGTGGTCGGGCTGGGTGCCGGCGATGCTTCCGGTCAGATCCGCGCCGACGGGCTGGTTCCCGTCCAGCGCGAGACCGAGGTCACCGATCCCGCGCAGGACGGAAAGGTGATCGATCAGCGCCCGGCCGCGGGCACCGACGTGGAGAAGGGTCGCGAGGTGGTGATCATCGTCGGCGTGCTCGTCGAGGAGGACGTGATCACCCCCGGCCCTCCGGAGGCGGCACCGTGAGGGTCGCCGTGCTCGCGGGCGGCCGTTCCAGCGAGCACGACGTATCCCTGGCCTCGGCGCAGTCGGTGCGGACCGGTCTGGCCGAAGGCGGGCACGAGCCGGTCGACGTCCGGATCGACCGCGATGGGCGCTGGACGCACGACGGGGAGGCCCTCTCGCTGACCCCTTCGGGCGGGCTGCTCGACGCCGAAGCGGTCTTTCCGGCCCTGCACGGGCCCTTCGGCGAGGACGGCACCGTTCAGGGCCTGCTCGACCTGCTCGACGTCCCCTACGTGGGTGCGGGCGTGCTGGCGTCGTCGCTGTCGATGGACAAGGCGCTGTTCAAGGATCTGATGGCCGCGCACTCGATCCCTCAGGTCGACTACGCGGTGGCGCGCGACGGCGGGCGCCCGCGACTCGACTTCCCGCTGCCGGTCTTCGTCAAGCCGGCCCGGCTCGGATCGTCAGTAGGGATATCGAAGGCCTCGGGATCCGATGAGCTCGAACGCTCGCTTGCGCTGGCCTTCGAGCACGACCCGATCGTGGTGGTCGAGCGGATGGCGGAGGGAATCGAGGTCGAGTGCTCGGTGCTCGGCAACCGCGACGCCGTAGCGTCGACTCCTGGGGAGATCGTCCTGAGGACGAGCGACTGGTACGACTACGAGGCCAAGTACACCGACGGCGGGATGGAGCTCGTGGTGCCCGCGCGAACCGAGCACCTGGAGGAGGTCCGCCGGCTGGCCGTCGAGGTCTTCAGGATCGTCGGCTGCTCGGGGATGGCGCGCGTCGACTTCTTCGTGACCGCGGATGGCGTGCTCGTGAACGAGCTCAACAGCATCCCCGGCTTCACCGCCACCAGCGTGTACGCCAAGCTCTGGGAGGCCAGCGGCATCCCCTATTCCGAGCTCCTCGACCGGCTGCTGCGCCTGGCGCTCGAGCGCCACGAGGACGAGGGCCGCTACCGGCACTAGGAAGTGCATCGCTGGGCGTCCAAATGAAGCAAAGAGGGAGGCGCACGGGAGCGCCGCGGCAACTCGCCGCACCCCTCATAGCGCGCCGTTGGCCGGAGCCCTGCAAGCGCGACACGGCCCGCGACGGGGCGCCGCTACTTCTCCAGGCTCAGCTCCTTGATCACCGCCTTGCCACCCTCGGGCAGTTCGGTGATCCACAGCAGGTAGTTGCGAAATCGCTGCTGGCCGGTGTCGAGCTTGATCGCCTGGTCCTCGGCGACGCGCAGCGTTTGGCTCACCTTCTCCCAGCCCTTGATGCTCGCCGGCACGCTGTCGGAGGCATAGACGGCCGCCCGGAAGCCCGGCGTCGAGGTGACGATGTCCATCTGCCGGGCGGCGACGCGGCTGCCCGTGTCCACGTAGAGGCCGACCCCGGACTTGTTGGACCCCTCGAAGCCCCCGTCGTATGTCTCGGTTCCCCATTCGGTCGGCGGGCTGCCGTCGATCGCGAACTGCACCTGGTCCGATGACTCGTCGGCATCGCCCTCGGGGTCGTAGTCATGGGCCGCATCCTTCTTGAGCTTGACGTCGGTGAGGCCGGGCGCCGCCTTGGGGGTGGCGGCGCGGCCGGGCCCCTCCTCGGTGCGGGTGGCGAGGAACGCGATCGTCCCGGCGGCGATGGCCAGCACCGCGACGCTCAACAGGAAGGCGCGCTTGGGGTGGCGCAGCCGCGCGGGCGCGAAGTCCGCGGTATCCGAGGACAGGCTGCGCAGCACGTTGGTGGCCTCGCCCGACGCCTGGCCGGTGCGCGCGGCCTCGATCGCCAGCACCTCCTCGAGGTCGTGCACCATGTCGGCGACGGTGGCGTAGCGGTTGGCGGTCTCCGTGGCGGTCGCGCGCTCGACTGCGGCCGCCAGAGCGGCCGACGCCTCAGGGCGGCGGCGCTGGACGTCTGGCAGCGGCTCCTTGACGTGCTTCATCGCGACGGCCACCTGGGTGTCCGCCTTGAACGGCACCTCTCCGGTCAGCATCTCGTAGAGGACGATCCCCAGCGAATAGATGTCGGATTGCTCGGCCACGTCGTGGCCGAGCGCCTGCTCGGGAGAGACGTAGTCGGTCGTGCCCAGCACCCGGCCGGTGGCGGTCAGGCCCTGAGCCTCCATCGAGCGCGCGATCCCGAAGTCGGTCACCTTGGCCCGCCCGTCGCGGTCGATCAGGACGTTCTGCGGCTTGACGTCCCGGTGCACGAGCTTGTGTAGGTGCGCGCACTCGAGCGCCCGCCCGATCTCGATCGCGTAGGCCACGGCCTCCGCGACGGGCAGCCTGCCGAGGCGCCGGATGCGCTCCTTGAGGGTCTCGCCCTCCACGTACTCGAAGACGATGTAGGGCGCGCCGTCGTCCTCGCCGGCGTCGATCACGGTGACCACGTGGGGATGGTTCAGCTGCGCCACGGCGCGCGCCTCGCGCCGAAAGCGCTCTAGCTGGTCCGGGTCGCTCGACATGTCCCGGTGCATGAGCTTGATCGCCACATGGCGCTCGAGCGTGGGGT
Organism: Thermoleophilaceae bacterium; assembly: GCA_040509755.1. Lineage (GTDB taxonomy): Bacteria > Actinomycetota > Thermoleophilia > Solirubrobacterales > Thermoleophilaceae > JACVRW01. The sequence continues at coordinate 33,548 of JBEVKF010000049.1, read as the reverse complement.
CGAAGGCGCGATAGACGCTGGACATCCCGCCCGAACCGACGATCTCCTCCAGCCGGAAGCGGTCGCCTATGAGTGTCCCGATCACCGTCATCTATTTTGCGCCCTTACTTGCCCGTACGCCTTCGCTATTTCACAGACCCGGCCTGTCCGGCCTCGTGGGCCGCCGAGCCCGCGGTTCGCAGACTCATATGGGAGTTCGGCGCAGAGGTGCCGATCACCTACGTGATGAGCGGCCTCGCCCGCGAGCTCGACCCGCCCCACGAGGCGCGGATCCTCGACTGGCTCGATCATGCCGATCGCTCCGGGATGCCGGTTGACCCGCGGCTGTGGAGAGAGGGCCCGATCCGCTCAACCTATCCGGCCTGCATGGCGGTCAAGGCGGCGGCAGAGCAGGGTGCCGATGCGGCGGCGCGCTACCTCCGCGCGCTGCGGGAGGGCCTGATGTGCATGCGCCGCAAGCTCGACGCGCCGGAAGCGCTCGTGGAGGAGGCACGCGCGGCGGGGCTGGACTTGCAGCGCTTTCGGATCGACCTGGGCTCGCACGCGATTGTCGAGGCCTTCGGCGCGGATCTCGACACCACGCGCGCCGTGCCTGCCGAGCGTTTCGCCTTCCCGACGTTCGAGTTCGCCTCCGAGACGGGTTCGGAGTGGGTGTTCGGTGAAGCGGACTACGAGGTCCTGAGCGCGGCCGCACGCACGGCGGGCGCCCGGTCGCCGTGCACTCCGGCGCCGGATGTGCCGGCCGCGCTCGGCGCCTTCGGCCGGATGGCCACGGCCGAGGTCGAGGCGGTGTGTGACCTGCCCGGCCCGCGCGCCCACGCCGAGCTGTGGCGGCTCGCCGCCGAGTGGCGGGTCAAGCCGGTGCGCGTTTTGACCGGCTACCTGTGGGAGCCGGCGTGAGGGCTCGCTCGTACCGTCCGTCCAAACCATGCGCCCGAGTTTTTCGTTGTCAGGCAGTGAAGAACTCGGGAGCGTCCGGGGCCCGGGGTCCACGCGCACCGGATTGCGAGGGGCGTTCCTAGAAACCCTCGCGGGTGCCGCGCAGGCCCTCGGCGCCGGCGTGCGGCAGCTCTACGACGCCCGCGGCCGTGGTGGTCCGACCGATCACCGCCGCGCCGGGATGGCGGCGGGCGAGGATGGACACCGCCTCGCCGGCCTGCTCGGGCGCGACCACGCAGCAGAAGCCGCAGCCCATGTTGAACACCTCGTACATCTCGGCGGGCTCGACCGAGCCGCGCGAGGCGATGTCGGCGAACACCGGCGAGACCGGCAGCGGGCGGTCGATGAGGTAGCCGACCTCGGCCTCGAGGCGCAGCAGGTTCAGCAGGCCCTCGCCGGTGATGTGGGCGAGGCCGCGAACCTCGACATCCGATTCGATCAGCTCCCGGACCGCCCGGACGTAGATCACGGTCGGCTCGAGCAGCCGCGCGTCCCCGTCACCCAGGGCGCGCCGCGCGAGCGTCAGCCCGTTGGAGTGGACGCCGCTCGACGGCAGCCCGATGATGGCGTCTCCCGGCTGGATAGCCGCTCCGGTGATGACTTCGTCCAGGTCCACGAGGCCCACGCAGAAGCCGAGCAGGTCGAAGCCGTGGGGCGACGGGTGTCCCCGGATCAGCTCGGGCAGGATGGCCAGCTCCCCGCCCGGGATCTCAACGCCGGCGTCCTCGGCGCCCGCAGCGAGGCCGCGCGCGATCTGCTCGAGAGCGGCGGGATCGGCCTCCTCGGCGGCTATGTAGTCGAGCACCGCGATCGGATCCGCGCCGACGCAGATCACGTCGTTGACGTTCATGGCGATGCAGTCGATTCCGACCGTGTCGAGACGCCCCAGCCGCTCGGCGACGATCACCTTCGAGCCGACCCCGTCGCAGGACAGCGCGAGGCCGCGCTTGTCGTCGAGGCGAAGAACGTTGGCGTAGTGGCCGGAGGCGAGCGCCGCCCGCGAGGGCCGGCCGGTCTGGATGCCGGCCAGGATCGCCACCAGCGCGCCCACGGCGGCTCCCGCTCCGGACTGGTCGACTCCCGCTCGTGCGTAGGCCGATTCGCTCACGCCGCCCATTCAAGCGAAGCCGGCGGCCGGCGCGTCAGCCGCGGCGCCGCAGGGCCAGGGCGACCGCGTCGTCGTCGATGCCGTCTGCCCAGCCGGCGATCTCGTCGTGCACCGCCCGGACCAGCTCGTCGGGGGAGCGCCCCTTCGCCCAGGCGAGGACAAGTTGCGCGAGGCGCTCCTGGCCGAAGGTCTCGCCGCCACGGCGCGCCTCGGTGAGGCCGTCCGTGTAGGCGAACACGAGGTCGCCCTCGTCGAGGCGCAGCTCCTCGTCGCCGTACTGCGCCCCGGCCTCGATGCCCAGCGGTAGCCCGTGGCCCTCGAGGGTGCGCACGCCGGCGCCCGACAGGTGCAGCGGCGGCAGGTGGCCGGCGTTGCAGTAGCGCAGCCTGCCGGGCGAGAGCACGCACAGGAAGGCGGTTACGAACGCGTCGCTCGACAGCCGGCCCATCATCATCGAGTTCGCCTGCTCGAGCACGAGCGCCGGCGAGGGCTCGTCCCAGCTGCGGGCCTCGACGAAGAAGCGGACCATCGCGCTGAGCGCGGCGGTCTCCACGCCCTTGCCCGCCACGTCGCCGACCAGCACCGCGAAGTCGCCGCCCGGAAGGCGCCAGGCGCCATAGACGTCTCCGCCGGTCGGCTCTCCGAGCGCCGGGGCGTAGAGCAGCCCGGTCTCGTATTCGGGCAGGTTCGGCAGCGACTCCGGCACGAAGCCCAGCGTGAGGGCGCGCGCGATGCGCCGCTCGCGCTCGAAGTCCGTCGCGTTGGCGATCGCAGCGGCGCAAGAGCGCGCGAGCCGCGCAAGCAGGTCGAGGTCCTCCTGGGCGAAGCGTCCAGGGTCCTCGTGGCCGACGCTGAGCACGCCGTAGAGGCGCGGGCCCAGCTCGATCGGCGTGTGCATCAGGGAGGCGCTCCCCTGCTTGCGCATGGTCTCGTCGTCGAGCAACTCGGATCCCTCTTGCAGAAGCGGCCGGCGGGTGCGGGCGACGTGACCGAAGTCGGCGCCGGCGAGGCTGAGGCGGGCCTGGCTCGGCTCGGGAGAGAGCTCCAGGCTCGAAACCGCCCGCAGCTGACCGGCCCGCGCATTGAGCCGCGTCAGCAGCGCCGTGGTGGCGCCCGTCACCTGCGCCGCGTGTTCGACCACTCGCCGGTACACCTCGTCGATCTCGAGCGAGCCCGAAACGGCCTCGCTCGCGTGCTTCAGGCGCAGCTCCTCTCGTGCCCGCCGCGCCTCTTCCTCCAGTAGTCGCGCGCGCTCTAGGGCCATCGCCGCGAGGTCGGCTACCACCTCGACCGTCTGCAGGTCCTTGCGCTGCAACGGGTGGTCCGGATCGAGCGACGCCACGATCAGAACTCCGAGCGCGCGCCCGATGTCCGCGCGCAGCGGACATGCGATCACCGACGCCTGGCGGTAGGACCTCCAGATGTCTCGGGCTCGCTCCGCTCCCAGGGACTCGACGGCGGCGGCGAGCAGGTCGGGCGACGCCTCCCACGCGTCCACGCGCGGGAGCAGCAGCGGCCGCTCGCGTTCGAGAGCCGCCTCGACCAGACCACGCCGGCGGCGGTCGAGCGGCCGGCTGGCGGGAGCGCCGAGGGCGTCGCGTAGAGCCTCGTCGGCGAACCAGCCGGTCGAGCGCTCGATCGTTCCGCGCGCCTCGTCGATGGTCACGAACGTGACCGCGCCTACCGGGATCAGCGCCCGGACGTGGTCGACCAACCGCATGAGGGTTCGGTCCTGAAACGTCTGTCCCGAGTCCTCAGGGGTTAGCTGCGAGGGTTGGGCCATGGGAGCGCCGGCAGTCTGCCCCTGCGCAAATCCACGATATGCCGGATCGAGCGAATCCGCTAGCGCTTGCGCCAGACCGCCAGCGCGCCGGCACCGAGCAGGATCCGGTAGCAGGCAAGGCCGGAAACGAAGTGGCGGCGCCGTCCCAGCAGGCCGAGGAGTGGCAGCGAGCCAAGCGCGGACACGAGCGCGGCCCCAAAGCCGACGGCGATCGGGACGCGGATCTCCCGCGGCGGCGGGTTGGCAAGCATTCGCGCCCCCTTCAGCGCGCCCGCACCGACTGTCACCGGCAGCGCCGCGCGCAGCGATAACGCGGCCGCCGCAGGGCGAGACAGCCCGCGCAGCCGCCCGGCGGTCAGGGCCGCCCCCGAGCGCGAGACCCCGGGCACGAGCGCGGCCGCCTGCGCGAGGCCGACCGCAATGTGATCGAGCGCGTCCGGCTCTGAGCGCCGCTCGGGCGAGCGGTCGGCGATCCCCAGCGCCGCTCCGGCCAGGACCTGCGCCAGCGCCACCGAGCGCATGCCGCCCAGTCGCTCCTCGACGGGGCGCTCGAAGGCGAGCCCGGCAAGCGCCGCCGGCAGCAGGGTGACGGCGAGCATGGGGAGGCCGGCCGGCGCCGCGCCACGCCGGGCCGCGATCAGCAGCGCCGGCGCCGAGCCGGCGTGCAGCGCCACCTCGAAGGTCTTGCGCAGGTCGGCGGGCAGGTCCGCGTAGCTCCATCCGAGCAGGCGCGGCACGAGCGCGAGGTGCCCAGAGCTCGACACCGGCAGCAGCTCGGCCGGCCCCTGCAGGGCGCCGAGCAGGAACGCCTGCCCGAGCGGTGGCGCGCTCAGGCCGATTCGGTCGCGGTGTCGGTGCCGGCCGCGCCCTCGTCGCGCTTGCGCCGCCGGGCCCTGACGACCAGATAGACGATGCCGATCACGATTGCCGCCGCCACGACGTAGTCCACGTAGTGGAGGCTGTCCTTCCAGTTCTCCCAGTTGTCGCCGGCCTCCTTGCCGATGAAGGTCAGCATCAGCACCCACGGGATGCACCCGGCGAACGAAAGCAGCGTGAAGCGCCAGAACGGCATGCGCGCCACTCCCGCCGGCAGCGAGATGAACGTGCGGATGATCGGAAGCATGCGGGTGAAGAACACCGTGGCGTCGCCGTGGCGCTCGAACCAGCGGTCGGCCCACTCGAGGTGCGACTTCTTGATGTGCAGCTTCTTGCCGTGCTTCTCGAGGATGTCGACGCGGCCGGCATAGCCGATCCAATAGGCGATCCATGAGCCGACGAGGTTGGCGGTGGACCCGACCGCGACGGCGGCTACGAGGCTGTACTCGCCGCGCGAGACGTTGAAGCCGGCGAACAGCATGGTGGCTTCGCTGGGTACGGGGATGCAGGCGCTCTCGAGGAGCATCAGCACGAACACCCCGGCGAGGCCCATGGCATCCACCACGTCAACCGCCACCTCGACGATCGGATCCGTGATCGAGGCGAACACGGGCAAGCGAAGTAGGGTAGCGATCGCTCGAATGACCGCCGTACCACTCTTCGCCAGCAGCCTGCGCCCCTACCACGATCGCCTCGCCGAGGCGATCGTGCGCGTCGCACGCTCGGGTAGCTACATCCTCGGCCCGGAGGTGCGTGCCTTCGAGGAGGAGTTCGCGGCCTACCTCGGCGTGAAGCATTGCGTGGGCGTGGCCAACGGGACGGACGCCATCACGATCGCGCTGCGCGCCCTCGGCGTTCGCCCCGGAGACGAGGTCGTGATGCCCTCGTTCACCTTCTATGCCACCGCTGAGGCCACAATCACGGCGGGAGCCACGCCGGTCTTCTGCGACATCGACCTCGACACGTTCTGCGTGACGGCCGACACGGTAAGGCCGGCCCTCACGCCGCGCACCAAGGCGATCGTGCCGGTGCACCTGTTCGGCAACCTCGCGCCGGTCGACGAGCTGCGAGAGCTGGGACCGGTCGTGCTGGAGGATGCCGCGCAGGCAGCGGGCGCCGATCTTGATGGCATCAAGGCCGGGGCGCTCGGCCATGCCGCGACCTTCTCCTTCTATCCCTCCAAGAACCTGCCCTGCCTGGGCGACGGCGGCGCGATCACCACCGACGACGACGACGTGGCCGAGTACGCGCGCACCCTGCGCTTTCACGGGTCGAAGGACAAGGAGTCCTTCATCGACGTCGGTTACAACTCGCGCTTGGACGAGATGCAGGCCGCGGCGCTGCGCGTGCTGCTGCCGGAGCTCGACGGTTGGACGGCCAAGCGCCGGCAGGCGGCGGCGGCTTACGAGCGGCTGGGCCTTGGAGAGCATGCGGTGCTGCCGGCGGAGAGCCCCGGCGCCCGCCACGCCTACCACCTGTACGTGGTGCGGGCGCCGCACCTGCCGGTCGGCCGCGGCTACTACCGCGTGCCGGTGCACCGCCAGCCGGCGATCGCCGCCGACGCCGACCTCCCCGCGACCGAGGAGGCAGCCCGCACGAACGTCGCGCTTCCGATGGGGCCCGACCTGTCGGAGGAGCAGGTGCGCGAGGTGATCTCGCAGTGCGCGTCTGGGTCGACCTGACCAACAGTCCCCATGTGCTCGTGCTGCGCCCGCTGATCGCCGCAATGCGCGAGGACGGTCACGAGGTCGAGGTGACGGCTCGCGACTTCGCTCAGACCCTGCAGCTCTGTGAGCGTCTCGGGATCGCCCACACCGCGATCGGCCGCCATCGGGGCGGGCGCGTGGCGAGCAAGGGGGTGGGCCTCATCTCGCGCAGCGGCGCGCTCGCCCGCTGGGCGCGAGGCCGGCGCTTCGACGTGGCGATCGGGCACGGATCGAATGACGTCGCCGTTGCCGCGGCGCTGCTGCGGGTGCCGAGCGCCACCGCCTTCGACTACGAGTGGGCAAAGGCCCAGCATCACGTCAACTGCCGGCTCGCCCGTGCGGTGGTCGTGCCGGAGGCGATCCCGCCCGAGCGCCTCTATCCCTACGGCGCCAAGGGGAAGATCCGCGCCTATCCGGGCCTCAAGGAGGAGTATTACCTCGCCGACTTCGAGCCCGATGAGGCGGTGCTCACGGAGCTCGGGCTGACCCGCGAGCGCCCGCTCGTGATCGTGCGCACCCCGCCCGAGGTGTCGCTCTACCACCGCTTCGAGAACCCGCTCTTTCGCCGGGTTCTGGAGCAGCTCGCCCGCTCGGAGGCGCAGACGGTGGTCCTGCCGCGCACCTCCACCCAGCGCGAGGAGGTGGAGCGGCTGGGGCGGTTCGTGGTCCCGGAAACGGCCGTCGACGCCCAGAGCCTGGTGGCCTACGCCGATCTGGTGATCTCGGCGGGCGGTACCATGAACCGCGAGGCCGTCGCCCTCGGGACTCCTGTCTTCACGACCTTCGAGGGCCGGCTCGGCGCCGTCGACGAGGCATTGCTCCGCGAGGGGCGGTTGCGCAAACTCGGCGATTCCGGGCATATCGAGGTGGTGCGACGACCCACGACAGGCGAGTTGCGCATCCGCCGAGATCCGCGCGAACTCGTCAGACTGCTGCTCTCGGCACGCGAACCATGAGATCCCTGCGCTCCTCCGTCAACGCACGCCGCCTCGGCCAGGTCGGCGTGGACGCCTGCCTGCTCGCGCTCGCCTACTACCTGGCCTACGTACTTCGCTTCGACGACGGAATCCCGAACAAGTACGAGCACCTGCTCTGGGACACGATCTTCCTGACCGTGGCGATGAAGCTCGTCATCTTTGCGATGTTCGGGCTCTACTCGAAGCTGTGGCGCTTTGTCGACCAGAAGGATTTCGAGGCGGTCCTCAAGGCGGTGGTCGTATCAACGGTCGGCCTGATCGTCGTCCTCTTCCTCTTCTCGATCGGCAAGCACAGCCCGCCCCGCAGCGTGATCGCGCTCGACTTCCTGCTCTCGCTCGTCTTCGTGAGCGGCGCCCGCTTCGCGGTGCGCGCCGTGGTCGAGCGCCCCCAGCGCGGCCCCTTCCTCGAGCGGGCGAAGAACGAGGTGCTGATCGTCGGGGCCGGCAACGGCGGGCAGCAGGTGGCGTTCGAGCTGCGCCGCAACCCGGCGCTGCACAGCGCGGCCGTCGGTTTCGTGGACGACGATCCGCGCAAGCAGGGCATGCGCATCGCCGGGCACAAGGTGCTCGGCACGACCGACCAGCTGCCGCGCGTGCTCGACGGCGTCAAGCCGGACGAGGTCATCATCGCGATCCCCTCCGCGCCCGGGATGCTGCGCCAGAAGGTCGTGACCGCGTGCCGCGAGCGCGCCATTCCGGTGCGCACGCTGCCGACTACCTTCGAGTTGCTCTCGGGGGGCGTCAACCTGATGCGCCAGGTGCGCGAGGTTCGGGTGGAGGACGTGCTCGGCCGCGAGCCGGTGCGCGTGGAGATCGACCGGGTCGGCGCCTACCTCTCCGGACACGTCGTCCTCGTCACCGGCGCGGGCGGGTCGATCGGCGCCGAGCTCTCTCGCCAGATCGCCCGAGTCGGGCCGAAGCGCCTGGTGCTCGTCGACCATTCCGAGAACGCGCTGTTCGAGGTGCGCCGCGAGCTCGAGGAGGAGCGCCACTTCGCACGCGCGGTCGCGGTGCTGGCCGACTGCAAGGACGCCACGCGGGTGCGCGAGATCTTCGAGGAGTACGAGCCGACCGTGGTCTTCCACGCCGCCGCCTACAAGCACGTTCTGCTCATGGAGGAGAACCCGGTCGAGGCGGTGCGAAACAACGCCGTCGCCACGCGCATCGTGGCGGCCGCCGCTGGTGAGGCCGGTGTGGAGCGCTTCGTTCTCGTCTCGACCGACAAGGCGGTCAGCCCCGCCACTGTGATGGGCGCCTCCAAGGCGCTGGCGGAGTGGGCCGTGGAGGCCGCGCAGAACCGCTGGAAGGGCACGCGTTATGCATCCGTGCGCTTCGGCAACGTGCTCGGCTCCTCGGGCTCCGTGGTGCCGATCTTCCGCCGCCAGATAGTGCAGGGCGGGCCGGTCACGGTGACCGACCCGAAGATGACCCGCTACTTCATGACGATCCCGGAGGCCGTGCAGCTGATCATCCGCTCGGGCGAGCTGGCCACGAGCGGCGAGGTCTTCGTCCTCGAGATGGGCGATCCGGTGAAGATCGTCGACCTGGCGGCCAACATGATCCGGCTAGCCGGGTTCGAGCCGGACGTCGACATCGCCATCGAGGTGGTGGGCCGGCGGCCCGGGGAGAAGATCCACGAAGAGCTGTTCAACCCCGGGGAGCGGCCCCAGCCGACGCCCGCTGAGAAGATCGTCTGCGCCGTCCAGCCGCCGCTCGACCCGCTTTGGGTCGAAAGCGCGTTCGCGCGCATCGAGGAGCTCGTCTACGGCGGGGATGCCGCTGCGCTGGCTGGCGCGGTGGCCGAGCTGTCGACCGAGCGGGCGCTGACCGTCTCCACCGGCCCCGCTTAAGGCCGACTCGCGTTCTACAGTTCGACCCTTGCCTGAGATCGTCCAGGAAATCGGCTCCTACGCCGGGATCGCCTCGGTGGTGGGGGTGGCGCTGCTGGCGGCCCTCTACTTCTCGCAGGCGCGCGACGTCAAACGCTTGCGTGAGTGGGCCGGCCGCGCGCCCGAGCGCGCCGACCAGCAGCAGCCCGCTGTGCCCGGCCGCGTCGTGGCGCAGCCACAGGCCAAGCCCGCGCCCTCGGCTTCGGGCGCCCCGCCGGTTCCCGCGCAGGCCGTAGCCACGGGCGCCCGCCCGCCCGCCGCCACCCCGGCCGCGGCCTCAGGCTCTGCGGCGGCCGCGCGTCCCGTCCCGCCCAAGCCGGGCGCTCCCGCGACCCCCGCGCCGGCCACCGCGGGTGCCCCGGCCGGCTCCACTCCGGCCAACGCGCCCGCTGCGCCCGCCAAGGCGCCGGCGGTTCCAGCCAAGGGCCCTTCGGTCCCCGGCACGGCTCCCCCGGTTCCCGCTCCCTCGGGGCAGCCCGTTCCCGCCGGTGTCGGCGCCCAGGCGTCGGCGCAGGCGCCCGCGAAGCCCGCGGCTCCCGTCCCGGCCGGCGCCAACTCCGGTGCGCCCGCGCCGCTCAAACCGGGGGTGGCGGCCCCGGGACAGAACGCTTCAGCGCCCGCCCGGACCGGTGGACCGGCCACCGCGGCAGCCAAGCGGCCCGCGGAGGCCGGCCCTTCAGGCGGCCAGCCGGGGCAGCCGAGCCAGGCGACGGCCATCATCCCGCCGCCGGACGAGGAGCCGTGGTACCGGCGTCTTGCCGCGCGCCCGCGCTATCTCGTGTTGGTGGTCGCGGGAGTCCTCATCCTGGGCAGCGCGGTGGCCTTTGGCGTCGCCCAGCTTGCAAAGGACGACGACGGCGGCGCTTCGACGCCCGCAAGCGCGCCGGCGGACAACGAGCAAAGCCAGAGCGACGAGGCCCAGGACGAGGAAGCCGCCAAGCCTAAGAAGGGCGCGCCGATCGAGCCGTCGAGCGTCACCGTCGCGGTGCTGAACGGCACCACCGTGGGCGGGCTCGCCGCGGCGCTCGGCGACCAGGTCGGGGCGGCGGGATTCCAGGTCGGGACCGTCGCGAACTTCGGCCCCAACCAGCAACTCGCGGAGTCGATCGTGGAGTACACGAAGGGCCACGAGCGCGAAGCGGCCGCGGTCGGCCGCAAGCTCGGCATCAGCCAGCGCGAGCGTGCCAGAGCCGAGAGCCAAGAGCTCGCCGGGGATGCGACCGTGATCGTCATCGCGGGCGCCGACCAGGCGCCCTAGTAAGAGCCGCGCCGGTTCGCGCGCGGGCTCAGCTCGGTGCCAGCGCCCGCGCTCGCTGCGAGAGGTGCGCCACGCCGAGGCGGTCGAGCTCCTTGGCCGCCTCCTCGAGGCGCTCGCACGCCGCTCGCGGCTCGACCGTCACGAGCACCTGCCCGGCGAGCAGCCGCGAGCGCGCCGCCTCCAGCGGCCGCTCGAGCTCGATCCACGCCGCGGCGGCCTCGTCGAGCAGCACCGCGCCCACGCGCGGGTCCTCGTCGGTCACGCCGCGCGCCTCCAGAGCGGCCGCGCGGCCGATCGGGTAATGCAGGCGCTCGGCCAGCTCGGAGGCCTCGCGGGCCGCTTCGGCGGCGGCCTGGGGACGCTGAGCCAGGGTAAGGATCACGGCTCGGGCGGCGGTCGCCTGGATCGACTGTGCGATCAGGCCCGCCCGCTCGCAGACGTCCAGGGAGCGATCCAGGGCCGCCACGGCGCCGGTGAGATCGCCGGAGTCGCGCAGCGCCGTCGCGAGCCCGAACAGCGCCTGGAAGGCGATCTCAGACCAGCCCACCTGCTCCGCCAGCTCGTGGGCACGGTGAAAGAGCACGGTCGCCTCGCCGATCTCGCCGTTGCGCCAGTGCAGCAGGCCCCGGAGCGCGTACGGAACGCTCAGCTTGCCGACGAGGCCCTCGCGCTCGGCCAGGTCCGCGCTCGCCTCGGTGGAGCGCTCGACCTGCTCCCAGTCGGCGCTGTACACCGCGAGCTGGGCGAGTGACGCGTGCAGCTCGACCTGTGCGGGCAGCACGCCCATCCTCTCGGCCAGCTCCAGGGCTTCTCCGTAGGCCGCGCGGGCGCCCGCCACGTCTGCCTCCGACACCTCGAGGTGCCGGCCGAGGGCCGACAGCGCCACGATCGTCTCGCCCTGATCCGCACGCGGGGTGTCGGCGGGCAGCGCACGCGCCAGTTCCACGGCGCGCTCGAGGTTCTGGCGCGCCTTCTCGGTGTCCCCGATGCGGCCAAAGACGCGGCCGAAGATGCCGTGGGCACGGCTGGCGGCACGCGTCTCCCCGAGCCGCTCTGCCAGTCGCAGCGCCTTCTCGGAGGCGTAGATGGCGAGCATGTTGTCGCCTGTATGGAGGTAGAGCCAGGCAGCCTCCTCGTAAAGCCGAACCAGCTCGAGGCGGGGTGGACCGTCCTTCAGCAGGTTGATGCCCTTCTGGTAATGCTCGATGGCCGGCTTGCGCTCGCCCTTGTGTGAGAGGCCGGCGCCGACCTTGCGGTGCAGGTCGGCCACCCGCGGGAGGTCCTCCTCGCCGCGGTGCCAGTCGAGGCATTCCAGCCAGACCGCGATCGCCTCGTCCACTCGCCCGAGCCGTAGTGACACGTCGCCGAGCTTCTCTCCGATGCGGGCGCTCACGGCGGGATCGCCGCCGGCGCAGATCTCGCGTGCATGGCGGTGATGAGATGCCGCCTCGCGGTTCGAGTAGAGCAGCGCCGCGGCGTCGCCGGCCTCCTCGAGGAAGCGGATCGCGCGGTCGCGGATCGGGACGAGCTCGTCGCCCGACAAGCCGCCCTCGCGTCCGAGTGCGGCCGCGCGGCCGTAGTGCTCGGCCAGCAGCGCGACGACCTCGTCGCTGCGGTCGCCCGCGCGGTCCTCGATGAACGCCGCGACCTCGTAGTGCTTTCGCGAGCGCACCGCCTTGGGCAGCATGCCGTAGGCCACGTCGCGGATCAGGACGTGCTTGAAGGCCAGCTCGCGCTCGCCGGCCAGGCGGCCCTCCGCTCCGGGCGCGAGGATGTCCTTCTCCTGCAGGGCGAGCAGCGTGCGGTCGAGGTCACGGCCCTCGGAGTCCGCGAGCGGTGCCAGCGAGCTCTCCCAGAAGGTCCGGCCGACCACCGAGGCCTGCTGGACTATGCGCCGCTCGAAGGGCTCCAGCGCGTCGAGGCGGGCGGCCAGCACCGCCTGCACCGTGTCGGGCAGGTCGGTCGCGTGCACGCTGCCGTGCTCGGCGATGCGGCGGGCCATCTCCTCGGCGAACAGAGGGTTGCCGCCCGACCGCTCGACCACCGCCCCGAGCATGCCCTCGCCCTCCGGAAGCAGAGCGCCCACGAGCGACTCGGTGTCCGCCGCGCTCAGCGGGTCGAGCATCAGCTGGGTGCCCTGGGCCCGGCCTCCGCCCCAACCCGGCCGCCGGTCGAGAAGCTCGTCGCGGGCCAGGCAGACCAGCAGCAGCGGGCCGCGCACCCATTGAGCGAGGTGCTCGATCGCATCGAGCATCCCGTCATCTGCCCAGTGGATGTCCTCGAAGGCGAACACGAGCGGCTTCTGGCACGCCCAGGCCTCGACGCCCGAGCGCAGCGCCGAGAAGAACCACTCGCGCAGTCGCTCGGGGTCCTCGCCCTCCGGGACGAGCTCGGCCGGGACCTCGAGGCCGATCAGGCGGCCGAGCAGGGCCGTCTTGCGAATGCCCTCCTCGTCGAGGCGGTCGTTGTCGTGATCGTCGTGCTCGACTCTGAACAGCGCGCGGGTATGGGCGAGCAGCTTCTCCCACGCACGCTCGGCCGAGTCGCTGTCCACGATTCCGCAGCCGGCGCGGATCACCTCGCCGAGCGCCCAGAAGACGATGCCGCTTCCGTACGCGAGGCAGCGGCCCGTATAGAGGTCGGGCGCGTCCGGGCGTGCCGCCAGCTCGCGCTCGAGCTCGCGCAGCAGGCGCGACTTGCCGACCCCGGCCTCGCCCACCAGGGTGACGAGGTGCGGGGAGCGTTCGCCTGCCACGCGCTCGTAGATCGCTCCGAGGCTCGTCAGCTCGTGCTCGCGGCCCACGAGCGGGGACTCGCGCGCCGGTGAGGCACGGCGTACCGGTAGCTCCGCGGTCACTCCCAGGGCCTCCCAGGCCGGCACCGGCTCCGACTTGCCCTTGAGCTCGAACGCCGCGAGCGGCTCGTAGCGCACGGCGCCGCTCGTCGCGCGCATCGTGCGCTCCCCGACGGTTACGCTGCCGGGCCTGGCGGCGCTCTGGAGCCGGGCCGCGACATTCACGGTGTCGCCGACGACCGTGTAGGCCTCGCCCACGTCTCCGGCCAGCACCTCGCCCGTGTTCACGCCTACACGCAGATCGAAGAGCACGTCGACCGGGAGGCCGGTGTTGATTTCGCTCATCGCGGTCTGCATGGCCAGCCCGGCGCGCACCGCCCGCTCGGCATCGTCCTCATGCGCCACGGGCGCTCCGAAGATGGCCATTACGTTGTCGCCGATGTACTTGTCGACGGTGCCGCCGTGGCGGGTGACCTCCTGGCCGAGGCGCATGAGCGCGCGGTCAACGAGCGCCTTCACCGCCTCGGGGTCCATTCGCTCGGCGACGGCGGTATAGCCCGACAGGTCGGCGAACAGCACCGTTACCTGCCGGCGCTCCTCCGGGGGTCGCTCGGGCGCCCCGCGGGCGGGTGTGGTCGCCTCGATCGGCGCGCCGCAGCTCATGCAGAAACGCGCCTCCGGAGGAGCGGCGGTGCCGCAGGCGCCGCACCGGCGCTCCAGCTTCGCGCCGCAGGACATGCAGAAGCGGGCGCCGGCCGGATTCTCGGTACCGCAGGCTGCGCAGCTCACCGTCTGAGACTACTGTCCGCTTATGCCAAGCGAGCGTGACGGTCGTCACATTTCAGATCAATGACCGAAGACGGCCCTTTTCGCGTTGAGGTGGCCGTCGATGCGCCGCGCGGGGCCGTCTGGCGCGCCCTTTCCGAGCGCGACGAGCTCAGGCGCTGGTTCGGCTGGGACTACGAGGGCCTATCCGAGGAGATCGACTTCATCTTCTTCGAGCACGCCACCCGACACGCTCCGGACCGCATCGAGTTCGAGGACGGTGCCGGCGGTCGGAGGATCGAGCTCGTGGCCGACGGACCGCGGCGGACCCTTCTGCGCGCCACCAAGCCGGCAGAGGGCGCGGCCCCCGCCGGCGACGAGCTCTACGACGGCGAGCGGGAGGGCTGGCGCGCGTTCTTTGGCCAGCTCGACCACTATCTCGCCAACCACGACGGCGAGGAGCGCCGCACGATCAGCCTGACGGGCGAGGCCGCCCCGGGCGCGGCGCTCGCCCTGCTGGAAGGCCGGGCGGTTCGGGCAAGCAGCTTCGTGGCGCTGGCGGACCTGGCCGCCGAGGGATTCGCGGCCGTGGAGGCGCGGGCCGATCTGGACTCCAGTGAGCCCGCGCAGATCAGGTTTACGATCTCGGCCTACGGCCTCGACGACCAGGCGTTTGAAGCCTTGCGCGCACGCTGGGCAGAGCGCTGGGGCTCGGTCGCCTCGGCCGCCGACGTGACGAACTAGGGCAGGCGGCCCGCGTCGCGATAGGCGTGTGCCACGTCGGCGAGTATCCGCTCGTCGACCAGCGTGAGGCGGCGGCCGTCCACCTCGGCCAGCGCGCCGGGGTGCGGGGGGTACCAGAAGGCGCGCAGCTTCCGCTCGACGTCGTCGCCGGGGCGGATCACCTTGAGCTGCTCGAACTCCTCGTAGGAGACGTAGCGTCCGTCGCCCTGGGGCCGGCGCGACAGCTCCTCACCGGCCAGCACGCGCCTCATCACCGATTGGAAGAGGCCGAGCAGCCGCTCCTGGCTCTTCAGGTCGAGCGAGAACGCCGTCTCGGTGGCGGGGTCGATCGCGAAGCGCTCGACCTCGACCAGCGCGCCGGTGTCGAAGTGCTCGTCGACGAAGTGACAGGACACACCCCACTCGTCAAGTCCCTCGAGGACCGCGACGTTGTAGCCGCCGAGGCCGCGGAAGTCCGGCAGGGGCGCGGGGTGGAAGTTGAGGCAGCCGATCCGCCCGAGCGAGATGAGCGGCTCGCGGATCAGCTTCCAGAACAGGAAGGAGATCACGACGTCCACGTCTGGTGGCGGGTGCGCGTAGAGCTCGGTGTCCTCGACGAGCGGCAGGCCGTGCCGCTCGGCGACCAGATCGACGCGCTGTTCGTCGCGCGTAAAGCGATTCGGCTCGCGAGCCACGACCGCGACCACCTCCACGCCCTGGTCCACGAGCCAGTCGAGCGCCCGTGCCGCGGAGCGCTTGCTCTTGCCCATGAAGACCGCCCTCATCCGGTCAGCACCTCGTCGTAGACCTCGACGGTCCGTGCCGCGATGGCGTCCCAGGAGAACGGCCCAGCCGCCGCCGCGCGGGCGCGCTCGGCGAGCCGCTCGCGCTCGGCGGGATCGCTCAACAGCTCGCGGATGGCGGCGCAGAGAGCGGCCGGATCGCCGGGAGCCACGAGCCGGCCCGCGCCGTGCTCCTCGACCAGCTCGCGAAAGCCGCCGACATCCGAGAGCAGCATCGGCTTCCCGAAGGCGAGCCCGGCGAACAGCACTCCGGAGACATCGACCGACCTGTGCGGCAGGACCAGGAGATCCGCGCGGCGAAAGAACGCGGGCAGCTCGGCGTCGCTCACGTAGCGGGGCACGAGGCGAACGTTCGCAGGAGCGTCGAGGGTCACGCCCAGCGGGCGGCCGACGACCCACAGCTCGGCATCCGAGATCGAGCGAAAGGCCTCGACCAGCACGTCCGCTCCCTTGTAGGGCCGCACCACGCCGAAGAAGAGCACCACCGGCTTGTCGACGGCCGCCAGCTCGGGCGGGAGCGGCCGCTCGTCGGGCTGGCGGGTCAGGTGCTCGAAGGCGCCGTGCGGGATGACGTGTACGCGCGGCCCGCCGCCGAGCAGCTCGGCGCCCTGCCGGGTGTGCACGATGACCGCGTCCATGCGATCCGCGAGGCGCCGCCCCGAGCGTCCGCGGCGAATGACGTTATGCATCGTCATCACCTGCGGTCGCTCGCGCGAAAGCATCCGCACGCTGAGCGCCTCGAGCCACATCCACTGCCAGTGGATCAGATCGGCGCCCGCGGCCCGGCGTCGCAGGCGCAGCGAGTCGGGCACATGCTCGGCGAGCTTGAGCGCGCGGCGAAGGCGGGACCGCTTTGCTCCGAAGCGGGTGGCCAGGCGGTAGAAGGACTCGCTGACCTCGTATCCGTCGGCGGCGGGAGCCGGCCCGTGCACGAAGCGAGAGGTGGCGAGCTCGACGTCGACCCCGCGCCGCGCGAGCGCCGCGGCCAGGGCGTGGTCGTAGGGCAGCACGTCCGCCGAGGGATCGATGAGTGAAACGCGCACGCGGGCATTGTGGCGGTCGCGGGCGTGGCGGCGGGCACGACCACTAGCTTTCCGCTCGCCATGAGCCGGCCCCTCGTACGGGCGGTGTTCGCGCTGCTCGTCGTCGCGACCATCGCCGCCTTCTTCCTTGCGCAGCAGCTCAAGGGCGAAGACCCGCTGGTACTTCGCTTTGCCGCGCAGCCCAAGCAGTTCTCGCCCAACGGCGATCGCGTCCGCGACAGCGTGGAGGTCGGCTTCGACCTGTCGGAGCCCGCCTCGGTCACGTTCTCGATCATGGACGGCGAGGGCAATGAGGTCCGCCGGATCGTCGACAACCGCCCACTGGCGGGCGACGAGAAGCACCGCTTTCGCTGGAACGGCCGCGATCAGAGCGGCAACCGGGTCCCCGACGGCGTCTACCGCATGCGTGTCGTCCGCCGCGACGAGGGTCGCGTGGTCGACTCCTTCAAGCGCGTCCGCGTCGACCGCCGGCCGCCGCGTGTGAGGCTGGTCTCCGCGGAGCCGGGTGTGATCGCGCCGCGCGAGCCGGGTCAGGCCCCCGAGGTGACGCTGCGCTATGCCGGCCCGCGCAACAACGCTCCGGAGTTCCGTGTTTTTCGCACCGACGACGCCGACGTGCCTCACGTGGTCCGGCGCTTTCGCGGCGACGGACGCCGAGGGGTCTGGGAGGGCGAGGTCGCAACGGGCCCCGAGCGGACAGGGCCGGCGCCTGACGGCGACTACGCCTTTACGGTCTCCGTGCGTGACAGGGCGGGCAACCTGGCCGTCGCGCCCGCCGAGATTCCGCGGGCGGCTCTAGCTCGCCCCGGCACCGGGGTGGCGGTGCGGAGCTTCACCCTGCGCGGCCCGCTCGGGGTCGTGCCCGCCGGGTCGCAGGCCAGGCTCGAGGTCGGCCCGTTCGACCGCTCGTTCGACTTCGTGGTCTCTCGCTTCGGCGACCCCGAGCCGATCCGCAGCGGCGGACGCGTCGGGGGGAGCTTTCGGGTGAGCATTCCGCGCGCCACCACCACGGGCGTGTATCTCGTGCGAGTGCGGTCGGGGCGCCACAGGGCGGTCTGGCCGCTGGCGGTGGCCGGGCTGCCCCAGTTCAAGCGGGCGATCGAGCGACCCCGTCCGCTGGTGGTGCTCCCGGCGATGTCGTGGCAAGGCCTCAACCCCTTCGACGACGATCTCGACGGCTTCGCCGACACGCTCGCCGAGGGTCGCCCGGTGCGCCTCGACCGGCCCTTTCGCGACGGCGGACTACCCCCGCGCTTCGGCGCGGAGATCGCGCCGCTGCTGCTCTACCTCGATCGCGAGAAGCTCGCCTACGACCTGACCACGGACGTCTCGCTCGCCCGCCGCGAGGGCCCGGCGCTCGGCAACGCGCCCGGTGTCGCGTTCGCCGGGAGCGCGCTCTGGCTGACGGAGTCGCTGCTGCGCCGCGTTCGCGACGAGGTGGCGGACGGCCTGCGGGTGGCCTCCTTCGGTGCGGATGCGTTCCGCCGCTCGGTGCGGCTGCGCGGCGAGAGCCTCTTCGCACCCAGCAGGGCCCGGCGAACCAACGCCTTTGGCGAGACGACTTCCCTCCTGCGCACCTCGCCCGCGCCCCTGACCGTGTTCGAGGACGGCCTCGGCCTGTTCGAGGGGCTCGACTCGTTCATCGGCGACTTCACGGTTTTCGAGGAATCGCTGGGGCTCCCGAGCGCAGGTCGTGCGATCGCCGCCGCCGGACGCGATCCGAGCCGGCCGGCGTTCGTGACCTTCGGCCTCGGCGGCGGTCTCGTGATCCGAACGGGGACACCCCAGTGGTCGCGCGAGCTGAACGAGGCGGCGCTCACCGAGGAGGTGCCGGCGGTCACGAATAGGATCTGGAGGCTGCTGGCTCAGGGCGCCAGGTAGGCGGTCTGGGTCCCCAGCTAGCCTGACCGGGGTGCGCCGACGACGCCGACTCATCATTGGCGGCGCGCTCCTCGCCGTCCTCGTACTGGTCGCGGTGGGCGTGTACGCCTACAACAACGAGAAGCAGCCGATCGAGAAGCGGGGGTCGGCCACCGAGGAGTTCGTGACCACCGAGGAGCCGGAGGCACCGCCGCCGCCCCCCAAGGAGAACGTGCGCCCGTGGCCGACCTATGGGTACGACGACGCCCGCAGCCACATCTCCCCCTACGACCACCGGCCGCCCTACCGGCGGCTCTGGACGATCGACGCCCACGACACCCTCGAGTTCCCTCCCTCGATCGGATACGGGCGGGTGTATCTCGCGCAGCAGAAGGGCCTGTTCTTCGCGCTCGACGCCAAGACCGGAAAGGTCGACTGGAGGAAGAGCCTGGGCCGCTGCGCGGCGTCGTCGCCCACGATCGGCAGGAAGGTCGTCTACCAGTCGTACATGCACCCCGTCGAGTGTCTCCAGGGCCAGGCCGGCGCCGACGGCTTCGTGGTCGCGTGGGATGCGGACAGCGGCCGCGAGCTGTGGCGCTTCAAGTCAGCCCCGATCGAGTCGTCGCCGCTCCTGAAGGGAAGCCGGCTCTTCGTCGGCTCGTGGGATCACGGCGTGTACGCGCTCAACGCGCAGAACGGCAGGCGGATCTGGCGCTTCGGCGCAGACGACGAGGTCAACACCTCGGCTGCCTACTGGAAGGGCCGCATCTTCATCGCCTCCGACGGCGGCACGCTGTATTCGCTCAGCGCGAAGACCGGCAAGCTGCTCTGGAGCGCGCAGTCGCAGTCGCGCTTCGGCTCGCGGGAGTTCTGGTACGCGACGCCGACCGTGGCCTACGGCCGCGTGTACATCGGCAACACCGACGGCACCATGTACGTGTTCGGCGCGAAGAGCGGCAAGCTGCTCTGGGCGCGGCCGCTCGGCTCATACATCTACGGCGCCGCGGCCGTGTACCGGCGCAAGGTCTTCGTCGGCACCTACGACGGCAAGTTCTACGCGCTTGACGCCGCCACGGGCGACACGATCTGGCAGATCGACGCGGGCGGCGCGGTCCATGCGGCCCCGACCGTACTGGGCGGGCTCGTGTACTACGCGGTCTGCTCGAGCTGTGGCTCGGAGGCCCAGCGCGCGGTCGCCCGGGGGCCGGACGCGACCCACGCGGTACGGACGCGGGACGGCAAGCGGGTCTGGAGCTTCCCAGCCGGCAAGTACGCGAACCCGGTGGTCGCCGACGACGAGCGCATCTATGTGACCGGCCGCGCGCACCAGTTTGCGATGGCGCCGCGCGGGTCGGCCGCGGCGAAGGAAGGCCGTGAAAGGAGTCAGACCCCTTGACGATTGCGCTTGAGGAAGGCGCCAATCCGCTCGGTCACCTGGCGCAGCACCGCCAGCGAGGCCGCCGGGTCGCCCTCGACCTGCAGCGAGTGGTCCAGGCCCTCGAGCTCGAGGACTTCCAATGCGTCGTTCACGGGCTGCTCGCCGTCGCTCCAGGTCGGGTCGGCCCGGCTGCCAACGAGCAGCGCCGGCGCGTTTGCGGCGTTGAGGCCCGCCACCACGTCGGGGCGGATCAGCAGCGGTGTGAGCCAGACGGCGGGTAGTCCGCGCTCGGCCACCAGGGACGCGGCGACGCTGCCCAGTGACTTGCCCACGACCGCGACCTGCTCGGCCTCGGTGGCCGCCAGGGCGCGCTCGGCTTGCTCGCGCATCCACGTGAATGGCTCTTGGTCCGCGGCCGCACGCTCGCTGACCTCGAGCACCGACCAGCCCGCCGCCTGCGCCGCCTCGCGCGCAAACCAGAGCAGCGGCGCCTGGCTCGAGTAGTGCAGGCCGGGCAACACCACGACACAGCGGCTGCTCACGGCGTTCTCCGCATCGTGTCCGCCGTGGCCATCAGAGCGGCGATCGCGGCGCCGGTCATCGGCCACACGAGGTAGTAGTTGTTGAACGTCCGCCCGATGAACATCAGCCACAGGATCGATACAGCAAAGCCGGCCGCGGCGAGCCAGAGCTCGTCGGCGCGGCGCTGGGCGAACAGCAGCCACACCGTCAGCGGCAGCCAGGTCAGCAGCGCGAGCAGCGCGAACGGGTATGCGCCGTCGCGATCGGCCACCACCCCCGCCTCCACCAGGATCGCCGACAGCCCGTAGCCCACGATTCGGTAGGTGCCGGCGCCATAGCGAACGGTGTCGTCGTAGAAGGCCACCGGGTCCGCCGCAAGAAACGGCAGGATGCCCACCGCCAGCACGCCCCCGAATGCCAGCGCCGCGCGCTTGAGTTCGGCTCGGTCGGCGTCCATCTGCCACAGCATCAGCGCGAGGAAGGGCAGCGCCACGACCGCGAACTGCTTGAGCAGAATGGCTCCGGCCAGGGTCGCCGCGGCCCACCCGAAGCGGCGCCTGGACGCAAGCGCGAACGCCAGCACCAACAGCAGCAGGCTTGGAGCGTCGTTTTGGCCAAACCACGCGGAGCGCACCGCGATCGGATTGCAGACGAGCAGCGCGCCGACCGCGATTCGGACCGCGAGCGGCCCGCGGAAGGCCAGGGCGGCCGCGAGCATCCCGAGGTTGCACAACAGGACGAGCAGGCGCTGGTCGTCGAACGGGTCGGGCAGGAGCCTCCACGCCGCCGCGCTGATCACGGCGCCCGGGAAGTACGCGAAGTGCTCGAGTGCCACCTCTCGGTCGAGCACCCGCTGCGACACGCTGCCATCGCGCGTGTAGAAGCGCTCGAGCCCCGAGTCGCGGTAGTCGTGACCGTAGGGGTTGTCGAGCTCGAGCAGCAGATCGCCGCCCACCTCGACCTGGTAGGTCGAGTCGTTGGTGAAGAACCAGGGTGCGGTCGAGTCGCGCAGCCCGAGCTGGAGCAACGTGGCCGGCGCGGTCAGCAGCAGGCCCACGGCGAGCACCAGAGCCACGGCGAGCCCCTTCGACCACCTCCGCGGCCGTGCGATCAGGAACACGGCCGCCGCTCCGCACAGGAGTCCGGCCAGGAACGCGGCGGCACGCGGGATCCCGAGGTCGTACTCCTCTCCGGCCGCCCGCACCAGCGGGGCGAGCGGGCCCTGCGCGTCCACCGTTCCCGGCCGAAAGCGCCAAGGATCGGAACCAAGCTCCGGGAGGTTGATTGCCACCAGGACGAAGAGGACGCCGACCAGGACCCAGGCCGCGCGCGGGTGGAGGTCCTCGGTCATGAGGCGGTCGCCGCGCGGCGGCGGTAGCGCTCCGCTGCCGGCGCCTGGGCGTCCTGCCAGGTCAGCCAGCCGGCCGCGACCGCGAGCACCAGCCAGGTGATCGGGTCCTCGAGAAAGCCGCTGTAAAAGAGCGCATGCACGAACAGCGCAAGGAAGGATGCGCCGAGCGCAAGCCCCAATGCCTGCTCGCGCCGGTAAACGGAGGCGATCAGCCGTACGCCGCCGACGAGCAGCCACGCGTAGAGCGCCAGGCCGACCAGCCCGAGCTCGGCGGCCACGGTAAGCGGGGTGGTGTGCGAGACGAAGTTGGGAGTTGGGCGGTCGCTGTGCTGCAGACGCCTGCTCGCTCGTGCCTGGCCGCCGATTCCGACCCCGAGCAGCGGGTCCTCCTCGATCACGCTCAGCGTGTCCTCGACGCGCTCGGTGCGATCGCTCGTGATCCGGTTCAGATCCTGCCCGTCGATCAGCTTGGCGGCCAGGTACCCCCCTGCCGCCAGCGCCGCGACCAGCGCGAGCACGCCCACGGCCCGGCGCACGCGCCGGTCGCCGGTGACGACCGCCACGGCGAGCGTGACCAGCAGCAGAGCGGTCATGCTCGACTGCGAGTACGAGAAGAGCAGGCCCGACCACATCAGCACGATCAGGCCAATCAACGGCCAGGTGCGCCATCGCCGGGCGGCCAGCAGCGACAGCGCCACGCCGATGCCGAGCACGACGTGGCGCCCGTAGAGGCTGGGATCGCCGAACAACGACGTGACGCGGAAGTAGTCGGTGTTCGCGTTCGACACGGCGAGGTTGGGCGCATAGAAGAAGAGCTCATGCGTGGCCGCCTGCCAGAGGCCGACCGCGGCGAACAGGGACGCCAGCGCGAGCGCCACCGCCGCGAGCGCGGGCGCAACGAAATCGGGGTACTCGGCCCGCGCGACGGTCGCCACCAGGACGACGAACGGCAGCGTGAAGAACGCGAGCAGGTTGGCGCCGGCCTCGACGTCGTCCGCCCACCAGAGCGATATGAAGGCGAACGCGAAGAACGCCGCCGCCGGCAGGGAGATCGCCGTCGGCAGCGTGCGCAGGGGCCGGTCGCGCAGCGCCGCCCAGGCGAGCGCGGCGGCGGCGGCGGCCAGCACGACATAGAGAGGCAGCAGGCGTCCGAGGCGCCCGTCCTCGGCGATCGAGACCAGAAAGCGGTTGGACGAATCGAAGGCGATCGGCGGGCGAAAGGGCGCGGCGATGAGAACTGCGATCGGCACGAGTGCCGGGCGGCGGGCCAGCAGCGCCGCCGCGCCCGCCAGGACGACGACGCCGACGGCGGCCGCCCCAGCACCCGCCGGACTCGAGAGCTTGTCGAACGCGCCATCGGCCATCGAAAGCGCAAGCCCCGCCTCCGCGACCGCCAGCACGACCAGCCCACCGAGCAGAGTGAAGCGCCCGCGTGCGAGCAGGACCAGGATCGAGCCGAGCGCGCCGCCGGCCGCGGCGAGCTGAGCGGTATCAGCGTGCTCCATCGGCGGGCGAAGCGTAGAGCCATCCGCGGCGCACCCGGCCGAGCCGGCTGCTTGCGGCACATCGCTACCGGCGGCCCGCTAAACGCCGTGGGCCCGGTTGTACGCCTCGGCGGCTTCGCGGATGCCCGCGCCGCGACGCGGCGCGAGCTGCTGGCGCGCATGGGTCAGGTAGCGGCGCGGGTCGTGGCCGGGGAGGACCAGCGCGGCGGCGGCGCGCACCAGGTAGGCCCAGGTCCAGCACACGCGCCAGAGCGCGCGCGTGACCGGCATGCGGTGCTTCTTGAAGTAGAGGTCGCGATTGCGGTGGAACTCGACGATTCGCCTTCGCATCGCCGCGGAGTCGGTCGAGAGCTGGTCGTGGTGGATGGCGCGCGCCGCCGGAACGAACAGGATCCGCCAGCCGGCATCGTGCAGCCGCTTGCAGAAGTCGGTCTCGTCGGAGTAGACGAAGAAATCCGGGTCGAGCCAGCCGACCTGCTCGGCCGCCTGGCGGCGAACGAGCATCGCGCTCGACTGCACCCAGCCGACCTCTCGCACCTCGTCGCCTCGGCTCTGCACCGCGTAGCGATCGTGGAGGAAGGCCGCGGCCGCGAGCGCCCAGCCGGCGTCGGGGAGCCGCCACGCGCAGGCCGTCGGCTTGCCGTCGCTCGTGAGCAGCTGGGCGCCCGTGACGGCAGCGCTCGGGTCGGACTCGAGCGAGTCGAGCAGCGCCCGCGCCGCGCCAGGGCGCAGCTCGGAGTCCTCGTTGAGCAGCAGGCAGAAGCGCCCCCGTGCCTCGCGCAGCAGCAGCGAGTCGTTCTCCGCCTTGCCCGTGCGCCGGTCGAGGGCGATGACGCGCGCCGCCGGATGGAGCTCGCGCACCGCGTGCACGGACCCGTCGCCCGAGGCGTTGTCCAGCACCAGCACCTCGTGCTCCACCGGCGCGGGGTGGGTGCGATCGATTGCCTCGAGGCACGCGAGCAAGTGGTCGCGGCCGTTCGTATTGACCACGCAGTAGGAGAGCTCGGTCAGCGCGTCGCCCCCTCGAGCACCGCGAGCGCCCGCCCCGCGAGCCTGTCGCGGCCGAACTCGCGCTCGGCAAGCGCACGGGCGTTGTGCCCCATTTGCTGCGCCTCCCCGGGGTGATCGCGCAGCCACGCCAGCTTCTCGACCAGGTCGGCGGCGTCCCCGGCTCGCACATACAGGCCGGCGTAGTTGTCCTCGACCAGGCTGCGCATCCAGCCGTCCATGTTCACGATCGCGGGCCGGCCGGCGGCGAAGGTGTCGAACAGCTTGTTGGGCGAGTTGGTGGCGAGCACCGGCACGTCCTTGAAGATCGTGAGGCAGGCGCTTGAGCCGGCGGCCAGCTCGGCAACCTCCTCCTTGCCGGACGCCGCGCCGGCGAAGCGCACGTTGGCCGGGGCCGAGCGCTCCAGCTCCGCCCGGTGCTTGCCATCGCCCATGAGCACGAATTCGACGTCCTCAAGCAACCGGGCCGCCTCGATCACGGCAGTCAGGTCGTTGGCCTCGCCCATCGTCCCGAAGTAGCTCACGCGGAAGCGCTCCGGGGCCGGCCCCGGGCGAAACAGGTCGAGGTCCGACGCGTTCGGGACGAGCTCGACCTTGGCGGGCGCAGCCCCGGCGGCGATCACGCCGGCGCGAATTCCCGGCGACAGGGCGATGATGCGCGCCGAGCGCCGGTACACGAAGCGCTCCAGCGCGCGCGCCAGCCTGCGCGCCGCGGGGTTGCCGAGCGCGCCCATCTGGATCGGCGCCTCGGGCCACAGGTCGCGCACCTCGAACACCAGTGGAGCGCGCCAGCGCGCCGCCGCCGCCAGCGCGGGCAGCGCCATCGTCAGCGGCGGCGAGGTGGCATATACGACGTCCGGGCGCGGTCCGCGGAGGCCGGCCGCCGCTGCGCCTAGCGCGAAGCGCGCAAAGGCGAGCATGCGGCGCGGGTAGGAGTCGGCCGTCGCGCTCACGTAGTCGGAGTAGGCCCCGCGCACCCCGACCACGTCGATGCCTTCGACGCTTCGGCGGCCCTGGCCCGCGGTTACCATGCGAACCTGATGCCCGCGCGTCACGAAGCGGCGCGCGAACTCGTACGAGCGCGTGCCCCCCACGCCCGCGCGGGTGATGAAGAACTGATGCAGGTAGAGGATTCGCATCGGGTGACACCCAACGCTAACCAGCCTTGCCGCGGCCGCTAGACGTCGTCCTCGCGGGAGCCGGCCTCGTCGTCGCCTCGCCGCTGCTGGCACTGGCGGCGATCCTCATCAAGCTCGAGAGCCGCGGACCCGTCTTCTACCGCCAGCGCCGGGTGGGTCTGCGCGGCCGCCCGTTCGAGCTATGGAAGCTCCGCACGATGGTGCCGCGCGCCGAGACCATGGGCGACGGCATCTATGTCCTCGAGGGCGATCCGCGCATCACGCGTGTAGGCCGCGTCCTGCGCCGCTTCTCGCTCGACGAGCTCCCAAACCTGGTCAACGTGGCAAAGGGCGACCTTGCGCTTGTCGGGCCGCGCCCCACCGTGCAGGAGCAGGTCGACCGCTACACCGAGCGCCAGCGCCGCCGGCTCGAGGTCAAACCGGGGATCACCGGCTGGGCCCAGGTGAACGGTCGCACCTCGCTGCCGTGGCCCGAGCGCATCGAGCTCGACGTCTGGTACGTGGAGCACCGCTCGCTGAGGCTCGACCTGCAGATCCTGGCGAGGACCGCGCGCATGCTCGCGAGCGGCCACGGCCTCTACAGCGAAGACGCTCGGCAGGGCTGGTGAGTCAGCGGACCCGCAGCGGCTGCCAGCCGGTCGAGCCGCGGTCGGTGTCGAGGTCGTTCACCGCGATCACCGCGTAGCGGTAGGAGCCCGCCGAGGCGGGGACGAACGAGGTGGAGAAGCGCCCCTTTCGCACCCTCACGGACTTCGCGGACACCTTGCGGTAGTGCCCCCGGACTCTCTGCTGCAAGACCAAGCTGACCAAGCGCTTGCGGGGCCCGACCGTCCCCGCCACCGGCACGCGCTCGCCGTGCTCGCCGGTCGTGGCCGGCGCGCGCAGGGAGATGAGCGCGCGCACGCCCAGGAGCAGCCGCGGTGAGGTCGTTCGCCGCAGGCCGGTCCGTCCCGGATAGCGTATGCGCACGTAGATGCGCTTGCGCGGCCGCAGCTCGGCGGCGAACGAGCCATCGGCGCCCGTGGTGGCGTGGGCGGAGGTCTTCCAGAAGCCGTCGCCGTTGGTCTGGACCTCGACCACCTCGTTGGCCAGCGGGCCGGGCCCCGGACCCAGCAGGACCCCGCTCAGCGGGACGGTCTCGCCGAAGTCGATCGAGAAGTCGGCCAGGATCGCGCTCAGCCGGGTGGCGAAGGTCGGCACGCCGACCGTGCCGTTGGCTACGAGCGAGCGCAGCTCGCCGAGGCGGGCATAGAGCAGCGCACCGGGGCATGCCGTGGCGCCCGTGTCGCGGTGGCCGATCACGCGCTCGAGCGACACCTTCGCGCCCGCCGGGTAACGGCTAGCCGGGCCACCTGCGCTGGTCAGGGTGACCTTGCCGAAGAGCGGCTGCCCGTGTACCTGGAGCTTCCAGCGGATGTAGCGCGCGAGCGCATCGAGCGTCTCGGGGGTCGGCTCGGCGCTCGTATGGTCGGCGATGCTCGCGATGCCGGCGGTGACCGAGTTGAAGCCCTGGGCGTGGGCGCCGAGCACGGGCTGGTCGAGCCCGCCGGCGCGGCCCTCGTAGAGCACGCCGTACTTGTCGACCAGAGCGTTGTAGCCGATGTCGTTCCAGCCGTTCGAGTTGCGATGGAAGCGGCAGATCGCGAGCACGATCGCCGGCCCGTCCTCCGGGGCGTAGTCGTTGAGCGAGACCGTGTGGTGGACGTGGACCGAGCTGACGCTGCCGTAGCTGGGCGCGGTCCGCGGCGGGCATTTGCTCGCACCCCACTCGCCGCGCGTGACGAAGTCGGGCTCCGGGTCCTGCGCTGCGCGTGCCCGCGTACGCGAGCGCGCCTTCGCGAGCTCGCCGGCCACGTTGACGAAATGCAGCCGCAGCCCGGCCACTCTCCGGCCGAGGCGGTACTGGACCGCATTGGCACTCCCCACCCAGAGCGGGTCGGTGGACCGCCGCGAGCGCTCGCCGGTCCCGGGGTCGGGAGCGTGGTCGGAGTGCGCCTCCAGGGCCTGCCAGCGGCTCCAGCCGCGACCCGGCCTGCGCACCCGGACCGATACGGACGGAGCCGCGCGCCCGCGCCAGCGCAGGCCCACCAGATTGAAGCGCCGCGCGGTCGCCAGCGGCTGCGAAACGACTCCGCCACCCGCCGCGCTGACGGCGGAGGCGGGCCCCAGCTCGAAGTCGAAGGGGGCCCGGGGCCTGCCGCTGGCTGTCGCCGGCAGGGCGAGGACGGCGCACAGAAGCGCCGCTGCTGTTGTGAGCAGCCTCACTGCTACCGAAACACGTTGACACGCGCGCCGATGCGGCCCTGCAAGATCCGGTGCAGCCCGGCCTAGGGGATCGGCTCGGGGCCGTTCGAGCGGTGCTCGTCGCGGAAGGCGCGCAGCGCGTCCACGACCTGCGCGTTCCACTTGGTGCAACCCAGCGTGCGGCCGGTGCCGCCCGGCGCCGGATCGCGGTTCCACGCGGTGGCCGCCACGACGTAGGGCATGTTGTCGCGCCGGACGAGCAGCGTCTGGTAGCCGTCATCGGAGTCCGAGATGGCCCTGATCGTGGCCCGCTCGTCCTCGGACAGGCTCGGCTTGGCCCAGATGATCACGCGACCGTGCTCGAGCGCGTGGACGAGCGCCTCGTCGGGCGGCGGCGTGCCGCCATAGACGCCGTCCTCAGCGGGGATCTGGTAGTGGCGCCCGGTGGTGGGCGGGTTGTCCTTGTACTTCACCTTCTCGTCGAGGCTCGTCGTGTGGGTGGCCACGCCGCTGCCCTTGCTGTGCTTGAGCTCGCAGCCCGCGGCGGCGGCCGCCTTCTCCAGGTCGAACTGCTTCTGCTCGGCCACGTCGCCGCCCTCGGGGAAGAAGCCGCCGCTGCCGCCGGCCGCGTCATCGCCACCGCCCCCAGCCAGGAACACGATCACCACCACCGCGGCGATGGCTATCAGCGCCGCACCGCCGTAGCCGACGAGCCGCTTGCGCTGCTGATCGGAGCGCGCCTGTGCCTCGCGCTCCTCGCGCTGGCGGCGCAGTGCCTCCTTCTCTTCCTTGCGGTGTGCCACAACGCCGAAGCGTAGTGACCGCGTGCCTAGGGCGCGCTTCGCGGATGGGGGCTTCGGCGCGCGGTGGAAGCGCGACGCCGGCGCGCGCCTCCGCGGGCCTTTGCCCGGAAGCACCGCTCGACGAATTTCACGATTTCGCCGGTCAGGCGCTCGGGCGAGAGACGGAGCTCCAGGATCGAGGAGGCCTGGACCAGCCTCGCGTCAGAGAGCTCGCGGACGAGCATGTCGGAGTCCGAGAACGGGTGGACCGGGTCGCGCCCGTGGCCGATCACGAGCGTCGGCTGCTTCAGCTTGCGGCGCAGCTCGCGCGGCGGCGCCGCCCGGCCGAAGAAGAGCCCCTGGAGCACCGACGCGGAGGGCTTCGGATCCTGGCTCACCCAGTCGAGCATCATGTCCGCGAGGTGGGACGCGCCGCGCGGGAGCAGGCGCGCCCCGCGCGCGAGCGGGCGGGTGACCGGCGCGCCGAAGGTCAGCCCGACCAGCAGTGGGGTGAATGCGAGCGCGCAACCCAGCAGCGCGTTGTCGAGCACGGGCATCTCGAGCAGGAGCCCCTTAACTCGCTCGGGTGCCGCCGCGGCCACCTCGAGCGCGGCGTTGGCGCCCAGCGACGTGCCGCCCATCACTGCCTCCGAGATCTCGAGGTGATCGAGCAGCGCAAGCGCCTGCCTGCCGAACTCGAGCATTGAGTAGTTCCACATCTCATCGGGACGGTCGGAGTCGCCGTGGCCGAGCACGTCGAGGCAGAGCACGCGATAGCCGTGCTCGGCAAGCGTCTGCGCCAGCGGCTGGTGCATGCGCCGGGAGAACAGGATCGCGGGCAGCAGCACGACCACGCGCTCCCCGTCGCCGTACTCGTCGTACACGAGCTTGTGCCCGTGGTAGCGGAAATTGCGGGTTCTGGCCTTCATGGGGCAGCGCACGATAGTGGCGTAGGATCCGCGCCCGGAGGAGAGGGCAACCCCAACTTAGGAGCGGGTATGGGCGCAACCGTGCGCGTGCAGGTCACCGTCAACGGCGAGCGGCGCGAGTCTGTGGTCGAGGCGAGGACCCTCCTCGTCCACTGGCTGCGCGACGAGCTCGGCCTGACGGGGACGCACATCGGCTGCGACACCACCAACTGCGGCGCCTGCACCGTGCACCTCGACGGCGAGTCGGTCAAGAGCTGCACCGTCCTGGCGGTCCAGGCCGACGGCGCGGAGGTCACGACGATCGAGGGCCTCGCTCCGGAGGGCGGCCTCCATCCGCTTCAGGACGCCTTCTGGGAGAAGCACGGCCTTCAGTGCGGCTTCTGCACGCCCGGCATGATCATGGCGGCCGCCGACCTGCTGCGGCGCAACCCCAACCCGAGCGACGAGGAGATCCGCCACGGCCTGGAGGGCAACCTCTGCCGCTGCACCGGCTACCACAACATCGTCGAAGCCGTGAAGGCCGCGGCGGCACAGAGTGAGGTGCCGGCATGAGCGCCATCGGCCAGGCGCTCAAGCGCAAGGAAGACCCCCGCATGATCACCGGCCAGGCGCGCTACACCGAAGACATCCAGGTTCCCGGCGCGCTCTACGCCGTGATCGTGCGCTCGCCCGAGGCACACGCGGCGATCACCTCCATCGACACCTCCGCCGCCAAGGAGCGCGCGGGCGTCGTCGCCGTGCTCACGGGCGAGGAGATGGCGGGCGACTTCCCCGGCCCGATGGCGATGGTCTGGGCGCCGCCCGGAGTGGAGATGAATACCCCGGCCTACTGGCCGCTCGCGCGCGGACAGGTCAAGCACGTCGGCGACCCCGTCGCCGTGGTCGTGGCGGTCAGCAAGGGAGCCGCGCTCGACGCTGCCGATGAGGTGGTCGTCGAGTACGACCCCAAGCCGGCGGTCGTGGATCCCGAAGCTGCGCTCGAGGACGGATCGCCGCTCGTGTGGGAGTCGTTTGGGACCAACAAGACCCACGAGTGGGCCGTGTCGGGCGGCGACTTCGAGGCTGCTGCGGCCGAGGCCGAGGTCACGGTCGAGCACCGCTTCAGCAATCACCGCACCTCAGGCGCGCCCATCGAGCCGCGCTGCAGCATTGCCGAGCCTCGCGGCGACCACTTCACGCTCTACTCGACCACGCAGGTCCCGCACGTCGCGCGCTTCGTGCTCTCGGGCGTGGTCGGCGTACCCGAGGACAAGCTGCGGGTGGTCGCACCCGACGTGGGCGGAGGTTTTGGCTCCAAGCTGCAGATCTACCCCGAGGAAGCGCTCGTGCTCGCCCTCGCCAAGCGCCTCGGGCGGCCGGTCAAGTGGACCGAGACGCGCTCGGAGCACATGACCACGAGCCATCACGGGCGCGATCAGGTGAACTACGTGACGCTGACCGCCAAGCGCGACGGCACGGTCACCGGCTGTCGCGCGCGGATCATCGCCGACCTCGGCGCGTACCAGCTGCTGCTCACCCCGTTCATCCCGACGCTCGGCTTCCCGGTCATGGGCGGCTGTTACAAGTTCCCCGTCATCGACCTCCGCATCACCGGCGTCTTCACCAACAAGATGTGCACCGACGCCATCCGCGGGGCGGGGCGGCCGGAGGCGACCTACTGGATCGAGCTGATGATGAACCGGCTCGCCGACGAGCTCGGGATGGACCGGCTCGAGCTGAGGCGCAAGAACTTCATCGCCAAGGATGAGTTTCCCTACGAGACCGCGATCGGGATCGTCTACGACTCGGGCGACTACCACGGATCGCTCGACAAGCTGCTGGCGAACTTCGATCTCGATGCATTCCGGCGCGAGCAGGAGAGTCTGCGCTCCCAGGGGGTGCACCGCGGTGTGGGCTTCTCGACCTACGTCGAGGTCTGCGGCCTTGCGCCCTCGCGGGCGGTTGGGCCTCAGGGCGTCGGGCTGCAGGCGGCGTTCTTCGAATCGGCGAACGTTCGCGTGACTCCCACGGGCTCGGCGATCGTCTACAGCGGCGCTTCGCCCCACGGCCAGGGTCTCGATACGAGCTTCGCGCAGATTGCCGGCGACCTGCTGGGGCTCGATCCGGAGAACGTGACCGTCCTCCACGGCGACACCGACCAAGGCGCGTGGGGCTGGGGCACGTATGGCTCGCGCTCGATCTCGGTCGGGGGCGAAGCGATCGCGCAGGCGGCCCGCAAGGTCCAGGACAAGGCCAAGCGCATCTGTGCCGCGCTGCTGGAGGCCGCGCCGGAGGACATCGAGTTGGCAGATGGCAGGTACCAGGTTCGCGGCTCGCCCGACAAGTCGATGACCCTGGCCGAGATCTCGGGTGCGGCGCACATCCCGCCCAACGAGCTCCCGGCCGACTTCGAGCCGGGGCTGGAGGAGAGCTCCTTCTACGACCCCGAGAACTTCGTGTTTCCGTTCGGCGCGCACGCTTGCGTCGTGGACGTGGACGCGGAGACCGGGAAGGTAAAGGTGGTGGACTACTACTCGGTCGACGACTGCGGACCCGCCATCAACCCGATGCTGATCGATGGGCAGGTGCACGGCGGGATCGTGCATGCGATCGGCCAGGCGCTGTACGAGCAGGTCGTCTACGACGACGATGGCCAGCTCGTCACGGGCACGTTCGTGGACTACGCGCTGCCCACCGCCTCGGAGATCCCCTACATGCACACCGATCGCACGGAGACGGCGTCCCCGACCAACTCGCTCGGTGTCAAGGGCGTGGGCGAGGCCGGCACAATCGCCGCCACGCCGGCCGTGGCCTCCGCTGTGCTCGACGCGCTGGCGCCGCTCGGCGTGACCCAGCTCGACATGCCCTTCACGCCCCTGCGCGTGTTCGAGGCGATCCAGGCGGCGAAAGGCGCCGGCAACGGCGGCGGCCCGCCGCGCACCGAGCAGGGCAAGGACCTCCCCGAGACCGGCGACGGCTCGGCCGGCAGCGGGCCGCATGGCCCCGGCGACGCGACCGGAGGTGCCTCATGATCACCGCCCCGTTCGACTACGAGGCGCCCGAGAGCCTCGAGCACGCCGTGGGCATCCTTGCGCAGCACGGCGACGAGGCCAAGCTGCTGGCGGGCGGCCACTCCCTGCTTCCGCTGATGAAGGTCCGCCTGGCCGCGCCCGCGATGCTGGTCGACCTGCGCCGGGTGCCCGGCCTGCACGGCATCCAGCGCGAGAACGGCTCCTGGCGCATCGGCGCCATGACCCGTCACGCCGACCTCCAGAACAGGTCCGAGCTCGGTGTGGTGGCGAGGGCGGCGTCGGAGATCGCCGACCAGCAGGTGCGCAATCGCGGCACGATCGGCGGCTCGCTCGCACACGGGGATCCCGCGTCCGACCTGCCTGCCGTGGTCGTGGCGCTCGAGGGCGAGCTCTCGGTTCACGGCCCGAACGGCCTGCGAACGATCGCTGCCGCCGACTTCTTCGAGGACTACCTGACGACGGCCCTGGTGCCCGACGAGGTGATCACCGAGGTGCGCCTGCCGGCCTCCGACGGCTACGGATTCGGGTTTCAGAAGTTCACGCGGCGCGCCGAGGACTGGGCGATGGTCGGGGTTTGTGCACTCGTCAAGAAGGCGAGCGATGGCTCGTGCGAGGACGTGCGCATCGGGCTGACGAACATGGGCTCGACTCCGCTGCGCGCGAGTGCCGTGGAAGGGGCGCTGCGCGGCGGCGGCCTCGATTCCGCGGCGATTGCCCGCGCCGCCGACCTGGCGGACGAGGGCACCGAGCCGGCGGGCGACCTCAACGCGACCGCCGACTACAAGCGCCACCTGGCTCGCGTGCTGACAAAGCGTGCACTGGAGGCGGCCGCCGGGTCGTGAGCTTCGACACCCCCGCAGCCGTACGGGAGGCCCTGGCGGGCGAGCGCTATCTCGCCGATCGGGGCCTCTCGACTGCCGTCTACCTGGCGGCCGCGCTCGAGCAGCCGCTGCTCGTGGAGGGCGAGGCGGGCGTGGGCAAGACCGAGGTGGCCCGCGCGCTCGCCGCTGCCACGGGCGCGCGGCTGATTCGGCTGCAGTGCCATGAGGGGATAGATCTCCACCACGCCCTCTACGACTGGGACTACGCGCGCCAGCTGCTGCAGCTGCGCGCCCAAGCCTCGCCGGACGAGGGGCTCTACTCCGAGCGCTTCCT
>JBEVKF010000048.1:0-6365 GCA_040509755.1 Thermoleophilaceae bacterium | reverse complement strand
CCCACCGAGCCGCCGATGGCGACAGCCAGGATCACGAACGCGAGCCAGCCGAAGATTGCCTTTTTGCGGTTTTGCGCGCTCCAGCGACCGGCGCGCGCTGCGATGTTCTTGTTTGTTGTGGTGGTCATGGCGTCAGTCTCGGACGCCGTGTGGCGAGCCAAAATGGGGCCTGCTCGATTTGTGTGGTGCGGATATCCGCACCATTGCCGTCGCCGCGTCCGCTACAAAGTCCCTGGTGAAGCGCACACTGATCGCGGTCGCGTCGGGCCTTGCGCTCGCCGATGCGGCCGTGGTCGTCCTGGCGCTGCCGTCGCTCTTGCTCGAGCTGGACACGACGGTCGAGGGGGTGGCGGCGGTGATCGCCGTCTACACCGGTGTGCTGGCGATCGGCCTGCCGCTCAGCGCGGCTCTGCACGGGCGCGCCACCGGCGCCGCCGGCGCGTTGCTGTTCGCCGCCGCGTCGCTCGGATGCGCGGCCGCCGAATCGCTCGAGTTCCTGCTCTTGATGCGCGCGCTTCAGGCGATCGGGGCATCGGCGCTGCTCGCGGCCGCGTTCGACGCGCTCGACGGCGGCGGGAGCGGACGCCGCCTGTGGCTCGGCGCGGCGGTGGCCGGCACGGCCGCAGGCCCCGCGCTCGGCGGCATTCTCACCGAGGCATTCGACTGGCGCGCGATCTTCCTCGTGCAGGCACCGATCGCGCTGGCGGCCGCGCCGGCGCTCTTCGCCACACCGATTGCGACCGTGCGCGAGCACCTGCCGCGGCCGCCCAGGGACGTGCTCGCGGCGATCGCGCTCACCCTGCTGTCCGGAGCGCTCACCGCGGTCGTGTTCCTGCTCGTCCTGTTGCTGATCAGCGGCTGGAGCGTCGACCCGCTGGCGGCGGCCGCGGCGGTGACCGTCCTGCCGCTGGCCGCGGTGGCCGGGTCGTTCATCCGCGGCGCGCCTGTGACACGCGCCGTAGCCGGCTGTCTGCTCGTGGCCGGGGGCATCGCGTGCCTGGCCCTGCTACCGGAGGCCTCGGTCTGGTGGACGATCGTCCCTCAGCTGCTCGCCGGTGTGGGGATGGGCATGGCGTTTCCGGCACTCGCCGGCGAGCTGCTTCCCGAGCGCACCCGCGGGCAGTCCGCGGCGCTGCTCTCCCTGCGCCACGTCGGCATCACGCTCGCCCTTGTCGTGCTTGCCCCGATCGTGGCCGCCGAGCTCGACCAGCAGGTCGACCTGGCACGCGAGCGCGGCACCGCGCTCGTGCTCGACGCCGCGCTGCCCCCCACCGACAAGATCGAGCTTGCTCCGCGCCTATTCGCCGACATGGAGTCCGAGAACCCGCGCGACGCGCTCGCGCTGGCGTTGACGCGCGAGCGCCGCAGGGTCGCGCGCGAGGACCGCGACTTCCTGAGCCGCCTCGAGCGCCTCGAGGACCAGTTGCGAGAGGAGGAGGACCCCAACGACCTACTCGGCCAGATCGAGGAGAGCCTGGGTATCGACACCGACGCCCTGCTGAGCGAGCTCGAGGGACTCGAGGACACCTACGGGGACGACCTCGCCGAAGGTCTGCGCGCACTCGAGGAACAGCTCGGCACCGACGCGGGAAGCGGCCTGCTCGACGACTTGAGCGAGAGCCTCGAGGGCCGCACCGACCCCGCCCAGGTGCGACGCGAGCTGCGCGGCCTCCAAGGCGACCTCGACGATGTGGTGCTGGCCGCCGTCGACTCGGCGTTCAGCCCCGCCTTCGTGTTCACCGGCGCGATGGCGCTGCTGGCCGCGCTCATCCTGCTGCCGCGGGTCCGGCGCTCCGGCATCGTGGGCGCGGCCGTGCTGGTGGCCGTGGCCGTGCCGGCCGGCTACGCGATCGCCCAGGAGCGCCTCCAGACCGAGCCGGTCGAGATCGCCGACCCCTGTAAGGAGCGGGAGCGGCAGTCCGCCGGCGGGGTGGAGGGCTTCGCCGAGGGGGTGGCCCTCGAGGTCGTCGACCGCGCGGCGTGCCGCTTTGGATCTTCGCGCGAGGAGCTGGTGCTGGCCCTCTTCGACTCGGCCTCCCGGCGGGCCTACCGGGAGGAGTACGGCGTGGACGCGAGCGAGCTCGACGAGGTGGTGAAGGGGGCGCTGGGGCTGTGAGCCGTGCCGGGCACAGGGCTCCGGCGAACGGCGGGCTCTAAGGGGTGGGACGGGTTGCCGCGGCGCTCCCGTTGGTCGGATTTTGGCGTCCGTTGTCGAGTTAGCGGTTCCTCGGACCGTTAAGTCAACAATGGACGCTCTCGGGGCCGGCTGGGCCGCTTTGTTGAATCAGGAAGCAAGACCGCCCCCAGGCGGCGCGGGCACAGGGCTCCGGCGAACGACGGGCTATAAGGGGGTGGGACGGGTTGCCGTGGCGCTCCGGTCGCTGGGCCCTTTTGGTGCCGGATATGGAGAGTGAGGGGGCCCGGGGGCCGCCGCGTCGGTCGGTGGGCCCTCTCGGTGCCGGATATGGAGACTGAGGGGGCCCGGGGCCGCCGGGGTGCCGGCGCGCCCTACTCGTACCGCATCCGCCCCGGCGCCGCGCGCATCCGAATCAGCCGCGCCGGCACGCCGCCGACCACCGCGTTCGCGGGCACGTCCTTCGTCACCACCGCGTTGGTGCCGATCACGGCGTTGTCGCCGACCGCGCAGCCGCGCAGGATGCACGCGCCGTAGCCGATCCAGACGTTGTTGCCCACATTGACGTCGCGCTTGTAGATCCCCTGCAGCCGGATCGGGCGGTCGACCTCGACGGTTCCGTGGTCGAAGTCGATCATCATCACGCGGTCGGCGATCACGCACTCGCGTCCGATCGATACGTGCTGGAAGGCGGAGATCGTGCACTCCTGGCCCATCACGCTCTTTGCCCCGACCGACACCACGCCCTCGTGGCAACGGATCTTGCACCCGTGTCCGACCCACGCCCAGCGCCCGAGCTCGAGCACGGCGTTCGAGCTCACCTCGAGCTTGCAGCCCGGGCCGATGAAGGCGAGCCCGTCCAGCCTCAGCCGGCGCCCGAGGCGCAGCTTCCACCACGCGAGCCGCAGCGCGAGCCGCCCGTACTTGGCGTTCAGCATCCCCTTGCGGCGCATGAAGCGCAGCACGGTGAGCGGGCCGCCGTGGCGCGGGGGAGGCGGCCCGCGGAGCTCCGGCGGCAGGTCCGCGGGCGGCGCGGCGACAGGCTCGGTGGCTCCCTCCATTCGGCGGCGGATGATATGTGCGGCTATCCGTATTGGCTAAACGGCCGCTCGCAGCGACAATCAACTTCCAGATGGCCACTTCAGTCCTCATCGTCGACGATCACCCGAGCTTCCGGGCCAGTGCTCGCATGCTGCTCGAGGCCGAGGGGTTCGACGTGGTGGGCGAGGCAAACGACGGCCTCTCGGCGCTGAGGGCGGTGGAGGAGCTGCGGCCGGACGTGGTCCTGCTCGACGTCCAGCTTCCCGACATCGACGGGCGCGAGGTCGCCGTCCGGCTGAGTGCGAACGGCTCGGCGCCAGCGATTGTCCTGACCTCGAGCCGGGACCTTGAGGACATCGGCGTCCTGACCGGAGTGCGGGGATTCATCCCCAAGTCGGAGCTTTCGGGGGCGGCCCTGGAGGCGCTGCTCTGACCTCTCTGCGGCGAGCGCTCTGGGGCCTGGCCGTGGCAGGCCTGGTCTTCGGGTTCATCGACCTCGCGCTCATTCTCACCAGCGACTTTGTGACCCCTCGCGGCCTCTGGGCCACCCTCGCGCTCACGGTGGGTTGGGGGTTCGTGGGGGTCGGGCTGTTTGCCTGGGCGCGCCGGCCCGACAACCGCGTCGGCATGCTCATGACCGCGACCGGCTTCGCCTGGTTCGTCGGCGTGCTCGGCAGCTCGGACATCCCCGTGCTGTTCACCTTTGGCCAGGCCCTCGGATCGCTCTACTTCGCCACCGCGATCCACATGCTCTTGGCAGCGCCGACGGGCCGCCTGCAGACCCGCTCCGAGCGACGCATCGTGATCGCCTCGTACGTCGTGACCCTGGCGGTGGTGCCGTTCTTCCTGTTCGCCGACCCAACGGAACACTACGACTGCGCCGACTGTCCAGAGAACGTCATCCTCGTGCAACCCCACGAGACGCTGGTCCACGTAGCCAGCTTCGTGATCAACGTTGCCGGCCTGTTGCTGGTGATAGCCGTGCTCGTGTCGCTCATCCGGCGCTGGCGGCGGGCCACGGCCCCGGAGCGGCGCGTCTACGCGCCGGTCTACGGCGCGGGGATCGCGATGATGCTCGCGCTGATCGCGACGCTCGTCAGCCAGTCGACCGCTCGCGAGAGCGAGGTCGAGAGCGTCGCCTTCCTCGTGACGCTCGTACCGCTCGCCCTGATGCCGTACCTCTTCCTTGCGTCCCTTGTCCGCGCGCGGATGATCCAGTCCGGCGCCGTGGGCGAGCTGATCGCGCGGCTGAACGAGGCTCCCCGGCCCGGCGAGCTGCGCGAGGCGCTGGCGCGGGCGCTGGGGGACAACTCGCTCGAACTCGTCTACTGGTTGCCCGAGGACGAGCGCTTCGTCGACGCCGACGGGCACCCCTACGAGCTCCCGCCCGAAGGCTCGGGGCGCGCGGTGACCAAGGTCGAGCGCGAGGGCGGCTGCATCGCGGCGATCGTCTACGACGGCTCGCTGCGCGACGCGGCCGCCCACTGCCGCGCGGTCGGTGCGGCCGCAGGGCTCGCCCTGCAGAACGAGCGGCTCGAGGCCGAGCTGCGCGCGAAGGTCCAGGAGGTGCGCGCATCGCGCGAGCGGATGCTTCGCGTCGGGCTCGAGGAACGGCGCCGGCTCGAGCGCGACCTGCACGACGGGGCCCAGCAGCGGCTCGTGTCGATGGCGCTCAACATGCGCCTCGCTCGCGCCAAGCTGCACGACGACCCGGATGCCGCGGACCGGCTGCTGCTTGGTGCCGGCGAGGAGCTCGATGCGGCACTCGGGGAGCTGCGCGAGCTCGCGCGCGGCATCCATCCGGCGGTGCTGACCGACCGCGGCCTTGACACCGCGCTCGAGACGCTTGCCCGGCGCGCGCCGGTCCCGGTCGAGCTCGAGACGCTGGCGGGGGAGCGCCTGCCGGAGGCGGTGGAGCTCGCCGCCTACTTCGTCGTGGCCGAAGCGCTGACCAATGTGGCGAAGTACGCCGAGGCCAGCTGCGCAACCGTGAACGTGGATCGGGACAATGGCCGGGTGGTGGTTTCGGTGACCGATGACGGCGTGGGTGGCGCCAACCCCGCGAACGGAACCGGCCTGCGCGGGCTGGCCGACCGGCTGGCGGTGATCGAGGGGCGCCTCGACGTCGAATCGGAGCGCGGCCGGGGGACGACCATCACGGCGAGGATTCCTTGCGCGTAGTCGTCGCAGACGACTCGGTGCTTCTGCGCGAGGGGGTCGTGCGGCTGCTCGAGGAATGGGGGTTCGAGGTCGTCGCCCAGGCGGGCGACGCCGACGACCTGCTGCGCAAGGTCAACGCCCACAAGCCCGACGTTGCAGTGGTCGACATCCGCATGCCGCCCACAAACACCGATGACGGCCTGCGTGCCGCCCTTCAGATTCGCGCCGAGCACCCCGGCACCGGCGTGCTCGTCCTGTCCCAGTACGTCGAGGAGGGCTACGCGCTCGAGCTCGTCGGCGACACCGCCGGCGGGGTCGGCTACCTGCTGAAAGACCGGGTGGCCGACGTCGAGCGCTTCATCGACTCGGTCAGGCGAGTGGCGGAGGGAGGCTCCGCGCTCGACCCCGAGGTCGTCGCGCAGCTGGTCGGCCGCGCGCGGCGCGAGGACCCACTCGAGGAGCTCACGCCGCGCGAGCGCGAGGCGCTCGGCCTGATGGCCGAAGGCCGCTCCAACACTGCGATCGCCGAGCAGATGGTCGTCACCGAGCGGGCCGTCGAGAAGCACGTGACCTCGATCTTCAGCAAGCTCGGGTTGACCCCCGCGAGCGAGGATCATCGACGGGTTCTTGCAGTTCTCACATTCCTCCGAGCCTGACGCATAGGCTTTGCAGGACTTTTCATGCGCCGAAAGCGACGCCATCGCGCGCGCCTGGGTGGTCGCGACATCGCGATCGACCTCGGCACCGCCAACACGCTGGTCTACCTCCGCGGTGAGGGAATCCGGGTTTCCGAGCCGTCGGTGGTCGCGGTAGACACCCGCACCGGAGACGTCCACGCGGTGGGCGAGGAGGCCCAGCGCATGATCGGCCGCACTCCGGCTTCGATCTCCGCCGTGCGCCCGCTTCGCCACGGGGTGATCACCGACTTCGAGCAGACCGAGGCGATGCTGCGCCACTTCATCGGCCGCGTCCACCGCTCGCGCTTTGCCCACCCGCGGCTCGTGATGTGCGCGCCGTCGGGGATCACCGA
>JBEVKF010000047.1:0-5671 GCA_040509755.1 Thermoleophilaceae bacterium | reverse complement strand
GTGGAGGCGCTGTTCGATCCGGCCAACCGCACGAAGCTCCTCGGTGGCGGCCGGCGCTCGATGAGGCAGTTCCTGCCGGCCATGGTCCACTCGATCTGGCACTTCGCCAAGGCGAAGAACCCGATGCCGGCTCGCGTGGCGGCCGCCGCGCGCAAGTCGCGCAAGAGCAGCCAGTTCAACTACCGCGGCAACGAGGTGCTGCGGGCACGCTGACGTCAAGTCACAGCTGACGAGGTAGGAAGGAGGCGGCCATTGCGCCGCCTCCTTTCGTTCCAGGCCGGGTGCTTACCCGCCAGGCCCGCGGGCGGTTTCGAGGGCGTCGCGCAGGCTGCCCAGCTCGTGGCCGGCCGGCGGCGGCGAGCTCTGGTCGGGCGCGCGCCGCGAGCCGGCGGTGACGGCCTCGCAGATCGCGGGACTCATCAGGTTCGACATCCCGAGCACCTTTGCGGCGGTGCCGAGGCGGTCGAGAGCCGTCCCCGCGCTGGCGCGCACGAAGCGGTCGGGGTCGCGGGTGGCTCTCACCAACGGCTCGACGGCAGCCGTGTCGCGCAGCTCGCCGAGCGCCGCCGCGCTCTGGCCGCGCACCTCGGGGTCGCCGTGATCGAGGGAGTCGACCAATGGCCCGAGCGCGCGGGAGTCGCAGATGCGTCCAAGTACCGAGGCCGCCCGGTCGGGCGCGGCGCCGCCCTGAAGCTCGGCGATCAGGCCCTCGGTGCTGGCCGGGGCCAACCGCGTCAAGAGCTCCTCAGCGCGGTCCACGACCGCCTCGCGTTCATCCACCAGTGAAAAGAGCAGCCCGTCCACGACCTGATTGGCCACGTCGGGGTTCTCCTCTGCGTCGATCAGCGTGCGGACCAGGGCGAAATCGGCGTCACTGAGCGGCGCGTCTCCTTCGGCGCGGAGCAGCGTGCCGGCGACCGCGCGCGCCGCGCCGGGTGGTTTGCCGACGAGCAGGGCCTGAACCACCAGCCGCCGCGTCTGTCCCTGCGCCGGCAGCCAGTCGAGAGCTTCGATCAGGTCGTCCGTTTGTCCGCGCGCATGAAGCACGCGAACGGCCGCCACCCGGACCGGTTCCGCAGGATCGCGAAGAGCGTCCGTCAGCGTCGCGTCGGCGGCTGCCGGCCCGAGCGCGCCGATGGCCAGGACGGCCTGCTCGCGTACCGGGGCGCCCGTGTCGGTGAGCTCAGCGGAGCGGCTTCGGTAGCGGGCGGCCTCGGCGAGGGCGCGCACGTCCGTGCGGCGCGTCAGCGCCCCCACGTTCGGCTTGCGTATGCCGAGAAGTCCCACTCCTGACAAACAACGATGGAGCGGCGCCGCGCTTTTCGCGCCCGCTCGGAAAGCTGCGCTCTACCTCACTCGGTGCTTGACAGCCCACCTTGTGGGTAGCATGTGGTCGTCCCACTGGAGTGCGAATTGCCCCATTGGACATGCGAACGCTGCGGCGCGCGGCTGTACAGCGCGAGTGAGACCCTCAAGTGGGAGGACTGCCCGGTCTGTGCCGGCGTCCTGGCCCGTGAGCAGCCTCAAACACGGTCACTCCCTCCCGGTCGGTCTCGCTCACCCGCCCCTCGTTCACCAGGAGGTCCAGGTGACCCAGCACCTCGGACAGAGTGAGGAACGCTTGGGTGACGGCGATGTTGCCCCATAGCTCCTGCCCGATCTCGTAGGCCGAGCGCGGCCGTTCCTCGAGCAGACGGTGGATCTTGCCGGCGCGGCGGCGGTGCAGGGCCAGCCGTCCGTCGATTATGTCGCGGTGGCCCGTGAAGGGGTCGCCGTGGCCGGGCAGGACAAGATCGACGTCCATCTCGCGCGTGGCCGCCAGCGAGTCGAGGTACTGAACGAGCGCCTGCGTCCGCTGGGACCCGTCGCGCGGCCGCGTGATCAGCGGGTTGGACGAGATGTGGCCGAGCAGGTGATCCGCGGCGATCAGGATGCGGCGCTCGCGATCGTAGAAGACGGTGTCGCTCGGGGAATGACCGGGGCGGTGGTGGACGTGCAGAGTCCGGTTTGCGAACTCCAGCGCATCCCCGTCTCGGAGCGGCCGCGTGACGTCGACTCGCGCCCCCCAACCCCGAAACGCGCGCGAGACCGCCTGCAGGGCCGCCGCCACCTCCTCTGGAATGCCGTTGCGCAGCATGATGTCCAGCGCGAAATCGTCCTCGGCCTGGGCCTCGGTCGAGAAGTTCTCCACGAACGGCACCGCCGCGTCGATGGCGGCCACCTCGGCGCCGGATCGCTCCGCCACGAGCGAGACCAGTCCGAGGTGGTCGATGTGCTGGTGGCTCAGGATCACGAGCTCGATGTCCTCGAGCGAATGCCCGAGCGCCGCGATCCCGCGCTCGAGCACGTCGAACGACGTGCCCGAGTTGGGACCGGCGTCCACGAGCGTCAACGGCGAGTCAT
Organism: Thermoleophilaceae bacterium; assembly: GCA_040509755.1. GTDB lineage: Bacteria > Actinomycetota > Thermoleophilia > Solirubrobacterales > Thermoleophilaceae > JACVRW01. The sequence continues at coordinate 3,268 of JBEVKF010000047.1, read as the reverse complement.
CGATCAGGTACACGTTCACGCGCCCGACCGCGAACGGGGTGGGGATGGCGAGGCGATGGATGCCGGCCTCGGCAGCGGGCGCGAACGGGTCCTCGCTCACGGCGAAGACCCTACCCACACAACCCTCAACCACCCTCCCAAGGGGTCAGACGCCTTGACGAGGTTTGCGCGATTCTGTGGGCATGAACCTGCGGATCGTGGTGGGCTGCGCGCTGCTCGGCGCCCTGGCCGCGGGCGGCCTTGCCCTCGCGAGCGAGCGCCCCTACCGCGCCCGAGCGTTTGTCATCCGCCTGCCGCCCGCCTACGGCACCGCCGAGGGCCTGGATTGGGCGCGCTCGGACCCCGTGCTGCTTCGCGCCCTCGAGGTGGCAGGTCGAGAACGCCAGAGCCCCGCCTGGCTGCGCGAGCGCTCGAAGGTCGAGCTGACCTCCCGCCTCGACTTCGCGATCACCGTCGAGACAGCCGACCGCGAGGCCACGGCCGCGCTCGCGACCGCATACGCCAAGGCGATCCGGCTCTCATTGCGCTCCGCTCCGGGGCTCGCCACGCGCGGCCGCGGCGCGCGGCGCGCCCAGCCCGTCCTCGGGCCGGTGGGCTGGGCCCTGCTGGGTGGCGCTGCCGGCCTCTGGCTCGGCGCCGCGCTCGCGATCGTGCTCAGCCGCGGATCACGCCGAGGACGTCGTCGCGCTTCTGCTCCATGTGCTCGCGGGACACCACTGACTCGAGGTTGAGGCGCAGCAACGGCTCGGTGTTGGAGGGGCGAACGTTGAAGTGCCAGTCGTCGTAGTCGACCGAGATCCCGTCGAGCTCGCCGAGCTCGCCGTCGGAGTAGCGCTCCTCGAGCTCGTCCATCTTGGCCTGCTGGTCCTCGACCTCCGAGTTGATCTCGCCGGAGATGAAGTAGCGCGAGCTGAGCGGCTCCAGCAACTCGCTGAGCCTGCGGCCCTCCACCGACAGCAGCTCCAGGAGCAGCAGGGCGGGGAGCGTGCCCGAGTCGGCGCAGTAGAAGTCGCGGAAGTAGTAGTGGCCCGACACCTCGCCGCCGAAGGCGGCGCCGGTCTCGCGCATGCGCGTCTTGAAGAACGCGTGCCCGACCCGATTGACCAATGCGCTGCCCCCGTGGTCGGCCACCACGTCCGCCACCGCGCGCGAGGCGCGAACGTCGTAGAGGACCGTCGCGCCCGGCTCCTTGCGAAGCAGCGCCTCGGAGAGCAGCGCGGTCATGAAGTCGCCGGCCACGAACTCGCCCGTGTCGTCGATGAAGAAGCAGCGGTCGGCCTCGCCGTCCCAGGCGATGCCGAGGTCCGCGCCGGTCTCGCGCACCCTGTCGATGATGAAGCGGCGGTTTTCCTCGAGCAGCGGGTTGGGCTCGTGCTCGGGGAACTCACCGTCGGGCGCCCAGCACGTCTTGACCTGTTCGAGCGGGAACGAGTCCAGCAGGGGACCGATCATCGCGCCCGCCATCCCGCTGCCGCCGTCGACCACGACCTTCAGCGGCGCGATCGCCGAAGCGTCGATGTAGCCGAGTGCGGCCTCTCGAAACTCGTCCGCGACGTCCTCCTGCTCGACCCGCCCGCTCTCCGTTGCGGGCTCGCCGGGCTCGCCGGCGACCACGATCTCGCGCAGCTCGCCGATGCCCGAGTCGCCCGACAGCGCGAGCGCCCCGCGCTTGACGAGCTTCGCGCCCGTGTAGGCCTTGGGATTGTGCGAAGCCGTGCACATGAGCCCGCCGTCGAGCTCGCGCGAGCCCACGGTCCAGTAGAGCATCTCGGTGCCGACCATCCCGATGTCGAGCACGTCGGCGCCCTCGTCGGCGATGCCGCGGACGTACCGCTCGGCCATCGCGGGAGCGGTCAGGCGCATGTCGCGCCCGACTCCCACGCGGAGGTCCGCGACCGGGATGTCCTGCAGGTCCGAGAGCACCCGCGCAAACGCCCGCCCAATGCGGTAGGCGAGCGCCTCGTCCATCTGGTCGGGATGGATGCCGCGAACGTCGTATGCCTTGAAGATCGAGTCGTCGACCACGGGCGGGCAGGGTAGCCGACCGGCGCGGCCGGGTAGTGGCGCCGGAGTGCCACGGATCGGGATCCACTGCTCGCACGAGCAGATTGCGCCGCGCGAGTTGCTCGCGGCCGTCGCCCATGCCGAGCAGGCCGGCTTCGCGGCGGCGATGTGCTCCGACCACTTCTCGCCCTGGAGCGAGCGCCAGGGCGAGTCGGGGTTCGCCTGGTCTTTCCTCGGCGCTGCGCTGGCCACCACCGGGCTGCCGTTCGGAGTGGTCAACGCGCCGGGGCAGCGCTACCACCCGGCGATCATCGCTCAGGCGGCTGCCTCGCTGTGCCAGATGTTCCCCGGTCGCCTGTGGGTCGCGCTCGGTACCGGGGAGGCCTCGAACGAGCACATCACCGGGGCACGGTGGCCCTCGAAGGCCGAGCGCACCGCCCGGCTGATCGAGTGCGTCGAGGTCATGCGAGCGCTGTTCGCAGGCGAGGTCGTCGACCACGACGGCCTTGTGCGCGTCGACCGCGCGAAGCTCTGGACGCTGCCGGCGGAGCCGCCGCCGCTGTTCGGCCCCGCCATCAGCGTGGAGACCGCACGCTGGGCCGGGGGGTGGGCCGACGGCCTCGTGACGGTCAACCAGCCGCGCGAGAAGCTCGAGCGCATGATCGCCGCGTTTCGCGAGAACGGGGGAGAGGGAAAGCCGCTGGCCGTGCAGGTACATCTGTCCTGGGCCGAGGACGAGGCGGCCGCGCTCGAGATCGCACACCATCAGTGGCGCACGAACGTCTTCCCGCCGCCGTTGTGCTGGGACCTCGAGACTGTCGAGCAGTTCGACCTCGCCGCAAGGCATGTGCGCGCGGAGGATCTGGCGGCGACCGTGTTGATCTCCTCCGACCTCGGGCGCCACCTTGAGGTGCTGCACGAGCTGGCCGAGCTCGGCTTCGAGGAGATCTACCTGCACCACGTCGGTCAGGACCTGTTCCCGTTCATCGACGCGTTCGGCGAGAACGTGCTGCCTGCGCTGGCGAGCCCGATCTAGGGATACTGCGGCGATGCCACGCCGCACGCTCTTGATCGTGCTCGCCGCGCTGGTGCCGGCCCTGGCCGCCACGGCCGCGCCCGCCGGCGCGAATGGCGCCGCGCCCAGCCCGCCGCTGCGCATGAACCAGATCCAGGTGATCGGAACTCACAACAGCTACCACCGCGAGCTCTCGAAGCCCGAGCGCGCAGCCCATGACGCGGTTTTCGGCGGGCAGCCCATCTACGA
>JBEVKF010000046.1:0-7243 GCA_040509755.1 Thermoleophilaceae bacterium | reverse complement strand
TGCTCGCATGGCCGGCGCGGTAGGTGGTGCGGCGCTGCGCCCCATCGCCGGCGCCGCCTCGCTGGGCGGCCGGCTTGAGCGGCGCGCGCGCAGGGCGGCGCTCGAGCGCGCGACAGATGGCGCGGTCGCCGGCCTCGACGCGCTGCTTGCCTCGCGGTTGGCGGCGGAGGCGGTGGAGCATGTGCTCGCCAGCGCGCTCGCGCAGCGGGCGGTGAGCGGCGCGCTCGAGGGGCCGATGGTGGAGTCCGTCACCCGCGACGTCATCCGCCACGCGGTGCTCGAGCGCGTGGCCGGCGAGCTCGTGGCAAGCGATGCGCTGGAGCAGGTGACCGACCGGGTGCTCGCCAGCGGCGCCCTCGATGCGGTGGTCGAGCGAGTGCTTGCCGATGGGGTCGTCGAACAGGGCGCGGCGCGAGTTCTAGAGGGACCCGAGTTCGAGCGCGTCGTCACCTCCGCCCTCGACAGCCCGGCCATGGAGCGCCTCGTCGGGCGCGTAATCGAGAGCAAGCTGCTGGACGAAGCGGTCGAGCGCCTGCTGGAGAGCAGCGAGCTGTGGCTGCTCGTGGACGAGATCGCCCACAGCCCGGCGGTCACGGACGCGATCACCCAGCAGAGCATGGGCTTCGCCGATCAGGTCGCCGGGGGCATGCGGGCGCGCTCGCGCAACGCCGATGCCTGGATCGAGGCCAAGGTGCGGCGCGCGCTGGGGCGAGGGAACTCCGCCGCGCCATGAGCCACGCGGTTCGCCCCGGCGCGGCGGCTGTCGCCTCCGGGCAGGCGGCGACGCCCGAGCAAGCAGGCCTCGCGGAGCCGTCGTACCAGGGGCTTGTCACCCGCGCGATCGCGTTCGCCATCGATGCGGCGATCATCAACCTGGTGGCGATCACCGTCGCCGCGGGGGTGGGGCTCGCGCTTTCGGTGCTGCATATCCCCCACTCGCTCGAACCCGTGCTGATCGTGCTGGGCGGGGCCGCGTACCTGCTCTGGTCGGCCGGCTACTTCGTGACCTTCTGGGCCTCCACGGGCGAAACTCCGGGCAACCGGCTGATGCGGATCCGCGTCTGCATGGCGGACACCGGCGAGCCGCCGCGCCCGTTGCGGGCGCTCCTGCGGCTGGGCGCCCTGGTCCTCGCGGTCATCCCGCTGTTCGCCGGCCTGCTGCCGATCCTCGTCGACGCTCGCCGCCGCGGACTCCAGGACATGCTCGCGGGGACGGTGGTCGTGGCCGCGCCCGACACACCGCCGGCGACCGGCCGCTACGGCTTCAGTGCGAGACGATCACCTTGAGCAGCACCAGCAGCAGGCCGAGCGCCGCGCCCGCGAAGCCGGCGAGCAGCGCCTGAGTGCGCGTGCCCCCTGCGTCCTCGCGCAGAACAACGCCCCATACGAACAGCAGCCCCACGTTCAGCCCAGTCGCGATCCAGAGCGCCGTGCCGACCGTGTAGAGGTCGGAGGCTGCGAGCGCCAGGACAATCGAAGCCGGCAGGGCGGCCTGGACGATCGGCCATTCGTGGCGAATACCGCGCGCGAGCACGTGGCGGTCGACCGGCACGTGCTCCCTTGCGGCCGCGGCAAGCGCGTGGGCCCAGGCATGAGCCAGCGCGAACACCCCCGAGGTGACCAACAGAGCGGCGATCATCAGGCCGACCCGCTCCTCGTTTTGCTCGAGCGTGGCCATCACCGAAGTCACGAGGATCAGGCCGTAGATGCTCCCGGCGAGGTGGCCCTGCGGGACCAGCCGGGCCAGGCCGGTGGTGTGCCCTATGTCCTGCGGCAAGCCGGAGAAGCTAGGCGGTGGCACCCCGAGCGTCAAGAGCCTGCTGCAGCGCCTCCTGCTGCTCGTCCGAGAGCGAGCTCTGGATCACGTGACCACCGTACTTGGCGATCTCCGGAACCACCTTGTCGCGCGTCGCTTCGACGACCAGGATGATCACGGCCGCGCCGCCCGCGGGAAGCTTTTCACCGAGCTCCTTCACGAACTGGTCGTCGACGCCGTAGTCGCTGGCTGCGCCGGCCGCCGCTCCGGTCGCCGCGCCGATCGCCATGCCGAACAGAGGCATGAGGAAGATCAGCCCGATGAGCCCGCCCCAGAGCGCGCCGCTCGCCGCGCCCACGCCGGCCATCGACGGCTGGTGAAGCTTCAGCTTTCCATCGGCCTTGTGCTCGACCACGACCGCGTCCTCGACCGTGAGCGAGTGCTCCTTGACGAGTTCACCGATGGTGCCCATGACCTGATTGGCCTGACCGAGGTCGTCGTAGGCGATTGCTACAAGATTTGACACTTGCTCTCCCTTGTGTACGAAGTTAGGAACATCCCATCGTCCCGCGAGCGCTGCCAAAACTACATCACCCCTTCTGGGTGATTGCCGCCGACCCACACGACTGCAGACTCAGAGCTGCCGGATGGCTCGCGGCTACACAAGGAGGCAGTACCGATGAACGACCTTTCGGAAATCGGCCCGGTTCAGCTGATGCAGGTGGGCTTTGAGCCCGGCGCGAACTTCGAGGGGCGGATCGCGGACGAGCTGGCCAGGCTCGAGAGCGAGCGAATCATCCGGGTGCTGGACATGCTCTTCGTCGCAAAGGACACGGACTCCGACGAGCTCGTGATCGTCGAGCATCAGGAGGAGAAGATGGGAGCCGTTGCGGGCGCGCTGCTCGGACTGAAGCTCGACGACGATGACTCATCGGATGCCGAGGAGCATTCGTTTGGATTCACGAGTGCGGAGATCGAGGAGATGGGCGCGTCGCTTGCCCCCGGAGGCTCGGCGGGTCTCCTGCTGATCGAGCACGTTTGGGCGCGCGGTCTGAAGCGCGCGGTTCGCGACGCGGGCGGCCGCAGCCTGGGTGACAGCTTCCTGACTCCCGAGGCCGTGGCCGAGATGGAACCGAAGCTGGCGGCCATCTCACGGGCGGTCCGGGAGACCGAATAGGACGCTCAGTGAACGAGCGGCTTGCGGCGCCCTGGCATCTTCTGCGCCGCGCGGTTGGCTCCATGATGGACACGGCGGGCACGCGCGACGCCGCGCAGGTGGCGTACTACCTCGTGATGTCGTTGCCGGCGGCGCTGCTGCTGTTGGTCTGGGCCTTCTCCACCCTCCTCGACGACGACAGCGTCCGCGAGCCGATCGTCGACGCGATCGTGGACTGGCTCCCGATCTCGGATACCGGCGACCGCGCGCAGATCGAGGCGCTGCTCGACGACGTGGCCGCCGGCGCGGGCAGCCTCGGCTGGATAAGCGTGGTCGCGCTGCTCTATTCGGCAAGTGGCGCCATCGGGGGAATTCGCCACGCGGTCAACGAGGCGTGGCAGCGTCCCGAGGAGCGACCCTGGGTCCCGGCCAGGGCGCGCGACGCCGGCGTGACACTCCTCGCTGCACCGCTTGTCATCGTCGCGTTCGGGCTCGTCTTGTCCGGCGACCTGGCGTCGTCGATCGGGGATCGTCCCTGGCTCGCGGCCGTGGCTCAGTTCGCGGTGACGAGATTGCTGCCGCTGGCGTTGCTATTCGCGCTCCTCACCGGCCTCTACAGGGTGCTGCCGGAGTCCCCCAGGGCCAGCCTCCGGCGGGCGTGGCCCGGGGCGCTTGCCGCCGTTGCGGGGATCGTGCTGATTCGACTCGGAACGGAGGCCTACCTCAGCCTGTTCGGCGACACGAGAGCGATCTATGGGACCATGGGCGCCCTTCTGGCCGTGGTCTTCTCCACCTATCTCGTGGCGCTTGCACTGATCTTCGGGGCGCACGTCTCAGCTGCGGCAGGACGCCCGGAGGAGGAGGGGGCGGCCTCCGGGGGCGGCCTCTTGGAAACGCTTCGCGGGCTGTTCGTGCGGCCGCGCCCCGGCCCTTCGTGAACGAGCCCGCCGAACCCGACGTCACAAGGCGCACGCTGCTGGCGGCCGAGCGCACCTGGCTCGCCTGGTGGCGCTCGGGCATCGCAGCGGCGACCGCCTCGGTCGCGGTGGGCGGCGTGGTGCCGGAGCTCGTCGACAGCGGGCGGACCGCCTATGTCGCACTCGGGTGCGGTTACGCCCTGCTCGCGGCCGGGGTGTTCGGGGGCGCCGCGCTGCGGCGCCGCCAGGTCGAGCGGGCGCTTCGTGACGGCGAGTGGGCGGGCGTCGCAGAGCACGGCGTGCTCGCGCTTACGCTTGTGGGCATGGCACTGGCGCTCGGAACGCTTGTAGTCATCATCACGCAGGCGTAGCCGCGGGGCTGCCGGCCTCCCCGGCGCGACCGCCGCGCAGCCGCAGGCCGACGATCGGGAAGATGGTCGTGGACAGGATCGCGGCGCCGATGAGCGATGCGGCCGTCGAGGACCGCATGTGGCCCTCCTCGACGGCGATGGTCGTTATCGCCACGACCATCGGCAGCTGGGTGGCGGAGAAGATGGCGAGAGCCATTCTGTCGCGCGAGTCGAGCTCCTTTCGGTAGAGCAGCAGCGCGGGCGCCCCTCGGACCACGAGGAAGAGCGCAAGGAAGAGCGGCAGCTTCAAGAGGTTGACCGGATCGTCCACGAGCGCGTCGAGGTCGAACTGGATTCCGCTCACCACGAAGAAGAACGGGATGAAGAAGCCGTAACCGACCGCGATCAGCTTCGACTCGAAGAGATGCACCTCGCGACCCTTGAGCGCGAGGCGGACGATGACCCCCGCCACAAAGCCGCCGAGCAGCAGGTCGAGACCGAGCGATGAGGCGAGAGCGCCGAGCGCGAAGACCGTTACGACCGCCATCCGGATCGCGAGCTGCCCGCTCGTCTCCAGGTTGCGCTCGAGCAGGCCCCAGCCACGGCCCACGCCCCTCACGGCCAGCACCGCCGCGACCACCGCCACAGCGATGAACAGGACCAGGATGGCTGCGTTCGAGGCCGCGCTCTTTGTCGAGAACACCAGCGTGATCAGGAGAATGGGGCCGAACTCGCCGGCGGCGCCGGCAGCCAGGAGAAAGGTCCCGAAGCGGGTGCGCAGCTCGCCGGCGTCGCTCAGGATCGGGATCAGGGTGCCGATCGCGGTGGTGGCCAGCGCGGACCCGGTGAAGACGAGGGAGAGCACGACACCCGACACCTCGAGCAGGGCCCCGAGCGAGTACGCGAGCGCCAGCGACAGCAGCCACCCGAGGACCGCCAGCCGCAGCGGGCTGCCGCGGATGCGCTCGAAGTCGATCTCGTAGCCCGCGAAGAAGAAGAGCATGCCGAGGCCGAGGCTGGAGAAGAACTCGACGAAGTCGTCTGGCTCGGCCAGGCCAAGCAGCTCGGGTCCGATCACGATGCCGAGCACGATCTCGATGACCACAACCGGCAGTGGCAGGCGACTCCCGGCCATGAGCCCCGCCAACAGCGCGGCGAGCGCCGCAACCACGGCGATCGCCAGGAACGATTCGCTGTCGACGTTCACCATCGGAGCCGGGAGATTCTCACGCGCCCGGCGACGGGCTGATGCCCCAGGCGCTCGTGAACGACTGTCCGGGTTCCAGGCGAACGAGGTCCTGCCCGCTCCGGAAGGCGTCAGGCGGGCAGGTCATGGGCTCCACCGCGAGGCTGCGCCGGTCGACGTCGGGCAGCGGATCGCCCGTGAAGAGCATCAGGTAGGGGTAGCTCTCGTCGACCCAGAGGGTTAGCCCGCGGTCTTCGCCGGGATTGTGCAGCTCGACGCGAGCGCGGCCGTCGTCGGCTCGCTCGAGGTCGGTGAAGGCGTTGTCGAGCCGAGTCGCGCCGATCTCCCTCGGACGGCGAAAGTCGTAGTCCGTGCCCTCGACGGAGTCAGCGCCGACGGGGATGCCGCGTTCGTCGGAGCGCAGCACCGTCCGCCCCGGCGAGCGCAGGATCAGCGAGTCGACGCTCGGAGTCCCGACGGTGAGATACGGATGAGCGCCGGCTCCGTAGGGACAGGGGCTCGTTCCGAGGTTCGTCGCTGTCGCCGCCACCCGCAGGCCCTCGTCCGATAGCACGTACTGGATGGCAAGCGCCAGCGAGAACGGGTAGCCCGGCTGCGGGTGGAGAACGTGCTCCATCACGACCCGGTCGGGCTCGCGCTCGGCGACCGTCCAGGCCGCCCAGCGGACGAGCCCGTGGATCGCGTCCTGCTCGCCGACGTCGTCGATCGGAAGCTGGTGACCGCGTCCGTCGAACTCATACTTGCCATCGAGGATCCGATTCGGCCACGGGATCAGCACCTGGCCTCGCCCGGAGCTGCTCATCTCGTCGGCGCCGTATCCGTCGAGGATGTCGCGGCCCGCTGCCGAGTAGCTACGCAGGCCGCCGCCGACCTCCACCACGACCGCCGCCTGATCCCCGTGAGTGATCCCGGTCTGCTCGCCGGACGGGGCGATCATTCAGGTCTCCGCCTCTTCCTCCAGGATGCTGCGCTGATCGAGCGTGTAGAGGAGCAGGAGCGCCGGCACGACGATCAAGACGGCCAGCCCGAAGACCACGAGCACCGCGGTCAGCGTCGCGCTTGCCCCTGCACCGTCCTCGATCGTCAGCGTCTGGGGCAGCAGGTAGGGGTACTGCGCCGCAGCCCACCCGCAGAGCACGGCAACCACGGCGGCGACGGCGAACGGGCGGATGCCGCGGCGCGCCCGGCGCTGCAACAGCACCAGCGCTACGAGGCCGCAGGCGGCCGATGCCAGCACGAATGGCAGCCCCTCGCTCGTCAGCCCGTCGAAGAGGTAGCGAGCGTCCGAGCGCAGAACGACGAGCCCCGCGATTGCGACCACCCCCGTCACGGCCGCGGCGCCGAGCGCCCGAGCGCCGAAGTAGCGCTCGAGAGCGGGATCGCCGAAGCGGCGGGCGTCGCTGACGAGAAAGACAGCGGCGAGATACGCGCCGGTGGCAACAAACAGGACGCCGATGATCAAGGAGACGGGATTGAGCCAGCTCGTGAGCGGATCGCCCTTCGCGTTGCCGATCGGAACGCGCCCGGACGCGATGGCACCGGCCACGGTCCCCATGAAGAAGGGCGTGAGCACCGACGAGACGGCGAACGCGACCTCGGAGAGCCGTTGTCCCGAGCTGCTGCCTGCGACTCGGTGGAAGGCAAAGCCGGCGCCGCGCAGCACGATCCCGACTGCCGCGAGGCAGAGTGGGATGAACAGCGTCGACATGATCGCGCCGAAGGCCTCGGAGAACGCCGTCCACAGCATCACGAGCACGAAGATGAGCCAGACGTGGTTGGCCTCCCAGACCGGGCCGATCGCCCAGTCGATCAGCGCACGCGGCCGTTTGCCGCGCTCTTCGCCGCCCGCCAAGAGCG
>JBEVKF010000045.1:0-32536 GCA_040509755.1 Thermoleophilaceae bacterium | reverse complement strand
GGTAGCCCCACGCCCGCGGCCCGGCACTCCGGTCCTCGGCGAGCAGATCCAAGGCTGGGCGGCCGACCTCGAGCGCGCGGGGCCGGCCGGAGAGCCGGTGGGTTCGCATACATACCGAGCCAAAGATCCCGAGCGCTTTTGGAATGAGCGGATGGCGGCGCCGGTACAACGGGCGCACGTCGATCGGCGAGCGAGCGTGCAGCTGCATGAGGGCTTGGCGGCGGCGGCGCCCCGCGACCAGCGGACGCGGCCACGGCCACCACAGGGCGTCGTAAGGGTCGGGGCCGCGGAATCCGACGCCCGCCGCCGTCTCAGTGAGATCGAACGCGGCGCCGGCTAGCCGGTTGGCGAGGGGAGGGTCACCGATCTCCACGAGCCGGGCGATCATAGTGCGGCTCACCCCCTGCCCGGCCTCGGCTGCCCCGCCTTTTTTTCCGGGGCCCGGATGAGTTGCAATCCGGGCCCAGATGGGTTGACCGCCGTGGTTCCGGGGATAGATCTAGTGAGCCTTTGCAGGTTGTGTCCCACCCCGGTAACGCCACGGAGCAGGACGTTATGGTGCAGCGACCCGCCGACCGGTCAAGGATGACCACATTTTGACGGACTCGTACCGAGCCAAATCGACCCTCTCCCCGTTGGTCGTCGCATCTGCGTCGGCGTCTCGGAGCACCGGATGTTTCACGTACTCCATGTTGTAGGCACGCGGCCCAACTTCGTGAAGATGGCGCCGGTCATCGAAGCCCTCGCGGCGCGCCCCGACGTGTCGCAGACCGTCGTGCACACCGGCCAGCACTACGACAAGCGCATGTCGTCCGAGATGCTGGACGATCTCGAGTTCCCCCGCCCGGACATCTTCCTCAGCGTCGGATCGGGGACGCACGGTGAGCAGACCGGGCGCGCGCTGATCAAGGTCGAGGAGGTCCTGCTCGAACGACGCCCCGACCTCGTCTGCGTCGGCGGTGACGTCAACTCGACGCTCGCCGGCGCGCTGGCGGCGACCAAGCTCGCGCTGCCGGTGGCGCATATCGAGGCCGGCCTGCGCTCCTCCGATTGGACGATGCCCGAGGAAGTGAACCGCGTTCTGACCGACCGGCTCTCGGATCTGCTCTTCACCCACAGCCCCGAGGCACAGGAGAACCTCGCAGCCGAAGGCATCGATCCGGAGCGGGTGCACTTCGTGGGCAACACACTGATCGACTCGCTGCGCCGCTTTGAGGCCGCCGCCGGCGCGCGACGGCCCTGGGAGCAAGCCGGCGTGCCCAAGGGCGAGTACGTGCTGGTCACGCTGCATCGCCCGTCAAACGTCGATTCCCGCCCGCAACTGCAGCGCATCGTCACGGCGCTCGCGGCGGTGGCACGGCGCGCCCCGGTCGTATTCCCGATGCACCCGCGGACGCGTGATCGGCTCACGGCGATGGGTCTCCTATCCGTGCTCGAGGGAGCCGGCGTGCGCTGCACCGCGCCCGTCGGGTACCTGGACTTCTTGGGCCTGGAGATCGGGGCGGGCGCAATCGTCACCGACTCAGGCGGCGTGCAGGAGGAGGCGACCGCGCTTGGGGTGCCGTGTTACACGCTGCGCCCGAATACGGAGCGGCCGATCACGATCTCCCACGGCACGAACACGTTGCTGGGAGATGACCCGGCCGCCATCGCCGGCGTCCGCATGCGCCCGGGCCCAGACCGCGCGACGGAGATCCCCGGGTGGGACGGGCACGCCGGAGAGCGCATCGCCGCCGTGCTCACCGGCACGGCGGAGCGGAGCACGGCCGACCTCGGCTCCGCGCGCCGCTCTTCTCGGCGCTCGGCCCGGGACGCTCCCGAGCGCGTCCGAGTGCTCGGTTGCGAGATCGACCGGCTCGACATGGACGAGGTCGTCGCGCGCTGCGAGCGCTCCATCGACACCCGGACGCCGACCCAGCACATGGCTGTCAACGCCGCCAAGGTCGTGGCGATGCAGGACGACGAGCACCTGCGGCAGATCGTGAACCGCTGCGAGCTCGTCACGGCCGACGGCCAGTCGGTGGTGTGGGCCTCACGCCTGCTCGGGACTCCGCTGCCCAGCCGGGTGACGGGGATCGACCTCATGCACGAGCTGTTCGGACTGGCTGAGCGGAAGCGCTACCGGGTCTACGTCCTGGGCGCCCGGCAGGAGGTTCTCGACCGCGCCCTCGACCGCCTGCGCGAGCTGCACCCCGGCCTCGCGATCGCCGGTTACCGCGACGGCTATTTCACCGAGCAGGCGGAGGAGGCCGAGGTCGCGGCGGAGATCCGCCAGGCACGTGCGGACATGCTGTTCGTGGCCATGTCCTCGCCAAACAAGGAGTACTTCCTGGCGCGCTGGGGCGCGGAGCTCGACGTCCCGTTCAGCATGGGAGTGGGCGGGGCCATCGACGTGCTGGCCGGCGTCACGCGGCGCGCGCCCGGGTTCTCGCAACGCATCGGCCTCGAGTGGGCATTTCGGCTCGCCCAGGAGCCGCGACGCCTGTTCCGCCGCTATCTGGTGACCAACTCACGCTTTGTGCTGCTGACCCTCCGGCAAGCCGCGCAGCGCGGGCTGGGGAGAATCGAGTCCGCGTGACGGGCCGTCGCCGGCCCGCGCCCGCGGCCGATCGCGTGGCCGGTCGCCGTTTGCGCCGCTTCCAGCGCGAGCGGCCCCCCGGTGATCTCGTCCTGGAGCGGTCGCCCCCGCCGGCCGTCCATTGGCGCGATCAGCTGTTCCGCCGATTGTTGATCGCCGCCGACGTGACCGCCGCCTTGCTCGTTGCGCTGGTCCTCCACGTCACCTTCGGTCCGTCCGGGCCCGAGTGGACCGGCCTGCTGCCGGCCTTGATCGTGCCCTTCGTCAACACGAGCTCCGGTCTCTACCGCCGCGACGAGCTGGTGCTCAGCAAGAACACGCTGGACGAGGCTCCGGCCATCTTCCGTGCATCGACGTTGACCGTCGTCCTGGCCTACCTGGCCCAGAGCGCAATGCTTTCCACGCCGCTCGGTGCCCAGGTCATGGCGGTGACCTTGGTGGCACTGACCGTGCTGACGATCCTGCTGCGGCTGGTAGGGCGGACCGCCGCCCGGCAGCTCACCCCACCCGAGCGCTGCCTGCTCGTGGGCGAGGCACACGTCGCGGAGCGCCTCGAGACACAGCTGCAGACGACAAAGGGCGCAAAGGCCGAGGTCGTGGGCACCGTGCCGCTTGCCGCCGCTCGCTTCCATGACAGCGCTCGCACGGAGGCCGACTCGCCCGACCTGCCAAGGGTCGTCAACGACCTCGACGTCCATCGCGTCGTGGTCTCAGGCGACGCCGGACCGCCCCAGGCCGTCCATGAGGCGATCCAGTCCGGCAAGTCCCTGGGCGTGAACGTAAGCCTCCTGCCAGAGATGTTCGAGGTTGTCGGCTCGGCGGTCGCCTTCGACTACATCGGCGGGCTCACCGTGCTCGGGCTGCGCCGTTTCGGGCTCTCCCGGCGTGCGCGCGTGGTAAAGCGAACCTTCGACGTGGTCGGCTCGGCCCTCCTCCTTGTCGTGCTCGCACCGCTGCTCCTGATCATCGCGCTGGCGATCCGGATCGACTCGAAGGGCCAGATCCTGTTCCGGCAGACGCGCGTCGGACGGGACGGGGACCAATTCCCGATGATGAAGTTCCGCTCGATGGTGACCGACGCCGAGGCGCGCAAGGACGACCTGCGGGACCGCAACGAAGCCGACGGCCTATTCAAGATCGACGACGATCCGCGCGTTACCGGAGTGGGGCGGTTCCTGCGTCGCACCTCGCTCGATGAGCTGCCGCAGTTGCTCAACGTCCTGCGCGGTGAAATGAGCCTCGTGGGACCGCGCCCGCTCGTGGTGGAGGAGGACCGCCGCATCGAGGGCTTCTACCGGCGTCGGCTCCGCCTCACACCCGGCATGACCGGGCCTTGGCAGGTGGCCGGCTCGGCGCGCATCCCCCTGCGTGAAATGAAGTCGATCGACTATCTCTACGTCGCCGACTGGTCGCTGTGGGGCGACGTCAAGATCATGCTCCGCACGATCCCCGTCGTTCTCCTGAGACGCGGGCAGTAACACGCCTAGGCTGACCGGTTGACCCGGACACCAGGGGGGCGTACCTTCGACTGAGACCCCCCAACCGAAAGAGGGCAGCCATGACGGCTCAGCCCAAGGTCTTCATCAGCTACCGCCGTGAGGACGATGGCGGCTACGCGCGCGGAGTACGCGATGGGGTCGCCGAGCGCTTCGGCTCGGACAGCGTGTTCATGGACCTCAAGATCGGGCCGGGCGAGGACTTCGTCGAGCGCATCACCGAGGCCGTCGCCGGCTGCGCCGTGCTGCTCGTGCTGATGGGCCCGCGCTGGGCGACGGTCGTGAAGAACGGGCGTCCGCGCATCGAGGACCCCAAGGACTTCGTCCGGCTCGAGGTGGAGCCGGCGCTCTACAACGCGGAGGTCACGGTCATCCCATTGCTGGTCGGGCGGGCGAGCATGCCCGAGCCCGACGAGCTGCCGGCTCAGCTGCGCCCTCTTGCACGCCGCCAGGCGCACGAGCTGACCAACGAGCGCTGGGATTACGACATCGAGCTCCTGAACAGGTGGCTGGAAGAGCGGTGTGGGCTGGAGCCTGTGGCGCCCGCGCCCACTTCCACTCCCAAGCCCGCTCCCACTCCTACGCCCACTCCGAGTCCCACGCCTGCTCCCAGTCCCACGCCCGCACCCGCGGCGTTCTCACCGGGCATGCTCATCCTGACCGGCGTCCTCACTGCATTCGTCGCGGGGTTGCTGGCCAACTGGCTGGTGAGCGAGCTGATGCCCTCGCCGGAGGAGCAGGCGACGAAAGCCGCGAACATCGCGGTCGCGGTGGCCAGGCGTGCAGAAACCTGGGCGCTCGTGGGGGCAGCGTTGGCGGTCTGGCTGGCGCTCGCGCAACGCGGCGGGCGCAATGCCGTTGGAGGGGCGATCGCCGGCCTGCTGGTTGGCGCGCTGGCTGGTGCATTCGGTGGTGTGATCGACGCCCTCCCCGACATCGCGAGTCGCGAGTTCGGAAGCTGGATAGATCCCGCGGCGCTCGCAGCGACCGGTGCGCTGATCGGCGCGCTGATCGGCGGGAGCTGGACCCCCCGGCACACCGCCTATGGGTTCGTTGCGGGAGGCGCGTCCGGCCTGTTAGGGCAGTTGATCATGAGCAGCCCGGCGAACCCGGGCGCGGCGGCGGTTCGGGTCGCCCTGATCTGCGGCCTGATCGTAGGCGTCCTTGGCGCGATCGACGCCGCTCGCGAAACGGCGCCACGCGGCCGAACCGCCGGCACCAACCTCCCGCCGCATACGCCCTAGATACCTGATTCCATCTAACACCGATGCACGACGTCTTCGTGTCCTACGCGTCAAGCGATCGAACGGTGGCCGAGGCGGTCCGCTCGAAGCTCCAAGACGCCGAGCTCGGCTGCTGGATGGCCCCCCACGACATCGTGGCGGGCACGACCTGGGCCGAGGCGATCATCGAGGGCGTACAGGCGAGCCGCTCGATGGTGGTCGTCTTCTCGTCGCGGTCCAACGCCTCGTCCCAGGTCATGCGCGAGGTCGACCGCGCTGTCGCCCACAAGCTCCCGGTTGTCACCTTTCGGATCGAGGACTGCCGCCCGACCCGGGCGATGGAGTACTTCCTCAGCGCACAGCACTGGCTCGACGCGTTTCCCGAGCCGGGCGAGCCTCACCTGACTGCGCTTGTCGAAGCAGTCAAGCGGGTCGCGGCGGACAAGGACGGTCGCGAGGCGCGGGGTGCGCGGGTCCTCCTCGAAGCGGCCGAGGCGGGCGACGCCGCGGCGGCGACCAACCTCGGCCTGCAGGCGCTCGACCGCGGAGACCGCGAGGATGCCCAGCGGTGGTTTCGCCAGGCTGCGGAGAGCGGCGATCCGATCGCCGCGACCAACCTCGGGCTCCACGCCATGGGGCAAAATGACTCGCGTGAGGCGTGGAGGTGGCTGATGGTGGGCGCCGAGGGCGGTGACGTAATGGCCGCCACCAACCTCGGCCTGCTGGCCAAAGAGGACAACAACGTCGACGAGGCACTGCACTGGCTGGGCGTGGGCGCCGAGGGGGGCGATGCCATGGCCGCGACCAATCTCGGCATGATGCTTCGCGACCATCGCGACCGCCACCAGGGGATCGAATGGCTGGAGCACGGTGCCGCCGGCGGGGACGTGCTGGCCGCGAGCGAGCTCGCCCGGATGGCGCGAGGCGAGGCTTGACGGGCCGCGGCTACGACCTGAACCGGGGAGACGAGCCGCCCGCCGGTGGTGTTGGCGCGACCTTCGCCGGCCAGCGGCTGGTGCTCGACCGCGCCGACCTGGAGGGCGCCGACGTCGCTGTTCTGGGCGCGCCCTTCGATGACGGCACATCGCACCGGCCTGGCACCCGCTATGGGCCCGGCGCGATCCGCGCGGCCGTCGACGGCGGGCGCTGGGGCCGGCCGCACATGACGCTCGGCATCGACCCATTCGATGAGCTGAGCGTCGTGGACTACGGCGACGCCGCGGCCGCGCCCGGCGATCTCATCCGCTCGCACGAGGCGCTCGCGGTCCGCCTGCGCGAGATCCTCGGCGCCGGGGCCATGCCGCTGGTGCTCGGCGGGGACCACTCGCTGTCGCTGCCGACGCTGCGCGTGCTGGCCGAGCGATACGGGCCGGATGAGTTCGCCGTGCTCCACCTCGACACCCACGCGGACACGGCGGCCGAGCTGTATGGCGTGCGGATCTCACACGGCACTCCGTTTCGGGTGGCGGTCGAGGAGGGCTGCCTGCGCGGCGCCAACATCGTCCAGGTCGGGCTGCGCGGAACCTGGCCCGGTCCCGAGGACTTCGGCTGGATGCGCGACCAGGGCTTTCGCTGGCACACCATGGACGAGGTCGTCGAGCGCGGCCTGGCCACGGTGGTGCAGGAGGCCGTCGCCGCCGTGGCCGGGGCGGCGCCGCGCGCCTATATGACCGTCGACATCGACGTGCTCGATCCGGCCTTCGCCCCGGGGACCGGCACGCCCGAGCCCGGGGGCCTGACCACCCGCGAGCTGCTGTGGACCGCGCGCCATGCCGCCGCCGGGCTCGACCTCTGCGCCGCAGACGTGGTCGAGGTGTCGCCGCCCTTCGACACCGCCGGGATCACCGCACTCGCCGCGGAGCGGACCGCGATCGAGATCCTCGCGGGGATGGCGGCGCGCCGGCGCGGCGCGCCGCAAACGTCCTGACTCGAGGACCGGCCCCTAAGTCAGGACGGTGCCGGCGTCCCAGGTCGGTCGCAACGGCATGCCCGAGCGTCCCTGTTCGTCGAGGCGCACGCCGAGGATCTGGTGGATCTCGACGCGGTTGGTCTCGAACGCGAGGCGCGACACCGCCATGTAGAGGCGCCAAGCACGCGCACGGCGCTCGCCCACCTGGCCGACCGCCTGGTCCCAGTGGCGCTCGAGGTTCAGGCCCCACTCCTGCAGGGTCCTGCCGTAGTGCTCGCGCAGGTTCTCGCTGTGGCGCACCTCCAATCCGTGGTCGTGCATCGCCCGGACCACGGTGGCCGGCCCCTGCAGCTCGCCGTCGGGGAATATGTAGCGGTCGTTGAAGCCGCCGATCCGCGTGTTGCCCGCATCCGAGGCGCGCGTGATCGTGTGGTTCAGCATCCGGCCCCCGGGACGGAGCTTGCCGAACATCATCGTGAAGTGGCGCCCGAGCTCGGCACTGCCGATGTGCTCCATCGTGCCGACCGACGAGATGGCGTCGAAGCCGGTCTCGCGCACGTCGCGGTAGTCAAGCCGGCGTACCTCGGCCTGGCCCGACAGGCCGGCCTCCTCGATTGCCCGGGCGGCCCACCCCGCTTGCTCGGCGGACAGGGTCACGCCCAGCGCATTGGCGCCGTAGTGCTCCGCGGCATGGCGGACCAGGGCGCCCCAGCCGGCGCCGACGTCGAGCAGGCGCTGCCCGGGACGCAGGTCGAGCTTGCGGCAGATGAGGTCGACCTTCTCGACCTGGGCCTCGTCCAACGTCGAGTCGTCGCCCGTGAAGACCGCGCAGGAGTAGGTCATGGTCGGTCCCAGTAGCAGCTCATAGAAGCCCGACGGGACGTCGTAGTGGTGAGCGATGGCGGCGGCATCGCGTTTCGGCGTGTGCCTACGCAACCCGCGCCGCCACGGCGGCGGCGCTTCCTCGGGCGGAATCGGCGGCGGGCGCAGCGTCCCGAGCCCGAGCCGCGGGATCCAGCGCAGCGCGTCGCGGCGCCGCAGGCCTTCGCGGCGATGGGACAGCAGACCGACGAGCGCCGTGTGGAGATCCCCGTGAATCTCGAGCGCCCCTGTTACGTACGCGCGCGAGAGCCCGAGCTCGCCTGGGGCGGTGGCGAGGTACCTCAGGGCCAGCGGCGAGCGCAGCTCCACGACCACCTCGGCGTCGCGCGGCCCGGCCGAGCTGCCGTCGTAGGCCCGAAACCCGACCGGGACGTCGGGCGTTACCAGGCTCTCGTAGACGTCGCTGATCCTCATGAGCCCCCGTTCGCCGCGCCGGCTACTCGCAGAACGCAATGCGCCGGACGCCGATGACCGTGGTCCGGTTCGTGGTCGTGCTGACGCCGAACTGGAACCTGCCGCCGCCGTTCTTGGGGATCCGGACGAGCGTCAGGGCGAAGACATCGTCGGTGCTGTGGTCGACCTTCGCCTTAGGGAAGGCCGCCTTGATCGCGGGGATCGTCGCGCCGATGCCCACGCCGCGCGCCTTCGCGCCGCCGCGCACGGTGATGTCGACGACCGTGCGCGGCTTGACCAGCGTGTAGTTGACCTGGCCCTTCAGCGGTGGAAGCAGCTTGGCCGAGCGGGTGGTGGGGCCGCCGAGCTCACAGCCCCGGCGGATCTTGCCGACCAGCCCCTGGTCGCGCAGGTCCTTGTGGGTCATGCCGATCTTGACCGCCCCCACCCCGGCGTCGCTGATCTGCTTGGCCGCGGCGTGGCCCGGCTCACCAGGCGCCGCGGCACTGGCGATCGCCACGGCTCCGGCGCCTGCAAGGGCGGCGGTGGGTACGAGCAGGCGTGCCAAACGCTGAGCTTTCATGCGTGCAAGGTACTCGCACCGGCCGGTTAACCGCACCCCCGCACACCTGCGCGCCCCCATCGGCCGCGGCGCCCCCAGGCGGGAAGCTCCTCTCATCGCAAACGAACCGGGCTGACTGCCCAGAGGAGCTTCAAATGAACGCAACTACCGCCACCCCCGACCCCGTCTCGACGTCCGACGCCTCGATCGCCGGAGCGCGCAGCTGGTTTGCCGAGAACGGTCTTGCGCGTCCGCGCAGCGGCCGGCTGCTCGGCGGGGTCTCCGCCGCGCTGGCGAGGCGCTACGGCGTGAACCTGCTCGTGATGCGCCTGCTCGCCCTCGGGTCGCTGTTCGTCCTCACGCCGGTGCCCTACATCGCCCTCTGGGTGTTGATGCCGCGCGAGGCCTAATCAGGGTGCCGGTTAAGGGGTCCGCACCGATGTCAGGTGCGGACCCCACCGGAAGACTGCTCCCATGCCGCAAAACGTCTCTTACGACCAGCCCACGCCCGAGAATGTGCTTCCGCAGGTCGACCTGCGCGCGCTGGCGCGCCGCGGTGCGCTCCCGGCCGCCCTCGCGGCCGTCGCGGTCGCCGTTCTCGTCCTGGCCGGTGGGCCGCTGCAGGCCTTCGCCGACGCCCTTGGCCGTGTCCTCGACGCCGATCCCCGCTGGGTCGTCGCCGGCGCCGCGTTCGAGCTGCTTTCCTTCGCGGGCTACGTCGCGCTCCTGTGGCTCGTCGGCAGCCGCGCCACCCCGCGGCTGGGACTGCGCGCGAGCACCGAGGTGACCCTCGGCGGCGCGGCGGCCACGCGCCTGCTGCCCACGGGCGGCGTCGGCGGCGCGGCGCTCACGATCTGGGCCTTTCGCCGCGCCGGGCTGGACGCGCGCACCGCCACGCGCACGCTGCTCGCCTTCCTCGTGTTGCTGTATTCGGTCTTCCTCGGTTCCATCGCGGTGGCCGGCGGGCTGCTCGCGCTCGGCCTCGCCCCCGGCGACGGTCCGCTGCTCCTGACGGCGCTGCCGGCGCTCGGCGCCGTGGTGGCCATCGCATGTGCGCTGGCCTTCACCGCCTGCCGGCCCGCCGCGGCGGCTTCGGACACGGCCGCACCGCAGGGCGCATCGCGCCTCGCCCGCGCAACCACCCTCGTGCAGGCTGCCCCCGCCACCCTCGGCGCCGCCGTGCGCGACGCGATCGCCCTCGTGCGCTCGGGCGACGTTCGCCTGCTGGGAGCGCCGGCTTGGTGGGCATTCGACGCGGCCGTGCTGTGGGCGATGCTCAACGCCCTCGGCGCCCCTCCCTCGCTCGCCATCGTCGTGCTCGCGTACTTCGTCGGCCAGGTGGCGAACACGATCCCCATTCCCGGGGCGGTGAGCGGCGGCATGGTCGGCGTCCTCCTTGCCTTCGGGGTCGAGGCGGATCTGGCACTGGCCTCCGTGCTCGCCTACCGCTCGGTGGCCATCTGGCTGCCCGCGCCGATCGGCCTCGCGGGGCTCGCCGGCCTGCGCCGCACCTTCGCCCGCTGGGCCTCTCAGGACGCCCCGCCCGCCGCGGCGCCCGCGCGGGAGCGCACGATCGGCCTGCCGGCCTGGCGGGGTATCGATCTCGCGCCGCGCCACGGCGTCGCCCTTGCCTCGGCGGCCGTCGCCGCCGATTAGACTCGGCGCTCCCGACGCGAGGAGCCCGAGTGTCCATCGATCCATCCAAGACCGCCGTCGTGCTCATCGAGTACCAGAACGACTTCACCTCCGACGGCGGCGCCTTGCACGGCGCCGTCGAGCCCGTCATGGAGAGCACCGGAATGCTCGACAACACGGCGCGCCTGGTGACGGCCGCTCGCGAGGCCGGCGCCACCATCGTGCACGCGCCGATCACCTTCGCCCCGGGCTTCGGCGAGCTCGCCGACCACCCGTACGGGATCCTCAAGGGCGTGGTCGACTCGACCGCCTTCGTCAAGGGCTCCTGGGGCGCCGAGATCGTCGACGACCTGGCGCCGCAGGAGGGCGACATCGTCGTCGAGGGCAAGCGCGGGCTCGACACCTTCGCCACCACCAATCTCGACTTCATCCTGCGCGCGCGTGGGATCACGACGATCGCGCTCGGCGGCTTCCTCACCAACTGCTGCGTCGAGTCGACGATGCGGACCGGCTACGAGAAGGGCTATCAGGTGGTCACGCTCTCGGACTGCGTCGCGGCCACCTCGCCCGAGGAGCACGAGAACGCGATCCGCTTCGACTACCCGATGTTCTCCGAGCCGATGAGCGCCGACGCCTTCACCTCCGCGCTGGCCGGCGACCGCGAGACGGCCGACGCCTCGTGACCCAGGATCGCGCCCTGACATAATGGGTCTGGCCCGGTAGTTGGGGTAACGAGGGAGGAGCAGTGCTGAGAGTGGCGTCGAGCGAGTGGCCGGCCGGACTCGCCGTCGGCATCGTCGTGATCGCCGTCGCGGCGGTGATCCTGATCGTCATCCTGGCGCTCGCGATGAGGATCGCCAAGCAGGCCAAGACGGCCGAGGAGGCCGTCGAGGTCGTCCGCCGGCAGACGACCGACCTCGACGGCGTCGCGCGCATCAATGACTCCGGGGTGAGGATCCTGCACGCCGCTCGCGCGCTCCGAAAGGTGGCGGTCGGCAAGTGACGCTTTTCGCCGTGTCTGGGGACACCTACTGGGCGATCGCGCTGATCGTCGGACTCGTGGCGGCGCTCGTGGTGGTCGTATTGCTGGCGCTGCTGCTGCAGTACATCGGGCGAATCCGCCGCTCGGTCGACGGCCTGCTCGAGATCGCCGGCAAGGTCGGAGCGAACACCGCGAACATCCCTCAGCTCGAGGCGACCGCGCCGGTGCTCGCACTGATCGTGGACGAGGCCGTGGTCCAGGACGGCTACATGAACGCGCTCACCGACGGGTACGGCGAGACGTGAGCGACGACACCCTCATCCTTCTGAGCGTCCTGCTCGCCGTGGTGGTGATCGCCGTCCTGGCGGTCGCACTGATCATGATCCGCAAGGGCCTGGCCGCGATCTCGGAGGGCCTTGCGACGCTCGGCTCGGCTCTCGAGGGCGTCGAGTCCGGGCACCTCCAGCCGCTCGAGGGCGCGGTCAAGGCCATCAACGCCCAGTTCGACGTCATTCTCGGCGCGCTTCCGGGGATCGGCCGCAAGGCGGCGATCGTCGCCGAGAGGAGGCCGAAGTGACGCTCTGGTGGATCGGGAACATCGTCCTGCTGGTCGTGGTGCTGCCGATCGTCGTGGTGCTGCTGCGCGGCGTCCTGGAGGCGGCCAAGAGCATCGTTCCCACCGTCGACCGCATCGCGTCCACGGCCAGGGCCGGGTCGAAGGACCTCGACGCCGCCGCGCTGCTGCTGACCACCAAGGAGCAGGTGACCCAGACGGTGGCCGGAGTCGCGGGCTATGGCGGCTCGCTCGACGTGATCCTCGACGACGCCGAGGAGGAACAGCGATGACCGTGTTCGCGGTCGCCGGAGCCGCGGTCGTGATGATCCTCGCGGTCCTGCTGATCGTCCTCGCTCTCGTCTACTACCTCGTCTCGACGATCGTGCAACTGCGGCGCATCGCGTCCGGCCTGGACGAGGTCATCGCCGGCGTCGGCGAGATCGTGGAGAAGACCGTGCCGGTCAACGACGTCGTGAACGCGATCAACGAGCAGCTCGACGCGGGGGTCGATCTCCTCGAGGGCCTGCTCGTCAAGAAAGCGGGCTTGCGCGACGCCATGGGCCTCATCGACGGTGTCTATCCGGGTGCCGGTGCGGACGGATTGCGGAACTTCCCCGAGAGCGCCGACATCGACGCGCCGCGCATCGGCGAGGTCTATACGAAGGGCACGCTCACGCTCGCGCGGCTCGGCCGGGAGGCGCCGATCGCCGCCCTCAGCCCGACGGGCGAGGTGCTCAGGAACGTCGAGGGGGGCAGCCTGGCGGCGCGCATGCTCTATCCCGACGTCCGGCACACCAGCCCGGAGAAGCTGCCGGGCTCGCCGGTGATCGGCTCCGACGCGCCCGTCCAGTACGAGCAGCGCGACGACATCGGAGCTCCTCGCAAGCGACTTCCGGCTCGTCGTCCCTGATCGGAGAGGAGCACCTTCTTGCAGACCCCCGCGCCATTTGAGTACGAGCGTGCCACCAGCGTGGAGGGGGCGATCGCTGCGCTCGATCGGCTCGGATCCGAGGCGCGGATCATCGCCGGGGGCCACAGCCTGCTGCCGATGATGAAGCTGCGGCTGGCGAGCCCCGAGCACCTGATCGACATCAACGACCTGGCCGAGCTCGCCTACATCCGCGAGCAGGACGGCGAGGTCAGGATCGGTGCGCTGACGCGCCATGTCGACCTGCTGAGGTCCGAGCTACTCGCGGAGCGCTTCCCGCTGTTCCGCGACGCCGAGACCGTGATCGCCGATCCGGTGGTGCGCAACCGCGGCACGATCGGCGGCTCGCTGTGCCAGGCCGATGCCGCCGAGGACCTCTCAGCCGTCTGCTCGGCGGCGAAGGCGCAGGTCGTGATCCGCGGCGCGAGCGGCGAGCGGGTGGTCGGCATGGAGGACTTCCACGTCGGGCCCTACATGACCGCGGTGGGCGCGGGCGAGCTCCTGACCGAGGTCCGGCTGCCGGTTCGTCCGGGCGCGGGCAGCGCCCACGAGAAGGTGGAGCGCCGCGCGGGCGACTGGGCGATCGCAGCGGCGTCCGCCGCCGTCTGGATCGACGGGAGCACCATCGGCGACGCCGGCATCGCGCTCAGCGCGGTCGGCATGACGACCATCCATCTCAACCGCGCCGAGGAGCTGCTGCGCGGCAAGGCGCCGTCGGAGGAGCTGTTCGCGGAGGCAGGCGAGATCGCGTCTGCGGACTGCTCCCCGAGCGCCGACGGCCGCGGGCCGATCGACTACAAGCGCCACCTTGCGGGCGTGCTCACCCAACGCGCGCTGCGCCGCTCGGCCGCGCGCGCACTGCACGAGGAGGCCTGATCATGGACGTCTCGATAACGGTCAACGGCCACGGGGTCACGCGCGACGTCGAGCCGCGCCAGCTGCTCGTCCACTTCCTGCGTGAGACGCTCGGCCTGACGGGCACCCACTGGGGCTGCGACACCTCCAACTGCGGGGCCTGCGTCGTTCAGATGGACGGCCAGCCGGTCAAGTCGTGCACGATCCTGACGGCGATGTGCACGGGTCATGAGATCCGCACGGTCGAGTCACTCGAGGTCGACGGGCAGCTGGACCCGATCCAGCAGGGCTTCCACGAGCTCCACGCGCTCCAGTGCGGCTTCTGCACCCCGGGGATGCTGATGACGGCCCGCGCCCTGCTCGACGAGAACCCGGATCCCACCGACCACGAGATCCGGACAGCGATCTCCGGCGCCATCTGCCGATGTACCGGATACAAGAACATCGTCAGCGCCGTTCGCTGGGCGGCCGAGCACGAAGCCACCGAGAAACAGGGAGCCTGAGAACATGGCGGTTGCCGAGAACCTTCCGAGCCCGACCACCGAGCGCCCGATCGGGTTCGGGCGCCTGAAGCGCAAGGAGGACCCGCGCTTCATCCGCGGCGAGGGCAACTACCTCGACGACATCAGGCTCCCGGGCATGGTGTACGGCGCCGTGCTGCGCAGCCCCTACGCGCACGCCCGCATCCTCTCGATCGACACCTCCGCCGCTCTGGCGCATCCCAACGTCGCCGCGGTCATCACGGCCAAGGACCTCGAGACGCTCGGCCTGGCCTGGATGCCGACGATCTCCTACGACACGCAGGCCGTCCTCGCCGGCGACAAGGTTCGCTTTCAGGGCCAGGAGGTCGCGTTCGTGATCGCGACCGACGAGTACTCGGCAAACGACGCGCTAGCGCTGATCGACGTCGAGTACGACCCGCTGCCTGCGGTCGTCAACGCCCGCAAGGCGCTCGACGAAGACGCCCCGCTGATCCGAGACGACAAGTCCGGCCAGCGGGACAACCTCGCCAGCCCGACCTGGGAGGCCGGCGACGAGGCGGCCACCGACCGCGCGTTTGCGGAGGCCGACACCGTGGTGACCCGCGACATCATCTACCCGCGCTGTCACCCGGCCCCGCTCGAGACGTGCGGGATCATCGCCGACTTCAACCCGAACACCGGCCAGCTCGACCTCTACAACGGCAACCAGGCGCCGCACGCCCACCGCACCGTCTACGCGCATGTGGCGGGGCTCGCCGAGCACATGATCCGGATCCGCTGCAACGACATCGGCGGCGGCTTTGGCAACAAGGTGCCCGTCTATCCGGGCTATGTGTGCGCGATCGCCGGCTCGATCGTGGCCGGCGTGCCGGTCAAGTGGGTGGAGAACCGCTCCGAGAACCTGATGTCAACCGGCTTTGCCCGCGACTACATCATGCACGCCGAGATGTGCTCGAAGGACGGCAAGATCACAGGCCTGCGAGTCGACGCCATTGCAGACCACGGCGCCTTCGACAGCACCGCCCAGCCGACGAAGTTCCCGGCCGGGTTCTTCCACATCGTCTGCGGTTCGTACGACCTGCAGGCCTCGCACGTGAAGGTGAAGGCGGTCTACTCCAACAAGGCGCCCGGCGGCGTCGCCTACCGCTGCTCGTTCCGCATCACGGAGGCCGTCTACCTCGTAGAGCGCATGGTCGACGCGCTCGCCCTCGAGATGAAGACCGACCCGATCGACCTGCGCATGCGCAGCTTCATCGGCCCCGAGCAGTTCCCGTATGAGACGACGACCGGCTGG
Source organism: Thermoleophilaceae bacterium (assembly GCA_040509755.1). Classification (GTDB taxonomy): domain Bacteria; phylum Actinomycetota; class Thermoleophilia; order Solirubrobacterales; family Thermoleophilaceae; genus JACVRW01. Next base: position 16,761 of record JBEVKF010000045.1, on the reverse strand, counting down.
ACGTACGACTCCGGCGACTACGCCGCGACGATGGGCGTCGCGATGGAGATCGCCGGCTACGAGGACCTGCGCCGCGAGCAGGCCGAGAAGCGCGCCCGCGGCGAGCTGATGGGAATCGGCGTGTCGTTCTTCACCGAGGGCGTGGGCGCCGGGCCGCGCAAGCACATGGACATCCTCGGCCTCTCCATGAACGACGGAGCCGACCTGCGCGTGCATCCGTCAGGCAAGGCGGTGGTCAGCATCAGCGCGCAGACCCAGGGCCAGGGCCACGAGACCACTTTCGCGCAGATCGTCGCCGAGGAGCTCGGCATCCCGCCGGAGGACGTCGAGGTGCGCCACGGCGACACCGACAAGTCGCCGTACGGGCTCGGGACCTATGGCAGCCGGTCGACGCCCGTCTCGGGCGCGGCGGTCGCGGTCGTCTCGCGCAAGGTGCGCGACAAGGCCCGCCTGATCGCGGCGACGATGCTGGAGACGAGGCCGGAGGACCTTGCCTGGGAGAAGGGCCGCTGGTTTGTCAAGGGCGACCCGGAGAAGGAGGCGATGATCGAGGACATCGCCGCGCGCGCGTACAGCGGCGAGCCGCTGCCGGCCGACATGGAGGGCGGACTCGACGCCCAGGTGATCTACGACCCGCCGAACCTCACCTATCCCTACGGCGCCTACATCGCGGTCGTCGACATCGACCCGGACACCTCGCAGGTCACGGTCCGGCGCTTCATCGCGGTCGACGACTGCGGCGTGCGGATCAACCCGATGGTCGTCGACGGCCAGATCCACGGCGGCCTGGCCGAGGGCGTGGGCATTGCGCTGATGGAGCTGATCTCGGTCGACGAGGAGGGCAACTGCCTCAACTCGTCGTTCATGGACTACCTGATCCCGACCGCGCTCGAGTGTCCCGACTTCGAGCTCGGTGAGACGGTCACCCCCTGCCCCCACCATCCGCTCGGCGCCAAGGGCATCGGCGAATCGCCCAACGTCGGCTCGCCGCCGGCGATCGTCAACGCGGTGATCGACGCGCTGCACGAGACCCACGGCGTCGATCACATCGACATGCCCTGCACCCCTGCCCGCGTCTGGGCAGCGATGCAGGGGCGCCCCGAGCCGCCCCAATGATCAGCGCCGCTCTCTCACGCCGGGCGCAGGAGCTCGCCGCCGAGGGCATCGCTTTCGTGACATCGACCGTCGTACGGGCGCAGCGTCCGACGAGCGCCCAGGTCGGCAGCGTCGCGCTCGTCCTCGGCGACGGGACGATCGAGGGGTTCGTGGGTGGTGCCTGCGCGGAGCACAGCGTCCGCGAGTACGCGCTGAAGGCGATCGAGAGCGGGGAGCCCGTGCTGCTGCGGGTCCTTCCGTTCGCGGAAGCGGGCGAGGGCGGCCCCCCGGACGCCGACGCGGCGGCCGAGGACGGAGCCGTGACGGTCCAGAACCCGTGCCTGTCCGACGGCGCGATCGAGATCTTCCTCGAGCCGGTCGTGCCCGCGCCGCGCGTCCTCGTCGTGGGCCAGACGCCTATCGCGGGCGCGGTCCTGGCAATCGGCGCCGAGCTCGGGCTGGACGTCATCGCCATGCACGGCGCGAATGTCGATCCGCGGCCCGGCGACCTCGCGCTCGTGGTCGCGGCGCACGGACAGGACGAGGTTCAAGCGCTACGGAGCGGTCTCGAGGCCGGCATCCCCTACGTGGGCCTCGTTGCCAGCCGCAAGCGCGGCGCGGGCGTGATCGGCGAGCTGCGCGGGGACGGCGTCTCCAAGGAGCTCGTGGAGTTGATCGACGTGCCCGCCGGGGTTGACATCGGCGCACGCACGCCGGCGGAGATCGCGCTGTCGATCCTCGCCGCGATCGTGGCCGTACGCCGCGATCACCGTTTGGCTCCGCCGCAGGGCCCGCCCGCGGTCCCGCCGGGGATCCTGAGCGCCTCGACCCCGGAGCTGACCGCGGTCGATCCGATCTGCGGCATGACCGTTGCCGCGGTGCCGGGCACTCCTTCGGTCCTCCACGACGGCGAGGTCGTCTACTTCTGCTGCTCGGGCTGCAAGGCCAAGTTCGAGCAGCAGCGCGACCATGCCGCGGCAGACTGAGCCCTTCGTCGCCGGGCTCGTGCTGGGCGCCGGCGGCTCGAGCCGCCTCGGGCGGCCCAAGCAGTTACTCGCGTACGGCGACGGCACTCTGCTGGGCCACGTCGTGGGAGTCGCCCGCGCATGCGCTTTCGACCAGCTCGTGGTAGCGATCGGCGGCTCCGCGGACGAGGTTCGCGCCGGCGTGGACCTGGCCGGCGCCGATGTGGTCGTCAATGACGGCTACGGAGCGGGTTGCTCGTCGTCGATCGCCGCCGCGCTCGGAGTCGTGGACCCGCGCTGCCAGGTGCTGGTGCTGATGCTCGGAGACCAGCCCGGCGTGACGGCCGCCGCCGTGGCGGTGCTGCTCGAGGGCCGCGGTGGTGCGCCGCTCGCCATCTGCCGCTACGACGACGGGCGCGGGCACCCGATCGCGTTCGCGCGCACGATGTTCGCCGGCCTGGCCGGCCTCCACGGCGACAAGGGCGTCTGGCGCCTGCTCGACCAGCGGGCCGGCGAGGTCCGCGAGGTCGCGATCCCGGGCCCCATACCGCTCGACGTCGACACCCCGGAGGACTATCAGGCGGTCGTCTCCGCGCTGGGCTCCGCTCCGGCCGTTGCATGACCCCGGCCGAGGTAACGGGCGATGCAGGCGGCGAGGTCCGGCGACTCGTTCCCGACGTCGAGACGCTGGCCCAGCGTCTGGCCGGCGTCGACTATCTCGTCGACGAGGGCCTCGCGACGTCGATGTTCATCGCCCTGCGTCTCCCCCAGCCGCTGCTGCTCGAGGGCGAGGCAGGCGTGGGCAAGACGGAGGCCGCCCGGTCGCTGGCCGCCGTGCTCGACACGCCGCTGATCCGCCTGCAGTGCTACGAGGGGATCGACGCCGCGGAGGCGCTCTATGAGTGGAACTACCCCCGGCAGCTGCTGAGCATCAGGCTGGCGGACTCGGGTGGCTCGACATTGCGCGAGGAGGAGTTGTTCGGCTCGGAGTATCTGATCCGGCGACCGCTGTTGCGCGCGCTCGAGCACCCCGGTCCGCGGCCCGCGGTGCTGCTGATCGACGAGATCGACCGCGCCGACGACGACTTCGAGGCGTTTCTGCTCGAGCTGCTCGCGGAGGCGAGCGTGACGATCCCCGAGCTCGGCACGATCGTCGCCACTCACCCGCCGATCATCGTGCTCACCTCGAACCGGACCCGGGATCTCCACGACGCGGTCAAGCGCCGTTGCCTGTACCACTGGATCGACTATCCGACGCCGCAGCGCGAGGTGGAGATCGTTCGCCGGCGCGTGAAGGGCTCCTCGCAGACGCTGGCGGTCCAAGTCGCGGACGCGGTGTCGCGCATGCGCGACAGCGACGTCCAGAAGCCACCCGGCATCGCCGAGGCGATCGACTGGCTGGCGGCCCTGAACCTGCTCGGGATCGAGCGTCTCGACGCCGCAGCCGTCAACCTCACGCTCGGGTCCGTGCTCAAGTACGACGAGGACCAGGAGGTGATCCGCGCGGCCGGCCTCGAGCAGCTCGTGCGCAGCGGTGACTGACTTCGGGGTGGAGACGCTCGAGCTCGATCTCCCTCCGCTCGCCGCAGCGCTGAGCCGGCGCCTTCACGACGCGGGCGTGCCGATGACCCCCGAGCGGCCGGCCGACTTCGCGCGAGCGCTGACGCTCGTTCGACCGATCACCCGCCGGCGCCTCTACTGGACCGCCCGGTCTGTGTTCGTCTCCGACCAGGCGCACGCCAACGCCTTCGACGCGGTGTTCTTCTCGGTCTTCGGCGGACCGGCCGCGGCCGGGGGCGAGCCCCCCGCCGATGCGCAGACCGCCCCCGCGCCGCCCGACGAGCGGCCGGCGCCCGAGCACAAGCGCGCCCCTGGAGAGTCGGCTCAGCACGATCCGAGCGCGAGCCCGTCGTCCTCGCCGCGCGCGACCGATCAGGAGGACGACAGCGTCGAGGTCGAGGTGCCGCTGGCGCTTGCAAGCGACGAGGAGCTGCTGGCGACGAAGCGCTTCGATGCGCTCGACGGCGACGAGCTCGCGCACCTCTACCGGCTGATGACGCGACTGCAGGTCGCGACCCCGTTGCGGCGCACACGCCGCTACGAGAGGGGGCACCACGGCCGCCAGATAGACATGCGGCGGACGTTGCGGGCCAGCCTGCGCACCGGCGGCGATCCGACCCGCCTCGCGCGCCGCCGGCGGCGCGTCTCCCCCCGCCGTCTGGTGATGCTGTGCGACATCTCGGGTTCGATGGAGCCCTACGCCCGTGCCTACCTACAGTTTCTGACCTGCGCCGCCGCCACCGGCCCGAATGCCGAGGCGTTCGTCTTCGCCACCCGGCTGACGCGCCTGACGCGCGCCCTGTCCTCTCGGCACCCCGAGCGCGCGATCCAGCGCGCCGCCGCGGCGGCGCCGGACTGGTCGAGCGGAACCCGGATCGGCGACGCGCTGAAGGCGTTCAACGACCGCCACGGGCGTCGCGGCATAGCGCGCGGCGCCGTGGTCGTGATCATCTCCGACGGCTGGGAGCGCGGCGACCCCATGCTCGTGGGACGCGAGATGGAGCGCCTCGCGCGCCTGGCCCACCGGATCGTGTGGGTCAATCCGCGAGTCGGGGCGACCTCGTTCTCGGTGCGCGCCGGCGGCATGGTTGCCGCCCTTCCTCACTGCGACGCGCTGGTCAGCGGCCACAGCTTCGAGGCTCTCGGCGAGGTCGCCGACGCGATCGGGGCGTCATGGGGACCTGAGAGCGCGGCCGGCGGCCTGCAGCCACCGCCGCCCGCCGAGCTCGAGGAGCCGGAACCGTGGGCCAGCGCTACGCCAGTGCCGGGCAGCTCGGTCGCGATGCCCAGCGGGAACAACCCCAGCAGGGGAAACACGACCCCGGGATGGGGAACCGATGACGACCGCTAAGACCTGCATCTACCCGGGCTGCGAGCGGCCGGCGGTCCCACCCAATCCGCTGGGCGGACCACAGCCCTCTTTCTGCGACCTGGAAGAGCACAACGCGCTGCGAGCCCACCAGGAGCGCGAGCGCCTCGCGTCCCAGGCCGAGAGCGAAACCAAGGAGACGAGCAATGGCTGACGAGGCTTATCGAGCAGTCTTTCTACGCGTGCACCCGACCGGCAAGATGGTGCTCAGCCTGACCACAGACTCCGACGGCAACGAGCCGCGCTACGCGGAGCTCGTGGCCGGCGAGCTCGGTGTTCCGGCGCTCGACGTCAAGGTCGTCGCTGCGGACACCGACCGCTTCGGCGTCGGTCACGGTTACAACACCGCCCCATCGCAGGGAGCGTCGGCGGCCATCACAAGCGCCAGCGCGAAGATCCGCGACAAGGCCCGGCTGCTGGCGGGAATGGCGCTCGAGGCCTCGCCGGAAGCGCTCACCTGGTCGAAGGGCGCCTGGGTCGCCGGCGACGGCACCGACCCCGCGCAACTCAAGACGATCGAAGACCTCGCCCTCTACGCGCACGGCACCGGCGAGCTGCCGCCCGGAGTCGAGGGCGGGCTCGATGCGCAGACCGTCTACCGCGACTGACGGCTACAGCTTCGCGTGCAGCACGACCTTGACCTCGTCGGCGACCTTCAGTGCCCCGAACAGGGCGGAGTAGGGCTTCACGCCCCAGTGGCTCTGCGTGACGACGGCGGTGGCGCCGAGCGTCCCGTCGCCGGCGATCGCGAGGTCGAACTCGATCGGACGGGTCGTGCCGGCGAGCGTCAGGTCGCCCTTCACGTTGATCCGGCTGCCGTCGGCCGCGTGCTCCACCTCGTTCGAGCGGAAAGTGATGTCCTGGCGCTTGAGGACCTCGTCGTCGATGGTCTGATGGATGTTGGACTTGTCGTCGTCGCCGAGGGCCTTCATCCCGCCCGTACCCTTCTGCACGCGCAGCGACGTGGCGTCGGCGGCGAGCTCCATGCTCGTCACCTCGGGGTCGTAGCCGACCTCGAGCGACGCCTCCCAGGACGTGACATGGATCTCCAGGTCGTGTCCCGCCTTCGCCGCGGCCCCGCCGCGTTCGGTCCACACCGAGAGGGTGGCGTTGTGAGGCCCGAGCCGGTGCGTCCCCGCTTCGATTGGCATTCGCCGAACCCTATTGGCCACCCTCGATACAGGAGAAGCAGACCGCATGGCGATTGACCTGGAACATTCCTTCTCTACTGACAAGCCGATCGACGAGAGCTTCGCGGCGATCACCGACCTCGAGCGCGTCGTGCCGGCCGTGGAGGGCGGCAGCGTGATCGAGAGGACGGGGCCGGACTCGGTCAAGGCCGAGATCCTGATGAAGATGGGCGCCATGTCGATGAAGATGATCGGCACCGTCGAGGTCGTCGAGCAGGACGCCGAGGCCCATCGCGCGGTGCTGCGCGTCAAGTCGAGGGAGGCCGGCGGCCAGGGCCACGCCAACGCGGACGCCACCTTCCAGCTCGACGACGGCGGCGGCACGATCCACACCCACGCGCAGATCACCGGGAAGGCCGCGTCGATGGGCGAGGGCGTGGTGGTTGGCGTGCTCGATGCGCTCATCACCGACTTCACGAGCAAGCTCGGCCAGATCTAGAGCCGATGGCGAACGTCGCGATGCGACAGATCCGCGAGGGCGAGGTCCCCTTCGACGGGGGGACCGCGATCCAGGAGGATCCCGATCGCCCCGCCTTTCGCGGCAACGGCCCGGACGACTACGTATGCGTCAAGTGCGGCAACGTCCTGGCCGAGGCGATGCATGCGATTCAGATGACGAAGAAGGTCCGCGTGCGCTGTGGGCGCTGCTCGACGGTCAACGTCGCGGTCACAGACGAGTGAGGATCGCGAGTCTCGATCACCTGGTGCTGACGGTCGCAGACCTCGACGCAACGGTGGAGTTCTACGAGCGGCTCGGCATGTGGCGCGAGGACTTCGAGGACGGTCGCGTGGCCCTGCGCTTCGGCGCGCAGAAGCTCAACCTGCACCTCGCCGGCGAGGAGATCGTGCCGCACGCCCGCGTCGCGAGACCTGGCTCGGCCGACCTCTGCTTCCTGATCGAGGGCAGCCTCGAAGCGGCCGAGCAGGGGCTGCGCGCCGCCGCGATCCCGATCGAGCTCGGGCCGGTGGAGCGCACGGGAGCGCTGGGAGCCCTCCGGTCGCTCTACGTCCGGGATCCCGACGGCAACCTCGTAGAGCTCTCTGAGGCGGTCGGTTGACCGGTGGTCAACGGCGGCCCATCGGGCCGCGTCATGACAACCGAAGGGGGCACAAATGGCTGGAAAGACCGATCTGCTGCGCGAGCGCTACCGGCAGTTCTCAGAGGGCGACATCGAGGGTGCGCTGTCCAACTGGTCCGACGACTTCGTCTGGGAGGGCGGCGTCGAGGAGCTCATGCCCGGCGGCGGGACGCACCAGGGCAAGGACCAGGCGATCGCGGTCCTCCAGCAGGCCGTGGGCGCGTGGGATGACTTCAAGCTGACGGCCGACGAGTTCTTCGAGAGCGCCGACAGCGTCGTCGTGCTCGGCCACACCGACGTCAGGAAGGGCGACCAGTCCGCCACCATTCCCGTCGTGCACATCTGGCGCTTCAGCGGCGACGAGGAGGTCTCCCGGCTGCAGGTCCTCACCGACACGCTGCAGGCGGCGCGGATGCTCGGAATGACGTCCTAGCGGTCGGAGTCGAGGTCGGCCTGAGGGGCCGCGGCGGCAGCGTCCTTCAGGTCGGGCTCGGCGTCCTCGGGGAGGTCGGGCCCCGCGTCCGTCACCGCGTCGGCGTTGTCTCCCCCGCTGAGGTCGACACCGCTCTCGGTCGCCGGCTCATCCGAGCCGGTCGTCTCTCCGAGCACCGAGCTGCCCAGCTCCGGATCGGCGGCGAGCATCTCGCGCGGCGCGTCGGAGCCGCCGTCCTCGGGGGGCACGATGCCGTCGTCCGCGGTGCTCGCCCACTCGCCCTTCGCGCGCGCCTCCGCCTCGTCGGGCGTGGTCCCGCCGCGCTGCTCGCTCGGCTTCTCCGGGCCCTTCTCTCGGTCACTTCCAGCCATGAGATCCGCCTTGTGATCGGATGCGCTGAGGATAGAGCGCGTTCACTTGACGACGCGGTAGCTGAGATGGGTCACGCCGGGAGCATCGATCACGCCCTCGCACTCGAGCCCGATGTCCGCGCCTTCGAGGTTGTCGAGCAGGCGCTCGCCTGCTCCGAGCAGTACCGGAACCACGTGAAGCTCCAGCTCGTCGAGCAGTCCCGCCTCGAGGTACTGCTGGACGACGCTCGCGCCGCCCCCCACGTTGACATCCTTGCCGGCGGCCGCTTCGGTGGCTTGGCCGAGGGCGGATTCGATGCCGTCGGTGACGAAGTGGAAGGTTGTTCCTCCCTCCTTCGCAAGCGGCTCGCGCGCGTGGTGGGTGAGGACGAAAACCGGCGTGTGAAACGGCGGGTCGTCGCCCCACCAGCCCTGCCACGGATCGTCGCCCCAGGGGCCACGGCCGCCCCCGAACATGTTCCTGCCCATCACGGTCGCCCCCACGTTCTCGGTCACTTGCTCCATGACCGGCGTGGAAGCGTTGACCTCGCCGCCCACCAGGCCATGGGGCTCGCGCCAGGCAGCCAGGGAGAGGGCCCACTCGTGGAGCTGCTCACCACCCTCGCCCAGCGGGTCATTCTCGCTCTGGTTGGGTCCCGCGGCAAAGCCGTCGAGCGACATCGAGATGTGACACCTGAGTTTTGACACTTGTTGCTAGCTGAGAGCGCCGGGGGGCAGCACGAAGCGGCTGGGCGTGGTCGACGCGGCTGCGCCCTGGAGTCGCCCGCCGTGCAGACCGCCGGACGGCGCGGCGGCCACCACGGCCTCCGGCTTGCCGTCGTGGGCGATCACCCAGTCGATGACCTTGCCGAAGTCGGCGCCTGCGGCGAGGATCGCCGCGCGCTCGATGACCTGGCCGCCCGAGGGGAGTGGACGCGCGAGTCGCTTGACCAGGGCCAGGATCTCGTCGTCGCCCAAAGTGCTGTCCGGTTCGTCCGTTTCGTGATTCACAGCTACGAGCCTAGTCCTACCTCTAGCGAAACCACCTCGAAGCGGTCGACGTCGATCAGCCCGCGATCGGTGATCTTCAGCGAGGGGATCACCGAGAGGCCGAGAAAGCTGAGCGCCATGAACGGCGCCCGGACCTCGACGCCGAGCGAGCGGGCCGCGCCGCGCAGCTCGCCCAGCGCGGCCGCCACCGCCGCGCTCGGCCGGTCTGACATCAGCCCCGCGACCGGCAGCGCCAGCTCGGCCAGCACGACCTTGTCGCGCACCACGACGATCCCGCCGCCGAGCTCGACGAGGCGCCGCACGCATACCCCCATGTCGTCGTCAGAGGCGCCGACGACGATGAGGTTGTGGGCGTCGTGAGAGACGGTCGACGCAAGCGCGCCCTCCCGCAGCCCAAAGCCGCGCACGAATCCGCGCCCTATCCGCCCGCTCGCGTGATGGCGCTCGACGACCGCGATCTTGGCCAGGTCGCGCTCGGGGTCGGCCACCGCCAGGCCGCCGTCCATCCGCGGCGACTCGACGCTCGACTCGGTGAGCAGCTGGTCGGGCACCAGCTCGATCACGCGCACCGGTCCACCGCTCGCCGTGATCTCGAAGTCGGACGCCGCGAGCGCCCCCACCCGGACCGTGTCCGTGATCCGGCCGGGCAACGGAGGGGTGGCGAGCGGGACCGCCTCGCCGTCGGCCGCGACGAGGCGGCCGTCCGCATAGACCCGCGACGGGCGGAAGTCCGCGTCGGGCAGCAGGCAGAAGTCGGCCAGGTAGCCCGGAGCGATGGCGCCGACGCCGGCAAGCCCATGGCAAGCGGCGCCGTTGTGGCTGGCCAGCACCAGGGCGTCCTCGACGGCCAGGCCGCCGGTCACAGCGGCCCTGCACATGCCGTCGATGTGGCCCTCGTCGAGCAGCACGTCTGCCTCGCGGTCATCCGTGCAGAAGGCGCAGCGCTCCGGGCCGTAGCGAAGGACGAGCGGGAGCAGGGCCTCGAGGTTGCGCGCGTTGGAGGCTTCGCGGATCAGGATCCAGGCGCCCTTGCGGCGCTTCTCGAGCGCCTCCTCGTAGGTCGTCGCCTCGTGATCGGACCCGATGCCCGCGGCCAGGTACGCGTTCAGGGCATGGCCGCTCACGCCGGGCGCGTGGCCGTCGACATGAGTGGCGCCGGGCGTGGCCAGCTTGCGCAGTGCCGCGGGCTCGCCGGCGATGACGGCCGGGAAGTCCATCATCTCGGCCACGCCAAGAGCGCCGTCGCGTCGCAGGATGCCCTCCATGTCGTCGGGCTCGAGCGGTGCGCGGGGCGACTCGAAGCGGCTCGCGGGCACACACGAGGGGGCCATCACGAACACGTTCAACGGCACCTTCGCGGCCGCGTCCAAGAGCCAGTGAACCCCGTCGGCGCCGACCACGTTCGCCAGCTCGTGCGGGTCGGCGACGATGGTCGTCGTCCCACGGGCCAGGACGACCTCCGCGAAACGCTCCAGCGTCAGCATCGAGGACTCGATGTGGACGTGAGCGTCGACGAAGCCGGGTACGAGCATGCTCCCCCCGGCCTCCACGATCTCGCTCCCCTCGTAGCTGCCGACGCCGGCAAACCGGCCTCCGGCCACAGCCACGTCGCCCTCGAGCCACTCGCGCGTGAAAACGCTGAACACGCGCGCCCCGCGAACGACCAGATCGGCCGGCTCGTCGCCGCGGGCGACGGCGAGGAGGTGCCGTAGGGTGTTCATGTGCGAAGCGGACGCCACCGCTGAGGATTATGGAGTTCGTCCAGCCGACGAGCTGGGAGGAAGCCCTCGCCGCGAAGGCCGCGCTCCCGGCGAGCCTACCCATCGCGGGCGGCACGGACGTGATGGTCGAGCTCAACTTCGACCGCCGGCGGCCCGAGGCGCTCCTCGACCTCACGCGGGTGCCCGAGCTGGACGAGTGGGGCCACGACAACGGCCGGCTGCGCATCGGCGCGGGGGTCTCCTACACGCGCGTGATCGACGAGCTCGGCGACTCGCTGCCGGGGCTGGCGCTCGCGTCACGCACCGTCGGGTCTCCCCAGATCCGCAACCGCGGAACGATCGGGGGAAATCTCGGAGCTGCCTCGCCCGCGGGCGATGCGCATCCACCGCTGCTCGCCGCGGCGGCCGAGGTCGAGCTCGCGTCGACGCGCGGCGTTCGGCGCGTCCCGGCGCGCGACTTCTACGTGGGGCCCAAGCGCAACGTGCTTGCCGAGGACGAGCTGATCGCCGCTGTCTGTGTCGCGCCGGCCGCCGGACCACAGCAGTTCTCGAAGATCGGCACGCGCAACGCGATGGTCATCGCGGCGTGCTCGTTCGCGCTCTCGCTCGACCCAGCCGCGCGGCGCGCCGGCACCGGGATCGGATCGGCGGGCCCGACCCCGCTCGTCGCCGACGAGGCGGAGCGGTTCCTGGAGGAGGCGCTCACCGAGGCAGGGGCTTGGGAGGGCAGGTCCGCGCTCGGCGACCCGGCGCTCGAGCGCTTCGGCGCGCTCGTGGCCTCGGCCGCGCGCCCGATCGACGACGTGCGGAGCACGGCGGCCTACCGCGTGCACGCGCTCGGCGTACTGGCCCGCCGCACGCTGGCGTGGGCGCTTGGGAGCGAGGCCTAGGCGATGCGGATCGAATGCACGGTCAACCACGAGCGCCGGCAGATCGACGACGTCTGGGAGGGTGAGAGCCTGCTGTACGTGCTGCGCGAGCGGATGGGCCTGCCGGGCTCGAAGAACGCCTGCGAGCAGGGCGAGTGCGGCTCGTGCTCGGTGTATCTGGACGGGATGCTCGTGTGCTCGTGCCTTGTGCTCGCGGGACAGGCCGAGGGCGCCGCGATCGTGACCGTTGAAGGCCTGGCGCCGTCCGAGGATGAGCTGGATCCGATTCAGGAGGCCTTCCTCGAGGCGGGCGCGGTGCAGTGCGGCTTCTGCACGCCCGGCCTGATCGTGGCGACCCACGACCTGCTCGCTCGCAACCCCGAGCCGAGCGAGCCCGAGATCCGCGAGGCGCTGGCCGGCAACCTCTGTCGCTGCACCGGCTACGAGAAGATCCTCGACGCCGTGCGGATAGCCGCGGGGACGGCGGTCTCGTGAGCGGCACCGGGACGGCCAAGGTCCGGTCCCCGGGGATCCGCGACGGCATCGGCGATAGCGTGGACCGTCCCGACGGCAGGCTGAAGGTCAAGGGCGAGTTCGCGTACTCGTCCGATCTCTGGGCGGACGGAATGCTGTGGGGGACCACCGTGCGCAGCCCTCACCCGCACGCCCGGATCCGATCGGTGGACTTCGCCGCGGCGCTCGCGCTGCCGGGCGTGCACGCCATCCAGACGCACGAGGACGTGCCGGGCCGCAAGACCTACGGGCTCGAGCTGCCAGACCAGCCCGTGCTCGCGATCGACCTGGTCCGCTACCAGGGCGAGCCGGTGGCGATCGTGGCGGCCGACCACCCGGAGACTGCACGCCGCGCGGCCGCCCTGATCGAGGTGGACTACGAGGTGCTCGAGCCGCTTGTCGACATGGATCGCGCCATCGAGACCGACGAGCCGCGACTGCACGAAGGCGGCAACGTCCTCCGGCGCGTGCACGTGCGCCACGGCGACCTCGCCGCCGCCGAGCCGCGGGCCGGGCTGGTCGTGGAAGGCGAGTACGAGATCGGGATGCAGGACCAGGCCTTCCTCGGCCCGGAGTCCGGGCTGGCGCTGCCGAGCGAGGACGGCGGCGTCGATCTCTACGTCGCCACCCAATGGCTGCACGTCGATCGCCACCAGGTGGCGGCCAGCCTCGATCTAGAGCCCGAGCGCGTGCGCATCACCAACGCGGGTGTGGGCGGCGCGTTCGGCGGGCGCGAGGACCTGTCGATGCAGATCCACGCCTGCATGCTCGCCCTCCATACCGGGCGCCCGGTCAAGATGGTCTACTCGCGCGAGGAGTCGTTCTTCGGCCACGTCCACCGCCACCCGGCGCGCCTGCGCTACGAGCACGGCGCCACGCTCGACGGCAGCCTCGTGTACGTCAAGGCGCGCATCGTGCTCGACGGCGGCGCCTATGCCTCGAGCTCGATGGCGGTCTGCCTCAACGCCGCGTCCACCGGCGTCGGCCCGTACGAGTGCCCGAACGCCGACATCGACTCCTACGTCGTCTACACCAACAACCCGCCCTGCGGGGCTATGCGCGGCTTCGGAGCCGTGCAGACCTGCTTCGCCTACGAGGCTCAGATGGACAAGCTTGCCGTCTCCGCCGGCATCGACCCGGTCGAGCTGCGCCGGCGAAACGCGATGGCCACCGGGACGAGCCTGCCTACGGGCCAGGCGGTTGACGGCCCCGCGCCGATCGATCAGCTGCTGGAGGAGCTGGTGTCGATGCCCCTCCCCTCCCGGCCGGACGGCGGCGCGCTCGACCTTCGCGCGCTGCCGGGCGGCGTGTCGAACACCACGCACGGAGAGGGGATCAGGCGCGGAGTCGGCTACGCGGTCGGCTTCAAGAACGTGGGCTTCTCCGGCGGCTTCGACGATCACTCGACCGCGCGCGTTCGTCTGTCGGTCGCGAGCGGCGAGCCCCAGGTCGAGGTACACACGGCCGCGTGCGAGGTCGGGCAGGGCGCGGTGACCGTCCAGGCGCAGATCGCCCGCGACGTGCTCGGAGTCGAGCGCGTGATCGTGCTCGCCGCCGACACCGAGGTCGGCAACGCGGGGTCCTCCTCGGCGTCGCGCCAGACCTGGTTCACGGGCGGTGCGGTCAGAGATGCCTGCGAGGCGGTCCGCGAGTCGCTGCTCGAGCGCGCAAGGGAGCGCTTCGGGCCGGCGGCCGATCCAACCGCTCTTGACTCGCTCGCGGAGCTGATCGGCGACGACCCGCTCGAGGCGACGCGCGAGTACCGCCCGCGCAAGACATTCCCGCTCGACGAGAACGGCCAGGGCGATGCTCACCTGGCCTTTTCGTTCGCGGCGCACCGGGCCGTGGTCGATGTCGATGTCGAGCTCGGGCTGGTGCGGGTGGTCGAGATCGCCACCGCGCAGGACGTCGGCCGGGCCATCAACCCGATCGCGGTGGAGGGGCAGATCGAGGGCGGGATCGCCCAGGGCCTCGGGCTCGCGCTGATGGAGGAGATCCAGCTCACCGACGGGCGCCTTCGCAACGCCTCCTTCACCGACTACCTGATTCCGACGATCCTCGACATGCCGCCGGTGCGCTCCAAGATCCTCGAACTCGCCCAGCCGCACTCGCCCTACGGGCTCAACGGCATCGCCGAGGCGCCAACGATCGCATCGACAGCCGCGATCGTCGGCGCGATGCGCGCGGCGACCGGCCGAGCGCTCCCGCGCGTGCCGGTCCGGCCCGACGACATCGTCGGCCTCGTGGAGCGGGCCGCCGAGACCGCATGAACATCGACCGAGACACCTTCGTCGAGCGCTACGGCCCCGCGTTCGAATCGTCGCCCTGGGTGGCGGAGGAGGCCTGGGCTGAGGGACCGTTCGAGACGATCGCCGAGCTGCATGCGGCCATGGTCCGAGCGGTCGAGCGCGCACCGGAGGAGCGCCAGCTCGAGCTGATCCGCTCGCACCCCGAGCTCGCGCCCGGGCAAGCCGCGCTCGGCGAGCTCACGGCCGCGTCCGCCTCCGAGCAGGCGAGCGTAGGCCTCGGCCAGATGGAGCTCGAGCAGGGCGCCCGGCTCGAGCGCGCGACGATCGCGTACCGCGACAAGTTCGGCTTCCCGTTCGTGGTCTGCGTGCGCGAGCACACGCCCGAGAGCATCATCGCCGAGGCCCAGCAGCGCCTGGACTCCACGCCGGAGCGGGAGCGGCGCACCGCGCTGCGCGAGATCGCCAAGATCGCGGCCCTGCGGCTTGAGGGCCAGCCCGAGCGCGATGACGCGGGCCTCGCGGGCGTGGACTACCGGATCGCCTATGGCAAGGCCGAGGTGCCGGTCTACCGCCACTACGCGACCCCGCTCTCGGGTCTCGCGGACGTGCCCGAGTCGCGGTTCACCGGCAGAGACAACGCGCTGTTTGCCAACGAGGTGACGATCGAGGTACACGGCGACAACTTCCTGCCGGCCTACACCGAGGGCGACAACTCGGAGGTGGTCGCCACGGACTCGATGAAGAACTTCATCCTGCGCCAAGGGCGCGAGTACGAGGGCGCGACGCTGGAGGGCTACCTCGCCCAGCTCGGGACCGGGCTACTGGACCGCTACGAGCAGATGCAGGAGGTGCGCGTCAGCGCGCGTGAGCTGGCGTTCAGCGCCGCCCAGGTGCCGGGCGACCACGGCTTCGAGCAGAGCGCCGTCCTGCGCCGGCGCGAGTGGGGCGACCATGCGGTGG
This sequence comes from Thermoleophilaceae bacterium, assembly GCA_040509755.1. GTDB lineage: Bacteria > Actinomycetota > Thermoleophilia > Solirubrobacterales > Thermoleophilaceae > JACVRW01. The sequence goes on along the minus strand of JBEVKF010000045.1, from coordinate 1,397 downwards.
CCGAGCTGCGCTACGGGCGCAACGCCGGCGGGGCCGTGCTGACCGAGCAGCGCAGCGGACGCGTGAACATGGAACTGCTCAAGCTCAAGGGCAGCGCCTTCACCCGCTTCGTGCGCGACGAGTACACCACTCTCCCCGAGCGCTCCGACCGCCCGCTGTTCATCGGCCTCGACGTCCACTGGGTCTATTCGGACCCCCGTGACGCGATCGGAGCAGACCACGCCCGCTACGTGGCCGGCGAGCAGGTGCGCGACGTCTGCGCCGCCGTCTTTCACGAGTTCGTGAGCGAGTCGATCCAGCAGCTCGTGCACGAGATGGGCAAGCGCCTGCTCGAGCGCTATCCGCAGCTGCGCTCGCTCGACTTCGTCGCCAAGAACATGACGCGCGACCCCTACGCGGATCCCGACGACCCGGCCGGCGAGCGCAAGCTCTTCGTGCCTCCCTTCCCTGCCTTCGGCACGATCACGCTGTCGATGACGAGGATCACCTGAGCCGTGGCGTCCACCGGACAGCTGACCACCCACGTCCTCGACACCGCACGCGGGCGCCCCGCTGCCGGCGTGGCGATCGAGCTGCTTCGCGTGGTGCCGGGCGACGCTGCCCCTGAGTCGCTCACCCGTACTCGCACGAACGCCGACGGGCGAACCGACCGGCCGCTGCTGGCGGCGGGCGAGCTCTCGATCGGCCGCTACGAGCTCGTCTTCGACGTCGGCGCCTACTTCGCCGGATCGGAAGGCGCGCCGGGCGATGAGCCGTTCCTCGACCTGGTGCCGGTGCGCTTCGGAGTGGCCGACGCGCAGGCGAGCTACCACGTCCCGCTGCTCGTCTCGCCCTGGGCCTACAGCACCTACCGTGGCAGCTGAGGTCGCAGCGCCGCTGGCGCGAGCGGTGATGGAGCGAACTGAGCTGCTCGCGGCCTTCACCGAGGAGCCGGGCCGGCTCACGCGCCGCTTCGGCACGCAGGCCCACGCCGAGGCGGGCGCGGCCGTGTCCGATTGGATGGGCGCCGCCGGAATGGCCGTTCGCCGCGACGCGGTCGGCAACCTGATCGGCCGCTACGACGCCGGCGACGGCGACGCTCCGTCGCTGCTGCTCGGATCCCACCTCGACACGGTGCCTGACGCCGGGCGCTATGACGGCGCGCTCGGCGTGCTCGCGGGCATCGCCGCGGTGGAGCGCCTCGTGACCGCCGGCACGCGGCTCCCGTTCGCGCTCGAGGTGGTCGCGTTCGCGGACGAGGAAGGGGCGCGCTTTGGCACCGCGTTTCTCGGCAGCTCAGTGCTGGCGGGCGGCTTCGACACGGCGACCCTCGAGCGAGCCGACGCCGACGGGGTTTCGCTGGAGGAGGCCATCCGGGCTTTCGGCGGAGATCCAGGCCGGCTCGCCGGGGCCGCGCG
>JBEVKF010000044.1:0-28613 GCA_040509755.1 Thermoleophilaceae bacterium | reverse complement strand
AGAGCCCGCGGGCGCGTTCGTGCGAGTCGATTCGGGCGCCGAGGCGGGCTACGAGGTACTGCCGCTCTATGACCCGATGATCGCCAAGCTGATCGTGTGGGACGTCGACCGCGAGGCATCGACGAGGCGCATGCTGCGCGCGCTCGGCGAGTACGAGATCGGCGGGCTCAAGACGCTCGTCCCCTTTCACCAGGCGCTGCTCGCCACCGAGCAATGGCGCAACGGGGAGACCTGCCGGGACCTCGTCGAGGACAGGGAGTGGCTCAAGCAGCTCGCCTTCCCGAAGCCGGAGCCGCGCGACGGCGACGAGCCCGAGAAGGTCGAGCGCGACTACGCCGTGGAGGTCTCGGGGCGCAGGTTCGACGTCAAGGTGATCGGTGCCCCATTCGCCCCCAACGGGGCGGCGCCGGCCGGCGCCGTGAAGAAGGCGCCGCGGCGCGAGCGCAAGTCCGGCGGGGGCGGCGGCGCTCCGGGTGAGCTCGTCTCGCCGATCCAGGGCACGGTGCTCAAGGTGGCCGTCGAGAAGGGCGCGCAGGTCGAGCAGGGCGCGCTCATATGCGTGGTCGAGGCCATGAAGATGGAGAACGAGATCACCGCCCCGTCGTCGGGAACGATCGAGGTTCTGAGCGTCTCCGAGGGCGGCTCGATCGCCACCGGCGACACCATTGCCGTCATCAAGTAAGGGACCGCGCGCACCCGGCCTAGTCGGCCGCTTGCGGCGAAGCGGACCGCCCGCACCCAGCCGGGCGCTGGCGGTGGTCCCGCTCGTCCTCGCGACGATCGCCGCACAGGCCTCGATCGTCGTCCTGGCCCCCCTCGTGGTCGCGATCGGCGACGACCTCGGCGCTTCGCTGAGCGCGGTCGGCCTTGCCCGCTCGGTGCTCGCGGGCACGGCGGTGGCGGTCTCGGTCGCCATCGGCCCCCTGATCGACCGCGCCGGAGTCGCGCCGCTGATCCGGGCCGGCGCGGCGCTGGCGCTGGCGGGCGCGGGGTTCACGGCGGCCGCGCCCTCGCTCGGGCTCTTCTACGCGGCTCAGGCGCTGACCGGCGCAGGGGTCGCCTGCCTGCTGTCGGCGGGGTTCGCGGGAGTGGCGGCCTACTTCGACGAGGACCAGGCCGCCTGGGCCGTCGGCTGGGTCGTGGGAGCGCAGTCGATCGCCTGGATAGCCGGGAACCCGCTGATCGGCATCCTCGCCGAGAGCGGGTCGTGGCGGCTCGGCTACATCGTCCCGGCCGCGATGGCCGGCGCCGCGCTCGCCGGCGGCCTGCTCGCGCCACGTGGACGCCCGCGGCACCGGGGCACGGCGGGCGAGCGCGAGGGCCTCAGCGCGGTCTTTCGCGATCCCTCCGCGCGCCGCTGGACCATCGCTGAGCTCGTGGCGTACTCGGCCTGGACCGCGGAGCTGACCTACGCGGGCGCCTTCTACATCCAGAACTACGGCGTCGACGAGTCCGAGGTCGGTGTGCTGCTGGCGCTCGGCTCGATCATCTTCCTGATCACCTCGACCAACGTGGCGCGGATGACCGAGCGGCTGCCGCGCCGGCCGCTGATCGCGGGCGCCGCGCTGTGCATGGGCGCGCTGATCGTCCCGCTGCTCAACATCACGCCGTCGGTCTGGTTCACGCTCGGCGTCTTCTGCGCGACGGCGTTCTTCGCGTCGGTGCGCTCGACCGCCGCGAGCGCCCTCGGCCTGGCCCAGCTCCCGGGCCGTCCCGGCAGCATGATGGGCGCGCGGACCGCCAGCGCGCAGCTGGGCTACATGATCGGCGCGGCGGCGGGCGGCGCGGTGCTCGCCGTGGCCGACTTCGGAGCGCTCGGCTTCGTGCTGTTCGCGGGCATGGGTGTCTCGGCGCTGCTGATCGCCCGCGTCAGCGACCCGAAGAGCGCGGGCGGCGGGCGCTTCCAGGATCTCGTCCCGGACTGAGGCCTCTGCCGGTTCGCACGACCAGCACGTGCCGCCCGCCAGTCGCGGACGACCGTGCGCAGGCCCCTCCGCTTCGGGTGGCAACGACGTCGACCGAGCCGTTTCCCAGGCGGATATTGGCGCCGGCGATGCGCGGCTCGTAAGACGGAAGCTGAGGCGTCACCTCCAGAAACGGCCTAAACCCGGCTGACGTTCTCCGCGTGGATCTCGCGCTGGGCCTTCGTGTCGCGGCCCTTGGGAAGCCTCGCGCCCTCGCGGTCTCGCTCGAGTGCCTCGAGGTACTCCACGTCCTCCTCCAACAGCCGCAGTGCGGTGTCGCGGTCGTGCTGGGGCCCGTGCCCGGGCACGATCGTCTCGGCCGCCTCGATCAACGGAGCGAGCCGCGCGAGCGTGGCGCGGTAGTCCGTGGCCGATCCGCTCGCGGAGATCCACGGGATCTCGACCTTCGAGACGTAGTCGCCCACGCACAGCACGCCGCACCAGCGGGCGAAGATCGCCATCCCGTCGGCGGTGTGGCCCTCGGCTGGATGCAACTCGAGCTCGCGGTCGCCGACCTCGACGCTTCCGGGCACCGGGAGGGACTGGACCTGGCCGAGCGCCAGCGGCCCTGGCCGCTCGACGTAGAGGGTGGCGTCGTAGTCGCGCAGCTCGCGCTGTGCGCCGCCCGGATCGCGGTGGATGCGCTCGACGCTCGACTCCCCCAGACCGAGCGCCAGCGCCGGAAAGGCCACCCGGCCCAGAAGGTGGTCGAAGTCGGCGTGCGTCGCGATCAGCGCGTCGGGCTCGAAGCCCGCGCTCGCCAGCACCTCTGGGAGCGCCTCCAGCTCGTGCGGGAAATAGGGCGAATCCACGAGCATCGTCTCCCCGCCGGCGCGCAGGACGGTCGCATTGGTCTGCCACATGGGGCTCGTGACGACCAGCGCATCGGGGTGGACCGAGACCGCCCTCAAGCGGCCTTCAGCAGCTTGCCGGCGTCGCGGAAGGTCTTGACCTCGGCGTCCGGCTTCTTCAACCCCGCCTCGAGCTCCTCGCCGTGACGGTTGACCCAGATGACCGGGATCTTCGACTTCAGGCACGGGTCGACGTCGGTGGGATAGCCCGAGGCGATGTGCACCCAGTTCTTGCGCTTGCCTTCGATGCGGCGCGCGCACTCCTTGAAGTGGGCCGGATCGGGCTTGTAGGAGCGCACCTGCTGCGCGGTCACCACCAGGTCGAGGTCGCTGCGGAAGTGGCGCCGGGTGGCGCCGAGCAGCTTGTCGTCGATGTTCGAGAGGATCCCGATCTCGTACTTCTTGGAGAAGCGCTCGAGCTGCGCGTTGGTCTCGCGGAAGGCCTGCCACGAGGGGACGCTGTCGGGCAGGAAGTTGGAGCGGGAAGGCTCGAGGTCCCAGCCGAGCTCGGCCGCCACCCGCACGGCGGTGCGGCGCAAGACCTCCGCGTAGAGCTCGTAGGAGCCGCGCTGGATGTCGCGCTGGACGTCCATGAAGCGAGGGATCAGCGCGTCGCGATCGATGGTGAACCCGTCGCGGTCAGCCTCCTTTTGGAAGGCGTCGTAAACGCCGCTCTCCCAGTCGATGAGCGTGCCGTAACAGTCGAACGTGACGAACTTGACTTCTTTCGGTAGTGCCATGTGTCTTTCGATAGGGTCCTGCGCCCGCCGCAGCGGCGCAGCACTCTATCTACCCGCAATGGATCTCCTCGAATACCAGGGCAAGCAGCTGTTCGCCAAGCACGGCGTTCCCGTGCCCGACGGGCGTCACGCCGCGACCGTGCCCGAGGCCGTCAAGGCCGCGGAGGAGCTCGGCTACCCGGTGGTCATCAAGGCGCAGGTGCAGATCGGCGGCCGCGGCAAGGCGGGAGGGATCAAGCTCGCCGGCAACCGGGGTGAGGCCGAGCAGCACGCCGAGGCCATCCTCGGCATGGACATCCGCGGCTTCACCGTGCACGAGGTCTACGTCGAGCAGGCGAGCGAGATCGACGAGGAGTACTACGCGGCGATCGTGTTCGATCGTTCCGCCAAGATGCCAATGGCGATGCTTTCGCGCATGGGCGGCATGGACGTCGAGGCGGTCGTCGATACCGATCCCGAGGCGATGCGCATGGTCCACGTCGATCCGTTGATCGGCTTTCAGGAGTTCCATGGGCGCCGGCTGGCGTTCGAGGCGGGCATCGCCGCGGACGTGATCCGTCCCGTTGGCGCAATGCTGGGGAAGCTCTACGAGGTCTTCGAGCGCGAGGACGCCACGCTCGTCGAGGTCAACCCGCTGCTCGTGACAAAGAGCCGCGAGGTGGTGGCGCTGGACGCCAAGGTGACGATCGACGCCAACGCCCTCTACCGCCACCCGGACGTCGCCGAGCTCCGCGACGTCTCCGGCGAGGATCCGCAGGAGCGCATGGCCAAGGAGCGCGGGCTCACCTACGTCAAGCTCGACGGCAACGTGGGCATCCTCGGCAACGGCGCCGGGCTCGTCATGTCGACTCTCGACGTGGTCGCCCAGGCGGGCGGCGAGCCGGCCAACTTCCTCGACGCCGGCGGTGGCTCCAAGGCCGAGGCGATCACGAGCGCGGTCGAGGTCATCCTCTCCGACGAGAAGGTGGGCGCGGTGCTGTTCAACATATTCGGCGGGATCACGCGCTGCGACGAGGTGGCCAAGGGGCTGATCGAGGCCTTCGCCCAGATCGAGCCGGACGTGCCGTTCGTGGTGCGCCTCGACGGCACCAACGACAAGGAGGGCCGGGCGCTGCTCGCCGAGGCGAGCCTGCCCAACGTGCACACCGAGGCCACCATGCTCGGCGCCGCCAAGAAGGTCGTGGAGCTGGCGGCGGCGACCTGATGGCGATCCTCGTCGACAAGGCCACGAAGCTGTGCGTGGCGGGGATCACCGGCCGCGAGGGCACCTTCCACACACTGCGAAACCGCGACTACGGCACCCAGGTCGTGGCCGGCGTCACGCCCGGCAAGGGCGGCCAGGACGTCGACGGGGTGCCGGTGTTCGACACCTTCCACGCGGCGGTCGCAAAGACGGGCGCCAACACCGCGATGATCTTCGTCCCGCCGCGCTTCGCCGCCGACTCGATCCTCGAGGCCGAGGACGCCGGGGTCGAGTTGATCATCGCGATCACCGAGGGCATCCCCGCCCACGACGAGCTGCGCGTCTACAACCACCTGCGCCGCGGCGGCTCGCGGCTGATCGGGCCGAACTGCCCGGGAATCCTGTCGCCCGGCAAGGCCAACGTCGGGATCATCCCGGCGCAGTTCTTCAAGGAGGGCAACGTCGGCCTGGTCTCGCGCTCGGGCACGCTGACCTACCAGATCGGCAACGAGCTGGCCCAGAACGGCTTTGGCAACTCGTCGATCGTCGGCATCGGCGGGGACCCTGTGCCCGGCTCGAGCTTCATCGACATCATCGAGCTCTTCGAGGCCGACGACGAGACCGAGCTGATCGTGATGTGCGGGGAGATCGGCGGCTCGGCCGAGGAGGAGGCCGCCGAGTACATCGCAGCCGAGGTCTCAAAGCCGGTGCTGGCCTACATCGCCGGGTTCACCGCGCCGCCCGGCAAGACGATGGGCCACGCCGGCGCGATCGTGTCCGGCTCGAAGGGAACGGCGGCCGCGAAGGCCGAGGCGCTCGAGGGCAAGGGCGTGCGGGTGGCCCGAAACCCGACACAGGTCTCCGAGCTCGCGGTGGAGATCCTCGCGGAGCGGCGTTAAGGCGTCTCGTAGACCTCGCTCATGCCGGCGGCCACCGCGCCCACCTCCTCACTGAGCGAGCGCACCTCGCCGGCCAGGCGCTCCTGGTTGGCGGCCTCGCTCGAAGCCGACACCGAGACCAGGTTGCCGCGCACCGTGTCGAGCTCCACGAGCACCCGCTCCATCTCGTCGTAGAAGCGCTGCAGCTGGGCCTCCATGCGCCGCAGCACGGCCAGCTGAGCGCGGAGCGCCGTGGTCAGCTCGGCCTTCGAGGGGTCGCCCTGCACCTCGGCGAGGCGACCTTCCACCCATGACGGCGGGGTCTCGGCGAGCGCCTCGTAGAGCAGCTGCGCGCGGCGCGCGCCGTCCTCGATCGCGCGGATGAAGCGGTCGACCTCGGCGGAGACCTCGTCGTACGGCAGCTCTGCGCGCTCGATCGCGTCGCGGATGCGCGCCTCGCGCTGGCGCGCGCCGCTGAGCAGCAGCGCGATCGGCTCGGACAGGCCGCGCGTGTCGAGCCGGCCGGCCTCGAGTCGCTTGCGCCGCTTGCCCTTCTCCCGCTCGAGCACCTTGTTCGCCTCGTCCTGGTCGAAGTAGGTGCGCGCGGCCGCGATGCCGTAGACCACGAGGCCGACGGCCAGCACGGGTAGGAAGACCTGGAGCACGAGGCCGGCGATCAGGATCGCCGCGAGCAGCACGATGTTGAACGGCTGCGTGAGCGCGTTGGCAATGAGCGCCTGGTTGTAGTCGGAGCGCGAGTAGGGCCTCCGCGACTCGGCCATCAGAAGAAGCTCGAGATGCTGCGGTAGACCGACTCGATGTCCTCGGTGTCGCCCTCGTAGGGCTGTCCGCCCGAGGCCTCGGCGATCGCCTCGAGCGCCTCGGCGGCGCCGAGCGCCCCCGCGCTGTAGGCGATCGTGAACACGCGGACCTGGTTGTCGGAGTCGCCCTGGGCGCGCACCGTGCGGACCGCGTCCTCGACGCTTGCCGCGGAATCGGTGTCCTCGCCGTCGGTGAGCAGCACCACCGCCGTGATCCGGTCGGGCGAGGCCCGTCCGCGCACCTGCTCGAAGCCGTCGATGGTCGCGTCGTAGATCGAGGTGCCCCCGTCGGCGATCAGGTTGTCGACGGTCTCGCGCAGGCGGCCCTCGTTCTCGCTGAACGGCCCGACCTCGATCAGCGGCTGGATGCGATCCGAGAAAATCGTCAACCCGACGCTGTCCTGCTGTCCGACCTGGTCGAAGAAGACCTTCAGGCCCTGCTTCGCGCGCTCGAGGCGGTTCTCGTCGTTCATCGAGCCCGACGTGTCGACCACGAGCTGCACGTTGGCGGGCTTGCGGTCCTCGCGCCACGCCCTTCTGATCGAGTCCAGCACGCGCGGCTCCGGCAGGCCCAGCACGCGTTCGGGCTGGGCCGGGTCGACGCCGTTCTCCTTCGACACCGGCGCCACCGGTGCCTCGTCGAGATCGGCCGGGCGGAAGCCCGACCTGGCGGCCACCTCAGGCGTTATCCGATCGGCCAGGAACTCCGCGAAGCGCTGCGCCCCTGCGCGCTGGGCAGCGCTGACCCAGGGCGCGTCGAGCACGATGAACGGGTTGTCGGAATAGAAGGTGCCCTCCGGCGGATAGAGGGCGATCAGGCGCGGCTGAGACCCACGCCGCCTGTTGAAGTCGACCAGCGTCACCTCCTCCATCGCCACCGCGGAGGCGTAGCCCGGCCCGTTGGCGCGCATCTGGTCGGCGATGAAGAGCGTGGTGTCGCCGTAGTGGACGATCGAGCGCTCGATGTCGCGCACGATCTGGCGTGCTTTGGAGCCCTGGACGTCCTTCTCGGTCAGACCCTCCTTCTTGCCGGTCGCCGCGTAGTACTCCGCGACGACCGCCTCGAGACCCGACGTCGAGAAGTCCGGGTTGGTGTGGACGAGCTTGAAGCTGCCGAACTCCGGGTGGCCGAACTCCGCAAAGCCCTGGTTGGAGCGGGCCAGCCTGATCACCTGCTCGAAGCCGATCTGCTGGCCCGGCCAGCCGAGCGCCTTGGCAAACGGCTCCCACATCGCGATCACCAGCGGCGTGCGGACGATCGACGGGTTGTCGTCGGGTGCGAGCGGCCGGTCGGCCTCGAAGTTGAGAAGCCGGCCCCAGAGCGACGAGGCCGGCGACCAGACGACCGGCTCCAGGCGCCCGTCGGCGATGCGCGCCTGAGCGTCGCCGCTCGAGACGACCTCGCCCTCGACGAACGCCTTGCCGTCCTCGCGGTTGAACTCGCGTATCAGCGGGACGAGCAGCTTCTCCTTCTCGGGCGAGTAGGCGAATGGAATCGCAGTGGCGCCCTTCGGCGGCTGCGGGCCCGCGCCGCCCTGCGAGGTGGCGCGGTCATCCTCGCCACCGCCGCCGGCCGACAGCACGGCGACAACCGCCACCGCGATTGCGGCCACCACGGCGATCACGATCTGGCTTGGCTTCACGCTCCGGAGAGCCTAGTAAGGGCCGCCCCGGTATCTTGGCCGTTCGTGGCCGAGCTCACCAACATCTCCCTCTCGCGCGGCGCCCCGTCGCTCGACATCATCGCCGTCGACGAGCTGAAGGCCGCCGCCCAGCGCGCCTTCGAGCACGACCCGGCGAGCACGTTCGCCTACGGCACCTCGGCCGGCTACCCGGGACTGCTCGAGTGGCTCTCAAAGAAGCACGATGTGGAGCCCGCCCGCCTGCTCGCCACCAACGGGTCGATGCAGGCGGACGCATTTCTCTTCAGCGAGCTGGTCGCGCCCGGCGATCTCGTCGTGGTGGAGGCGCCCACCTACGACCGCACGCTGCTCTCGCTGCGCAAGCTCGGGGCGGAGATCCTCGCCATCCCGCTCGAAGCGGACGGGATCGACGTAGAGGGGCTGGCGCACGCGCTCGAGGCGGGTGCGCGGCCCAAGCTCGCCCACATCATCCCCAACTTCCAGAACCCGGCGGGCTGCACGCTCTCGCTCGGCAAGCGCAAGCGCCTGCTCGCGCTGGCCCGCGAGTACGGCTTCACGATCTTCGAAGACGATCCCTACGTCGAGCTGCGCTTCGAGGGCGAGCAGCATCCGACCATGCTCGAGATGGACGAGAGCGACGAGACGGTCGTCTACGCCTCGTCGTTCTCAAAGACGGTCTGCCCTGGGATCCGGGTGGGCTACCTGGTCGGCCCCGGCGACCTGATTGGCGCGATCCGCAAGCGCGCCACCGAGACCTACATCTCACCCAACATGGTCGCGCAGTCGATCGTGGCCGAGTTCTGTCGCTCGGGTGCGCTCGACCGCTCGATCGCAACCGTCAAGGACGCCCTGCGCGACCGCCGCGACGCCACCTGCGCGGCGCTCGGCCGCCACCTGCCTGACGCCCGCTTCGTCACGCCCGAGGGCGGCTACTTCCTCTGGGTCGACCTGCCCGACGGGTCCGACGTGGCGGCGCTCGAGCGCGGCGCCGCCGAGCGCGGAGTCGTGTTCGTGAAGGGCACGGACTTCCTGCTCGAGGGCGGCGAGAGCTCGCTGCGGCTCGCCTACTCCGCCGTGCCGCCCGATCAGATCGAGGAGGGCATCTCGCGGATAGCCGAGGCGTACCGGGAGCTGAGTCCCACCGCGGCGTGATCGAGCTCGAGCGCTCGCGCGACGCGGGCGCCCTGCTGCGCGACTCGCTGTCTGTCTACCTGCGCCACTTCTGGACCTTCCTGGCGCTTGGCGCGCTCGTGGTGGTGCCATCGGAATTGGTGGTGAGCGGCATCGGGCTCGAGCAGCTGACCTCCGGCTATGACCGTACGCCCGCCTTCGCCGAGGCTGCCATCCCGGCGGCCGTGTCATACCTCGTGGTCGCGCCGCTTGTGACCGCCATCTGCGTGTTCGCGCTGCGCTCTGTGGCCGAAGGCGGGTCGCCCGGCGCACGCGACGCGATCGTCAAGGGCTTCGAGCTGTTCACCCCGATCTTCTTCGCCGTTCTGCTGGCCGCGCTCGGCATCGCGCTCGGGCTGATCCTGATCCTGCCTGGCGTGTACCTGTTCGTCCGCTGGTACTTCGTGCCGCAGTCGGTGGTGCTCGAGGGCGCCCGCAATGCCGGGGCGCTGCGAGCGAGCGGGAGCCTGGTCGATGGCGCCTGGTGGCGCACCTTCGGGCTGATCTTGCTCATCAACGTCGCGGCGCTGCTGATCGCGATCATCATCGGCGCGCCCTTCACCGCGGTGGCCGACGGGAGCGACCGCGCGCTCTGGTCGCTCGCGGGCCAGATCCTGGCGAACGCGATCACGCAGCCGTTCGCCGCGCTCTACTCAACCCTCCTCTACTTCGACCTGCGCGAGCGCGGCAGGACGACGTACCGTTAGCGCCATGGACCTTCGCGGCGCACGGCAGGCGGTGCTCGACGCGCACACCGCGGCCGAGTGCGCGCACGACCTCGACGCTCTGATCGCGACGTTCGAGCACCCGCGTTACGAGATCGTCCCAACCGGCGAGGTGTTCGACGGCGAGGGCGCCGTGCGCGCCTACCACGCCGAGAACTTCAAGGGCGTCCCGGACCTCGCGGTCGAGCCGATCGCGACCCACCACGGCGACGACGCCGTCGCCGAGGAGGCCTGGGTCTCCGGCACCCACCTCGGCACCTACCACGGGCTGCCGCCGACTGAGCGCTTCGTGCGGGTGCGGGTATGCGGGATCTACGTGTTCGAGGAGGACCGCCTGGTCTGCGAGCGCGTCTACTACGACTTGCTCACGGTGCTGCGTGGGCTCGGCGTCGCACGCGACCCCGACTCGGTCGCGGGCCAGATCGAGACGATGCTCGGCCACCCGCTGCACCTCGGCCGTACTTTCGGCCGAGAGCTGCGCCGCCGCCGGGCTCAGCGCCCGTAGCGCTCCTTGCCCAGGACAAGCTGGTCGGGCAGGGCGGTGCGCACCGGCGGTGAGGGGTCGGCGATGACGGAGACCGTCTCCGCGACGCTACGCGTGACCGAGTAGCTGCTGTCGGCGCCGTCGATCACGACCTCGTCGTCGCCCGCGCTGCTGAGCTTGCCCTCGAGGCCGGGATGAAGGCCGGAGTCCTTCAGGTAGTGCAGCAGATCCTCAGCCTCGTTCTCGAAGCGCAGCACCCGAACGCTCGCGCCCTCCTCGACGTCGGCCAGCGGGACCCCTACCTCGCGCTCGCCCTCGAAGATCGGATGGCCGTGGGGGCAGGTCTTGGCATCGCCGATGGCGCGCAGCATGCGCTCCTCGACCATGGGCGACATCCAGTGCTCGAGACGCTCGGCCTCCTCGTGGACCTGGTCCCAGGGGATGTCGAAGACGTCGGTGAGAAAGCGCTCGATCAAGCGGTGGCGGCGAACGATCTGGGTGGCGTGATCCTTGCCCGATTCGGTGAACTCGAGCGTCTTGTCGGGCGAGCGGGTGATGTAGCCGTCGCCTTCGAGCCGTCCGATCATCTCGTGCACCGTCGGCGCCGAGACCTGCATGGCCCGAGCGAGGTTCGCGCCCGTGATCGCAAGCCCCGCCTCCTGGAGCCAGTAGATGATCTGGAGGTACTCCTCCTCGGCGACGGTGGCTTGGTCGTGCGTCATCGCTCCAATCCTAAGGGGTGCCACTACGATGCTCCGCCGTGGATCTCGGACCTGGCACCCGCGTCCTGGTGACTGGCGCGTCGCGCGGCATCGGGGCGGCGATCTCAAACGCCTTCGAGGCGCGCGGCTGCGAGGTCGGGCGGGTGTCGCGCTCGGGGGAGATCAGCGCGGACGTGACCGACGCGCGCTCCATCGCAGCGGCGATCGAGGGCTTCGGCTCGGTCGACGTTCTGGTGATAAACGCGGGCATCGCCCACTACCTGCCGTTCGCCGAGATGCCCCTCGAGATGGTGGGGGAGCTGACCCGCGTCAACTGGCTTGGCACCGCCTACACGGCCAAGGCGGCCCTGCCGGGCATGCTCGAGCGCGGCCGGGGCCAGATCGTGATCGTCTCGTCGGGCGCGGGCATCCGTTCCTTCCCGGGCGCAGCCGTCTACGGCGCCACGAAGGCAGCGCAGCGCGGCTTCGGCGAGGCACTGGGCCACGAGCTGGCTGGGACGGGCATCGGGCTGACGATGGTCTACCCGGGCCAGATTCGAAGCTCGCTCCACGATCACGAGAAGGAGCGGATGCCGGCCTGGTACCGACTGGAGCGCTCGACCGATCCCGCGCCGCTGGCCGCGGCGGTGGTCGGCGCCGTCGAGTCGGAGGCGAGGGAGGTCTTCTACCCGGCGAACGTGCGCCTGCTGCGTATCATGCACGGGCTGCGACCGAAGCTCGCCGACGCTCTGCTGCGGCGCATCATGCATCCGAGCGCGGCCCCGCGCCGATGAACCTGCCGCTCTCGCCACCCATCAAGCCCCAGCTCGCCAAGAGCGCCCGCGACCTGCCCAAGGGCGAGGACTGGTGCTACGAACCCAAGTGGGACGGCTTTCGCATCATCGTCTTTCGCGACGGCGACGATGTCCACCTCCAGAGCCGAAACGGCAAGCCGATGAACCGCTACTTCCCCGAGATCGTCGAACAGGCCCTTGCTCTGCCGGCGACGCGCTACGTGCTGGACGGGGAGATGGTGGTGACCGTCGACGGCGTGCAGGAGTTCGACCTCCTCTCTCAGCGCATCCACCCGGCCGCCTCGCGCGTGGAGCGCCTGCGCGCCGAGACGCCCGCCGCGCTCGTCGCCTTCGACCTGCTTGCCGAGGGAGACGAGACGCTTCTCGAGCTGACCTACAGCGAGCGCCGCAAGCGCCTGGCCGCGCTGGTGGCCGACCCGGTCGAGCTCACTCCCGCGACTGACGACCCCGAGGCCGCCGGCGAATGGCTCGCGGGCACCGGCGAGGGCGTGATCGCCAAGCAGTCGGCGGCGACCTACCGCCCCGGCGAGCGGGTCGGGATGGTCAAGGTCAAGCGCGTGCGGACCGCCGACGCCGTAGTTGCCGCGTTTCGATTCGGCAAGGCCGAGGGCACCGTTGGGTCGCTGATCCTCGGCATGTACGGCGACGGCGGCGAAGGCCTGCAGGTGGTCGGGCACACCTCGAGCTTCAGCGCCAAGCAGAAGCGCGAGCTGCCCGCCTTGCTCGAGCCCTACCGGACCCACGAGCGCGGCTCGGGCGAGCCAAGCCGCTGGAAGGCAGACGAGGAGCTCGTCTGGGAGGGCCTGCGCCCCGAGCTCGTCTGCGAGGTCGCCTTCGACCACATCACAGGCAACCGGATTCGTCACGGGGCCAAGTTCCTGCGCTGGCGCGAGGACAAGGACCCGCGCGAGTGCGAGCTGTCGCAGCTACGGACCTAACCGGTACGGTGTAGCGCTGCGATGCGGCTGGCGATCTCAATCGTCGTCCTTGCCACGGCGCTCATAGCCCCTGGGGGAGCGGCAGGGCAGGCGGGGGTCACCTACCAGGTCCCGCCCGATAACCCGTTCGTGGCCACCGCCGGCGCGGCGCCGGAGGTGTACGCCTACGGGCTCCGCAACCCCTGGCGCTTCTCCTTCGACCGTCTGACCGGAGCGCTGCTGATCGGTGATGTCGGCGCCTCGGCGCGCGAAGAGATCGACTGGATCGGCTATCGCGAGGCGCGTGGGGCGAACTTCGGCTGGCCCTGCCGCGAGGGCAAGGTGGCGGGACCGGTCAGGCCTCCGGACTCGCGCTGCCCGGCGTCCGCGCCGGCGTACGTCGAGCCGCTCTTCGACTTCCGCGGCAGCGCCGTGACCGCGGGGTTCGTCGTGCGCGACACGTCGCTGACCGGGCTGGTGGGGCGGGCCCTGTTCGCTGACTTCTACCCCGGCCAGATCCGTTCGCTGGCCCTCGGCCCCGGCGGCCACGGCGATTCCTCCGCCGGCGAGGCCGTCTCCAACCTCGCGTCGTTCGGCGAGGACGCCGCCGGGCATCTCTACGTCGCCGATCTCGACGGCAACCAGGTTCGCCGGCTCATCGCGGGCTCGGCGCCGGGCGCGCTCGACTCGGTGCCGCTGGCCGCGCCCAGCGGCGCGCCCTGGGACCAGCCGATCGCGATCGCGCCCGTCCCGGGCGAGGCCGGCAGCCTCTTCGTCGCCGAGCGGCCGGGGCGCGTGCGCCTGGTGGTCTCGGGGAAGGTCAGAAGCGAGGCGATCCTCGAGATCCCCGGCTCGCCGGGGGTCCAGTCTGGCGGCGAGCGCGGCCTGCTATCGGTCGCGGCGGCGCCCGACTGGGCAAGCTCGGGCAAGCTCTACGTCTACTACACCGACAAGGGCGGCGACATCCGCGTGGACGAGTACACGCGTTCCGGCCCGAGCTCCGAAGACATCGACGAGGGCACGCGGCGCGGGTTGCTCACCATCGAGCACTCGAACGAGCTCAACCACAACGGCGGCCAGCTGCACTTCGGCCCGGACGGTTGCCTGTGGATCACGACCGGCGACGGCGGAGGCCAGGGCGACGCGCACCGGAACGCCCAAGACCGAGGCGCGCTGCTGGGCAAGATCCTCCGCATCGATCCGGATCCCACGGGTCCGGCCTGCAGTCTCGCGAACGTGTCGCTGGCACCCGACACGACCAGGCCGCGCCTGCGCGCCCGCGTCAAGCGCAGGCAGCGCGTGCTGCGCCGGCGCGGAGCCATCGCCCTCGTGGGATGCAGCGAGCGGTGCTCGGTCACCGCGCGCGGGCGACTGCGGATCGGGCGCCGGTCGTTTGCGATGCGGCCCGCAAGCCGCGCGGCGCGCTCGGGCAAGCGTTCCCGTCTCAAGGTCACCCTGACACGCAAGGGGCGCAAGGCGCTCAAGCGGGCGCTGCGGCGCAAGCGCAAGGCCACCGTGCGCGTGACGCTGCGCGCCACCGACGCGGCGGGCAACCGCTCGCGGCCGGCGCGCCACAGGGTGCGGGCGCGGCGCTGAGTCAGCCGTCGAGCTCGGCGAGGCGGCGATCGAGAAAAGCGTGCTCGGCGGCGTTCTGCGTGAGCTCGCGCGCGCGCAGATAGGCCGCCCGCGCCTCGTCGGCGCGCCCGGTGCGGCGCAGCAGGTCGGCGCGCGCGGCGTGCAACAGGTGGTAGCCCTCGAGCCTGCCGCCCTCGAGCTCGGCGATCAGCTCGAGACCCGCCTCCGGGCCGTCGCTCATCGCAACGGCGACGGCCCGGTTTAGCTCGACAACCGGCGACGGCTGCAGCTCGAGCAGCTGCCCGTAGAGATCGGCCACCCGCGCCCAGTCGGTCTCCGGAGCGACGTGCTCGGCGGCGATGCCGGCCTGTAGCGCGTACGGTCCGGCGCGCCGCAGCGCGGCCACCAGGGCGAGGCCCTCGTCGATCTCGTCGCGGCGCCACAGCGAACGATCCTGGTCCTCGAGCAGCACCAGGACGCCTTCGGCGTCGACGCGGGCGTCGCGGCGCGAATGGTGCAGCAGCATCAGGCAGAGAAGGCCGCGCACCTCGCTCTCGTCGGGCATGAGCGCGTCCAGGAGCCGGGCGAGGCGGATGGCCTCGTCGCACAGGTCGCGCCGGACCAAGCTGTCGGCGCTCGTGGCCAGGTAGCCCTCGTTGAAGATCAGGTAGACCGCGGCAAGCACCGAGCGCAGGCGGTCGGGCAGCTCGTGATCGGGGGGCACCTCGTAGGGAATGCGGGCAGCGCGGATCTTGCGCTTGGCCCGGACCAGCCGCTGCTGCATCGCGGTCTCGCTCGCCAGAAAGGCCCGCGCGACCTCCGGCGTGGTGAGCCCGCCGAGCGTGCGCAGCGTCAGCGCCACCTGCGTCTCGGACGCAAGCGCCGGATGACAGCAGGTGAAGAACAGGCGCAGCCGGTCGTCGGGGAGCGAGGTCTCGGGTGTGTCGTCGGCCATGGACTCGTCGGGCTCACCGGGCATGAGCAGCTCCAGCTCGCGCAGCTTCTCCGTGTAGCGGCGCTCGCGGCGGATGCGGTCGATCGCGCTGTTGCGGGCCGTGCGCACGATCCAGGCGCCCGGGTTGTCGGGGGAACCGTCGCGCGGCCCGCGCTCGAGCGCGACCCCAAACGCCTCCTGCACGGCCTCCTCAGCGCGATCGAAGTCGCCGAGGATGCGGATCAGGGTCGCCACCGCCCGCCCCGACTCGCGCCGGAACAGGCGGTCGGCGACCTCCGCCGGGGTGCCTACCGGCCTGCCTCCGCCTTCGCTTCGTTGCTGTGGTGCTCCGAGCCGACGGCGTCGTAGTCCATGACCGGCCGCACCTCGACGGTCCCGCCGGGCATCGGGATCCGCTTGGCCCAGGCGAGGGCGTCATCGAGATCGCTGCAGTCGAGCAGATAGAAGCCGCCGAGCTGCTCCTTGGTCTCGGCAAAGGGGCCGTCGGAGACGATGGGGTCCCCGGTCGGCTCGATCCGGACGGTCGTGGCGGTGGAGCTCGGCTGCAGGCCCTCGCCCCCCACGAACACGCCCGCATCGCTCGTGTTCTGCGTGTACTCGTCCCAGGCCTGCATGGCCTCGGCCTGCTGGTCGGGCGTCCTATCGGCCATGCTGCTTTCGTCACCGTAGAGCGTGAGCAGGTACTTCATGGGTCGAACCTCCCGTGTCGGTGCGGCGCATGTCGCCGCGATCACCTTATTGACGAACGGCAGCGCGGTAGATCGACACCCCTATGTGAGGATATGGGCCAGCCGTGGCGGAGCTCGAGGTAAGACAAGCCGATGTGACGCAGCTCGAGGTCGATGCCATCGCCAATGCCGCCAACACAGGGCTCGCTCACGGCGGCGGCGTGGCCGGCGCGATCTCGCGCGCCGGCGGTCCGTCGGTGCAGCGCGAGTCCTACGAGAAGGCGCCGATCGGCCTGGGCGAGGCGATCGAGACGACCGCGGGCGAGATGCCCGCCCGCTGGGTCATCCACGCGGCCACGATGGAGCTAGGCGGGCCCACCTCGGCCGAGATCATCGAGAGCGCGACCCGCTCCACGCTAGCCAGGGCCGAGCAGCTCGGCTGCACCTCACTGGCGCTCGTCGCCTTCGGGACGGGCGTGGGCGGTTTCCCGCTGGAGGAGGCCGCCCGCATCATGGTCGGAGTTGCGCGGGCACACGAAGGTCGCCTCGAGCAGATCGTGTTCGCCGTCCACGGCGACGACGCGGAGCGCGCGTTCCGCCAGGCCATTGGCTGAGCTGCCGGCGCTGGTCGCGCCCGACTCGTTCAAGGGCACGTTCTCGGCGCGCGAGGTTGCCGCGGCGATCGCGACGGGCCTGCGCGCCGCGGGCTGCGAGGCGGACGAGCTGCCCGTCGCGGACGGCGGCGAGGGAACGATGGAGGCGATCGTCGCGACGCTCGGCGGCGAGCTCCACACGATCTCGGCCGCGGACCCGCTCGGGCGGCCGGTCGAGGCGTCCTTCGCGCTGCTCGCGGACGGCCGGGCGATCGTCGAGACCGCGCAGGCGAGCGGGCTCGGCCTCGTGGCCGAGGACGAGCGTGACCCCTGGGCGGCCTCGACGCGCGGGACCGGCGAGCTGATCGCCGCCGCCGTCGAGGCCGGGGCCGACCGGGTGATCGTCAGCGTCGGCGGCTCGGCCACCATGGAGGGCGGGGCCGGGGCGCTCGAGGCGCTCGAGGAGGCGGGCGTCACGGTCGAACTCGACGTGCTGTGCGACACTCGCGTGCCGTTCGAGCGGGCGCCGAGCGTCTTCGGCCCCCAGAAGGGAGCCGACCCGGAGATGGTGTCGAGGCTCGAGGAGCGGCTGCAGCGCCTGGCCGGGTCGTGGGAGCGCGACCCGCGCGGCGTGCCCATGACGGGCGCCGCCGGCGGGCTGTCGGGCGGCCTCTGGGCCGGACACGGAGCGCGCCTGCAACACGGAGCCTCTTTCGTCCTCGACACGCTCGGCTTCGACGAGCGGATGCGCTCCTGCGCGTTCGTGGTCACGGGCGAGGGCCGAATCGACAGCCAGACTCTGACCGGGAAGATCGTCGGCGAGCTCGCCACGCGCTGTCGGCAGGGGGGCGTGACCTGCCACGCGATCGTGGGCAAGAACGAGCTCGACGCCTTCTCCGCCCGCATCCTGGACCTGGCCTCGCTGACGGAGGCGACGACGCTCGAGGAGCTCGAGCGGGCCGGGCGCCGGCTGGTCGCCTGAACCGCCGGCGGGCCCTTTCGGTGCCGCATATGGAGACCGAGGGGGCCCGCGAGGCACGGGCCTCCCTTTGTTGCTCATGCGCGACGTAGGGCTTCTCCGGCTCCTGGGCCTGCATCCCCACCAGCCGCTCGATCATCTCGATCGCGGGCGTGTCGCCGCGAGCAAGCAGGTCCTGTCGTTGCAGCAGCGCGCGGTTCAGCGCACGCGCGTCAAGGACGCCCGGGGGCATCGCAGGTATTGCGCATCAGCGGCCCGAGCGGTGGATCGAGCTTCGCTATGTCCGCCGCATCGAGCCCGCGCTCGCGGGCCAGTGCGCCGATGAGAACGCGGTAGGAGGGCCGCGCCGAGCCATCGAAGCGAAACCAGGCGGAGTCCCAGACGCCGGTGTTGCAGGCCTCCTGCCACTGGTAGGCATACAGGCGGGTGATACGCGGCGAGCGCTCGGCGAAGTCCAGCATCCGGCGGGTGGCCGCAGCGGCGCGCCCCTCGTCGTAAGAGCTATAGCGCGGCGAGTGCACCACCCCGGCCGTCTCGGTTATCCAGAGCTCCCCGCGCGTGTGGCGCAGGAGTTTGCGAGTTGCCGACCGCCGCCACGAACGCGGGCGATTGACATCGAGGTAGTTGTGCAGCGACCAGAGCCGCGGCCGGCCGCGCAGGTGTGGGCGGTAGCGCTCGAGCCAGGGCAGCAGGTGGCTCCAGTCGAGCAGGTCGCCGGCCGCGATGTTGCAGTACGGGCAGGCCCTCCGCGCCGCGTTGTAGAAGCCCGCGGCCTTCCTCGGGTGCCGGAAGGTGGGCTGCGAGGAGTGGTTTGCCTCGTTCCACGGGTTGAAGTTCACGACCTGGGGATAGCGCTCCCGGAAGGCGTAGAAGCAGCGCAGGAACTCGCGATAGGACGGGAGCTTCCAGCGCCGCCCCTCGCGCCAGCTGAACGAGAAGCCCACGAGCGGCCGCACCCCGGCACGCTCGGCGGCCTCCAGCCAGACATCGAGGTAGTACTGCTGGACGCCCGGGTGGCAGACCACGTCGTAGGGCGTCACAACGCGCACGTGGTCGAGCTCGAGGGCGTCGAAGCGAGGGTCGGAGAACATGTGCGCCTGCTGCTCGCCGATGCCGAGCTCGAACTGCCACGCGGCCGAGGCGCGCGCGGCGCCCACGAGCGCGAGCGCGCAGATGAGGGCGAGCGTCAGGACGGCGCGCACCGCCGCCGGGGCGACGGTCGTCACTCAGCCGTACGGCGGGCGACCGACACCGAATAGGCCCGCGCCCGGAAGTTGAGGATCTCGTCGTCCGACAGCTCGATCCCGCCGGTCACCCGGGTCGGGTCGAACACGAGGATGTCCCCGCCGCGCTCGCGCTCGGTCTCGGGACCGGCCAAGACGAGGCGGCCGACCGCGATGCGCTCTCGCTCCTCGGGCCAGGCAACCGTGGGGTCGTGCACGGCGTCGCCCTCTTCGGCGACCACCACGACCATCCGAAACGCCAGCTCGGCGCGCGCGAGACAGTCCTCCTGCAGGTAGTCGCGGCCGCGCGCCCGCGCCTCGTCCGCCGTTACGCTCGCCTCGCCCGCCTCGGGCTCGAAGCGATAGCGCACCCAGCGCGACGTCCCGTCGGGGCCGGTCCACCGGTAGGAGTGGATCGAGTTGAACAGGCAGGTGGCGTAGCTGTCGGGCGGATTGGAGCCGAGCGCGGCTTGGATCGCCGGCAGCGCCTCGGGGTGTGCGCCGAGGAAGGCGGGCATCAGCTTCTCCGGATCCATGCGCGCCTGGGTGAAGGCGAGGAAGTCCTCCGGCGTGCGCACGAAGAAGCACGGCAGCGTGAGCCCGATGACGTCTGTCTTCGACCCGTCGCGGAGGTAGAACTTCACCGCGAGGCCGCGGCCCTCCCTCGCGTAGTCGGGGATTGCGGGGTCGCCGCCGCCGTTGGAGAGCCGCGCGGTCACCCGCACCGGGTCGCCCTGCATGTGCGCGGCGGACGTCAGCGCGGCCGCTTCGGGGGCGGCCGTGAACGTCCCCGCCAGCAGCGTGCCCTTCGCATGAGCCGAGCGCCGGCCGGGATGCGACCCCGAGATCTCGTCGATCGCGTCGACGACCTCTTCCGCGAGCGAGTCCATGTGCGGACCTTAGTGGTTGATTTCGCGCTCGCAAGAAGCGACGGGCGCTCCATGGAGCGCCCGTGCTGCCTCACCCGTGCGACGGTCGGCCCGACCGTCGCGGTATGTCGGATTGTAACCCGTGCTACGAGTCAGCGCGACTCGGCGATCGCCCGGATCACGGCCTCGTAGAACCCCTCGCTCATCGCCGTCTCGGTGCGCTCCACGTTGGCCGGCACCGGTCCGTCGCCGACCACCCCGTTCGCTACCAAGAAGAAGCGGCCCAAGACCTCGGCCACCTCGAGATCCTCGCGCGAGTCGCCCACGCCGACGCACTGCTCGGGCTCGTAGCCGCGGGCGCGCATGTGGGCGGAGACCGCTCCCGCCTTCGAGGCGCAGGCCGGAATCAGGTGATAGGCGTGCGCGCCGGACGTGATCTCGCCGTTGTCGACCAGGCGCAAGTTGCCGTGCCCCGCCTCGCCCAGGAGGCGGTTTGCCTCGGGGGCGTCGACTCCGCCGCGAAACAGGTGCGAGACCTCGCGGTCGACGTGCCACGGGGCGTGCACCTCGAGCCTTCCGGCGTAGCGCTCGAGGAGCAGCGCGGGCGCGCCTGTCTCATCGATCTGCCGGTGGACCGTCTTGGCCTCGGTCGGCTGCAGCTCACCCGTCAAGAAGGTCAGCTCGCCGTCGATCATCATCCCCGAGCCGACCTCGAAGATGTAGGAGGTCTGCCCGATCAGGCGCGCGTCCTCCATCACCTGGGCGCGCCGGCGCCCGGACTTGATGACCACCTCGGCGCCGATCCGGTGGCAGGCCTCGAGCGCTCGGGCCGCGAGCAGGGTGAACTCGCCTTCGGCCGTCCGAAAGAGCGAGCCCGCCTTGCCCAGCAGCGTCCCGTCGAGGTCGGTGTATACGCAGCGGATGGCCACGGGAGCTAGGCGCGAGCCCGCAGCGTCGCGTACGGGGGACGCTCGACGAGCTCGACGAGCACGAGCCGGCCATCGGCCGTCTGGAAGGGCGGCGCGGCGTCGTCGAGCAGGCGGCCCTCGGCGCGCAGGCGCTCCAGGATCACCCGCAGCACCGCGTAGGCCATGGGCCCGAGCGCGTCGAGCGACTGGTGATTGTTGTGGCGCACGTCGAGATCGACCTGGGCCATCGCGTCGGTTCCGCCGAGCTCGTCGTGGGCGTGCAGCAGCATCGATGTCTCGACGGCGTAGCCGCAGGCGAACGGGAGCCGGTCGAAGAACGCGCGGCGCGCCGCCACCTCCCCGGCGAGCGGCTGGATCAGCGCCGCCAGCTCGGGATAGAAGGCCGACAGGAGCGGCCGGGCGGTCAACTCGGTCACCCGGCCGCCGCCCGACTCGCGCGCCTCGCCGTCGGCCCCGGTGAACGGGCGGCGGTAGTGCGCCTTGACGAACTCCACGCCCTCCTCGCATAGGAGCGGGCCCAGCAAACCGGTGGCGAAGTGCGGCTCGAAGTCGCGCGTGTCTGCGTCGAGATAGACGACGATGTCGCCGCCTGCCCGCGCGAGTGCTCGCCACATAGCATCGCCCTTGCCGAGTGGCCGGCCGAACTCGGGAAGCAGCTCGGACTCCTGGTGGACCTCGGCCCCGAGCGCCGCCGCGATCTCGGCCGTGCCATCCCGCGACGCGGCGTCCACGACCAGGATCTGGTCGACCAGGCCGTCCAGCCGCCGAAGGCCCTCGATGGTCGGGGCGATCGTGTCGGCCACCTCGCGCGCGGGGAGCACGACCGTGACGGTCTCGCGCTTTTGCTCGCGCAGCAGCTCGAGCGGGAATTGCGAATGGTGAAAGGACCGGATCAAGTCGCGCGTACTATCGCAATCCGTGGCCCGCGTGCGATCGAGATTCCGCTGGGACTCGCTGCTCGAAACGGCCGACGAGGATCAGGTGGTCGCGACGTCCCGCGACGAAGCGAGCGCGGGCGTGACCGCGCCGATCTCCGCCGACGTCCACCCGGCGCTGCGAGACGCGCTGGGCGCCGGCGGGATCGACACGCTCTGGTCCCACCAGGCCGACGTGTTCGAGGAGGCCCGGCGCGGGCACACGATCGTGACCACGGGCACCGCCAGCGGCAAGTCGCTGGCCTTCAACCTGCCGGTGCTCGACACGCTCGCCGGCGACCCGTCGGCCCGCGCCTTCTACCTCTACCCCACCAAGGCGCTCGCCCAGGACCAGGCGCGAAAGCTCTCGGAGCTCGGCGGGCGCTTCCTGCGCCACGCGATCTACGACGGCGACACCCCGCGCGAGGAGCGCCGCGCGATCCGCGCGCGCTCCAACCTGATCCTCACCAATCCGGACATGCTCCACGTGGGGGTGCTGCCCAACCACAGCTCATGGGGCGACGTGCTCGCCAACCTGGCTTGGGTGGTCGTCGACGAGGCCCACGTGTATCGCGGCGTGTTCGGCTCGCATGTGGCGAACGTCTTGAGGCGCCTGCGCCGCCTCGCCCGCGCCTACGGCGCCGAGCCCCGGTTCGTGCTGACGAGCGCCACGATCGCCAACCCGAAGCA
This sequence comes from Thermoleophilaceae bacterium, assembly GCA_040509755.1. Taxonomy (GTDB): domain Bacteria; phylum Actinomycetota; class Thermoleophilia; order Solirubrobacterales; family Thermoleophilaceae; genus JACVRW01. The sequence goes on along the minus strand of JBEVKF010000044.1, from coordinate 6,326 downwards.
GCTGGCCGAGAGCCTGACCGGGGTCGAGATGGCGCTCGTGGACCGCGACGGAGCGCCGCACGCCGAACGCCAGGTGGTGATGTGGAATCCGCCGCTCGTGGACGAGCGGCTCGGCAAGCGCGCCTCCGCGCTGTCGGAGGCCGCGATGCTGCTTGCCGGACTGGTCGAGCGCGAGGTGCGCACGATCTGCTTCTTGAGGTCGCGGCGCGGCGTCGAGCTGATCCAGCGCTTCGCCCGCCTGCGCCTCGAGGACGCGGGCCGGCCCGACCTCGCCGAGCGCATCGCCCCCTACCGGGCCGGCTACACGCCCACGCAGCGGCGCGAGATCGAGCGTCGCCTGGCGGAGGGGGAGCTGCTGGCCGTGGTGGCCACCAAGGCCCTCGAGCTCGGGATCGACGTGGGCGAGCTCGACGCGGCGATCTGCGTGACCTTCCCGGGCACGGTGGCGTCGCTGCGCCAGATGTGGGGCCGGGCGGGGCGCCGGCAAACCGGCCTCGCCATGTACGTGGCGGGCGAGGACGCGCTCGACCAGTTCTTCTGCCGCCACCCGGACGAGTTCCTCGACCGGCCCGTGGAGCGGGCGATCCTCGACCACGAGTCAGAGGAGATCTTCCTCGCCCACCTTGCCGCGGCCGCCTACGAGCTGCCGCTGACCGGCGAGGACGAGGACGTATTCGGGCCGCGCTGGGAGCGGCACGCGCGCCGCCTCGTCCAGCAGGGGCGCCTGCGCGAGCGCGGCGGGCGCTACCTGCCGCGCGGCCCGGGCTACCCCGCCGCCGAGATTGCGCTGCGCTCGGCGTCCCCGGACTCGGTGGCGATCGTGGAGGCCCAGGGCGGTGAGCTGATCGGCACCGTCGAATCGGCGCGCGCCCACTCGGTCGTGCATCACGGCGCGGTCTACCTGCACATGGGAGCGGCCTACGAGGTCGTGGACCTCGACCTGGCGGGTCGCCGCGCACTCGTGGTCCCGTTCTCGGGCGACTGGTACACGCAGGCGAAGAAGGAGTCGGAGACCTGGATCGAGTCGGTGCGCGAGCGGCGCTCCTGCTGCGGAATCGAGCTCTCCTTCGGGATCGTGTCGGTGACAGAACAGGTGGTCGCCTACCAGAAGAAGCGCGTGAGCGACCACTCTGTGCTCGACCTGCTCGCGCTCGAGCTGCCCGAGCAGGATTTCGTGACGCAGGCACTCTGGTACGAGCTGCCGGACGAGCTGCTGCGCGAGGAGTTCCCGCTCGAAGTGCTCCAGGGCTCGCTGCACGCGGCCGAGCACGGCCAGATCGCGGTGCTGCCGCTGATCGCCATGTGCGACCGCTGGGACATCGGCGGCCTCTCGACCGCTTTTCACCGACAGACGGGGCGCGCGACGATCTTCATCTACGACGGCCACCCCGGCGGGGTGGGCATCACGCGCGTGGGCTACGAGAGCTTCGAGCGGCTGGTGGACGACGCGCTGCGCCTGATCTCCGAGTGCCGCTGCCAGTCGGGCTGCCCGTCGTGCGTGCAGTCGCCCAAGTGCGGCAACCTCAACGAGCCGCTGAACAAGCGCGGCGCGATCGAGATGCTCAGCCGGATGGCATCTCGCTAGGGCCTGCCCGGCGCCTTTTTGGGGAGCACCGTCCTGCCCTGTGGTCGTCCTGCGACCAAAAGTCAGGACAGTGCCCCGGAATCGCGCAAGATCCCATTCACGAAGAGGGATCCGTTCCGCTTCTCAAGGGTCGGCGCGACACTCCGATGCGGTACGTACGGTGCGACCTCGCCCAACCCTCCTCGCGTGCGCCGCGACGCTCGTCGCCGTGGCGCTCCACGCGCCGGCCGCGTCCGCTGACGATGGCGGGGCAACGGCCCCGGGCGGCCGGCACGCCAAGAAGCGCCAGGCGAGCACACCCGCGAAGGGGCCCTCGGGTGGGGTGCGCCCCGTGCGGGCGACCTTGCTCACGTCATTCGACCTGCGCCGCAAGCACCTGTTCCTCTACGGGCGAGCGGGGCGGCTGGTGTTCACGCTGAGCGGGCGGCGGGCCACGAGCGTGCGCATCCACGTGCTGCGCGCGAGCGACCGCTCGCTCGTCTCGAGCCTGGATCTGGGCGAGCGCGCGGCCGGCCGGTACTCGATCCCGTTCACTGGCACCGAGGCGGGTGTCCTCCCCGAGGGCCGCTACCTGCTCCACATCGCCGGACGGCGCCTTCGCCGGGGCCCGGCGGCGAGCAGCACCGCGGAGCTCGACTTTCGCCACCACGTGTTCCCGCTGGCCGGGAGCTTCGACTGGGGCAACGAGGGCTCGCGCTTCGGGGCTCGCCGCAAGGGCCACCTCCACCAGGGCCATGACCTGGCCGCGGCGGAGGGAACGCCGGTCGTGGCGCCGAGGGGCGGGCTCGTCAAGGCGGTCGGGTACCAGCCCGGCGGCGCCGGCCACTACGTCGTGGTCGACGGCGCGACCGAGAGCCACGACTACGTCTTCATGCACCTGCGCAGCGGCTCGATCCCGCTGACGACCGGCGACCCGGTGCGCACCGGCCAGCTCGTCGGGGAGGTCGGCAACACCGGCCGCTCCTTCGGCGCCCACCTGCACTTCGAGATCTGGGTGGGCGGATGGTTCTCGGGCGGCGCGCCGGTGGACCCGCTGCCGTTCCTGCAGGCCTGGGCCGGCTGAATGCATCCGGGGGCTCGCGCCCCGGACCCCGCTGATGTCTGGCCGGTGTGGGTCTAGTCGAACGTCAGCGAGAAGCTGCCGCGCATCCCGTCCGTGCTCGTCACGACCGAGCCGCTCAGGTCGTCGAGCGGACGGGCGAAGATCCCTCCCCCGAGGAGACCGACCACGCCCAGCTGCGGACCGAGCTGCTCGAGCACCTGGCGAGTCACCTGCTCGGCGTCCGCCGTCAGGTCGAACGAGCCCTCGGCGCCGTCCACCGGGCTCGGCTCCTGCGTCGAGAGCTCGACCGCGCGCGCGGCGGTGCTGGCGGCGACGAACACGCCGTTGCGCACACCGAAGACAAAGCGGCCTCCGTCCGCTAGCCGAGCCTCGTAGAGCTCACCCACGCGTCGCACTCCTGTTACGCCCAGCGCCGACCCGAGCAGCGGCAGCTTCTCGGCGACCTTGTCGACGGTCCGCCCGAACGCGTCGGGGTTCGCGACCTCGCCGCGCGCGCCGAACGAGCCGTCGAGCGCGACCGATACCGACAGGTCGCCGGTCAGCTGGCCGATCAGGTCCTTGTCGACGTCGATGTCGAGCTGCTGCGAGATCACCTGCTTGCCGGTTTCATAGTCGCCGAAGTCCTGCGGCGCGACGGCCTGCAGCGCGTCCTCAAAGAAGGCGATTACCTGGCTGGGATCGCGTAGGCCGAAGCCGAACTCGCCGTCGCGCTTGACGATCGCCGGGGCCTCGTCGCCGGCGGCCAGCGGCAGGTCCTCGTCGCTGAGGCCCTCGCTGTCGGTGCGGAGGTTGAACTCGATGTCGATCGCATCCTCATCGACCGCCGCGGTCATGCCGAGCGTGCGCAGCGCCGCGACCCATGCAACCTTGCGCGCCGCCTCGGTGTCGGGGTCCTGGGCGATCAGCGCCTGCAGGTCGAAGTAGATGCGCGCCAGCGCCTCGTCGGGCAGCCCTTCGAGGGCGGCCTCGAAGGTGGCGGTGTCGAGATGGTCGTCGCCGTCGGCGCGCTCGAGCGCGGCATCCAGCAGCTTCCGCGAGCCCGCTAGCACCACGACGTCCTCCTCGACCGCGAAGAACGACCCGTCGTCCTCGTAGACCGTGGCGCCCGCGACTTCGCCCTGCTCCTCGGGCTCGGTCTTGTCGATCACACGGTCCAGCGCGTCGCGGTCCTTGACCTGGAGCGATGCGACGAAGTCGTCGTCCTCGCTGTCGTCGACGAAAGAGGTCACGTCTGTAGCGCTCACCACGAACGGATTGCCGAGCATCGGCTTGACGTCCTTCTCGTAGCTGACATCGCCGGTGCCGCCCTCGAGCTCGCCCGCCAGCAGACCCTCGAGCTCGATCCCGCCGGGAAAGCGGTCGAGGATCGCCTGCAGCGAGCCGTACTGGCCGCCCTCGAGGTCGGTGTCGATGGCAACTACGAAGGGCGCTTGCTCGGGCACGTAGGAGAGCGCCGACTCGAGCGGACCGCCCGAGCTGTCATCACCTCCGCAGGCGGGCCCGAAGGCCGCGACACAGAGCAGGGCGAGGGGAAGGAGACGCCGCATCGCCCGGCCGAGTGTAGCTTGCAGCCCATGCTCGACCGTACGCTTATCCGCGACCTCAGCGAGCGCGAGAGCGCGGCGCTCGACGAGCGCACGCCGGGCTCGGCCGAGCTGTTTCGGCGCGCCGAGCGAGTGCTGCCGGGAGGCGTCAGCTCGTCGTTTCAGCTACGCCGGCCGTGGCCGATCTACCTCGAGCACGGCGAGGGGCCGCGCGTGTGGGACGTGGACGGCAACGAGTACTTCGACTTCCACAACGGGTTCAGCTCGATGCTCCAGGGCCACGCCCACCCGGCGATCGGAGCGGCCGTCGCCGCCCGCTACGCGCGCGGGACCCACTTCGCGGCACCCACCGAGGACGCCGTGGTCGTCGCCGAGGAGCTCGCCAGGCGCTTCGGGCTGCCCCGCTGGCGCTACACGAACTCCGGAACGGAGTCGACGATGGGCGCGATCCGGCTCGCCCGCGCCCTGACCGGGCGCAGCGACGTCGTGAAGATCCTCGGCTCCTACCACGGCCACCACGACACTGTGATGGTCGGCCGCAGCGCTGGCATCCCGCAGTCCACGGCGGCGGAGGTCCACTCCGTCGAGTTCAACGACGCGCCCGCGATGGAGCGGCTGATCGGCCGGCTGGACGGCGACCAGCGCAAGCCGGCCTGCGTGATCATGGAGGCGGCGATGACGAACGTCGGGCTCGTCCTCCCCGGGGACGGCTACCTGGGGGCCGTGCGCGATCTCACCCGCCGCCAGGGGATCGTCCTTATCTTCGACGAGGTCAAGACCGGGCTGACGATCGCCGCGGGCGGCGCGGTGGAGCGCTTCGGCGTACGGCCCGACGTGGTCACGCTCGCCAAGGCGCTCGGCGGCGGCCTGGCCAGCGGAGCGATCGGCATGACGGCCGAGCTCGGGCGGTTCGTCGAGGACGGAAGCGTGCAGCTGTTCGGCACCTTCAACGGCAACCCGCTCGGCATGGCCGCCGCGCGGGCGAACCTGCTCGAGGTGCTCGGCCCGCTCGCCTACGAGCGCCTCGAGCGGCTCGGCGCGCGCCTGCGCGCCGGCTGCGACGAGGTGATCGCCGAACACGGGTTGCCCGCTTGCACGGTGGGTCTCGGCTCAAAGGGCTGCGTGGCCTACGGGGAGGAGCGGGTGGTCGACTATTCGTCCTTCGAGCGCCGCCACGATCGCGAGCTCGCCGAGCTGGTCTGGCTGTGGCAGATGAACCGGGGCCTGTTCGTGACCTCCGGGCGCGAGCAGGAATGGAACGTCGGGGTCACCCACACCGACGAGGCGGTCGATCGCTACGTCGAGGTCTTCGCGGAGCTCGCGGCTGCGCTCACTCGACGATCGTCCGGCTCTGCTCGCGCATGAACTGCGGCAGGTAGTAGGGCCCGAGCCCGCCCTTGCCGGTCGAGCCGCTCGACTTCCAGCCGCAGAACGTCTGGGTGCCGGGCCAGGCGCCGGTCGTGGCCCCGGCTCGCCGGTTGACGTACACCACTCCGGCCTCGATCGAGTCCAGAAAGCGCTCCTTCTCCGCCTCGTCCTCGCTGAAGATGCCCGCGGTCAACCCGTAGACCGGGGCGTTCGCCTCGGCGATCGCCTCGTCGAGCGAGTCGACCCGGGTAACGGTGACGAAGGGAAGAAACAGCTCCTCGCGCTCGAGCCTGTGACCAAGGGGCAGGCCCGACACGACCGTTGGCTCGACGAAATGGCCGGGTCTGTCGGGACGCCCGCCGCCGGTCTCGACGCGGCCGTCGCTGCGCGCCGCGCCCACCGCGTCCTCGAAGCGGGCCACAGCGGCCTCATTGACCACCGGACCGGTGAAGGCGCCGCCCTCGGCGGGGTCGCCGAGCGTGAGACCCTCGGTAAAGCTCACGAGCGCAGCCACGAACTCGTCGTGGACCGAGTCGACGACGATCGCGCGCGAGCAGGCGCTGCACTTCTGCCCCGAGAGCCCGTAGGCCGCGCGCGCCACGCCCTCAGCCGCCCTGTCGAGGTCCGCCTCCGCCGTGACGATGGCCGGGTTCTTGCCACCCATCTCGGTGAGCGCGGGCCGGGCATACGGACCGTCCTGGAGGGCGCGGGCGATCTGGCGGCCGACCTCGGCCGAGCCGGTGAAGGCCACGCCGTCGATCGCCCC
>JBEVKF010000043.1:0-16264 GCA_040509755.1 Thermoleophilaceae bacterium | reverse complement strand
GACGCCGCCGATCAACGCGTGGGAGCTGGAGGACGGCAAGCCGAAGTACCACGTCAACAGGTTCCAGAAGATCGCGCCGATCAACCCGGCGAACACGATCTCGGGCGTGACGACGCTGGCGTTGACGATGCCCTTGGCGATGGTCGCGGCGACCGCCAGCGACAGGAACGCGCCGACGAAGTTCAGTACCGCGGCCAGGGTGACCGCGACGCGCGGCGGCATGGCGCGTGTGGAGGTCGACGTGGCGACGGCGTTGGCCGTGTCGTGGAAGCCGTTGGTGAAGTCGAACGCGAGCGCGGTCGCGACGACGATCCACAGGACGAGATCGTTGTCCATGACTCTCGAGAAGCGTGCCCGGTCAGGCGTTCTTGATCACGATGCCCTCGAGGATGTTCGCCGTGGTCTCACAGGCGTCGATCGCGTCCTCGAGGCGTTCGAAGATGTCCTTCCAGCGGATGACGAGCATCGGGTCGATGCCCCGCTCGAACAGCGACGCGAGCGCCTGGCGGACCACGCGGTCGCCCTCGTTCTCGAGCCGATTGATCTCCACGGTGACGTGGCGGATGTCGTTGAAGGCGCGCAGGCGGGGGACGGCCTGGGCGATCAGCCGCGACGCCTCGAGCAGGATCCGGGCGAGCTGCTGGGACTGCTCCATCGGCGCCTCGATGCGGTACAGCGCGAGGAAGTCGGCGACCTCCTCGATGAAGTCGACGATGTCGTCCATGCCCGAGGCGAGGGCGTAGATGTCCTCGCGGTCGATCGGGGTGACGAACGTCTGGTTGAGCCGCTGGATGATGTCGTGCGTGATCCGGTCGCCGTCCTGCTCGCAGATGAGGATGTCGCGGGCGAGCTCGTTGCGCTCGGGGAAGTCCCTCAGCATCTCCTCGAGCAGGCCGGCCGCGCGCAGGATGTTGCCTCCCGCCTCCTCGAACAGGTCAAAGAACTCGCGGTCGCGCGGGGCGATGACGCTGGAGAGGCGCACCGGCTCGTGACCGTAGCATCAAAGGGGGTCAAAACGGGCCTGCTCGATGCGGCGCGCGGGCAGGTCGCCGACGCGCTCGCGCACCCGCTGGGCCGCCGCCTGCCAGTCGTAGGCCGCGCGGCGCAGCTCGACGCGCCCGCCGTCGTGCACGACGGCGTAGGCCGCATCGTGGTCGCCGTCCCACGGAGTGCCCACGCTGCCCGGGTTGACCAGGAGGACGCCATCGATTGTCTCGCGCTGCCACTGGCGGTGGGTGTGACCGAAAACGACCCGCGGCGCCTCGACTCCGGCCAGCAGCTCGGCGTCGCGATCCGGCAGCCGCTGGTCGAAGCTGTCCATATCCGAGTTCGGCGAGGCGTGGCAGTAGAGCGTGCCGTCGATGCTGGCCGTTTTCGGGAGGGCCACGAGCCTTTCGACGAGGGCGTCGTCGAGCGCCGCGCGGCACTTCTCCACGATCACATCGATCCCCGGCGGGGTGTCCGACAGGTCGACCAGCCAGCGCTCGGTGTTGCCGCGGATCCAGTGCGCGTCGAGCCGGTCGAGACGCTCGATCGTCTCGCGCGGCCAGGCGCCGGCGACCGCGTAATCGCCTCCCAGGAGGTAACGCTCGGCCGGGCAGTCAGCCAGCACCGCCTCGAGCGCGGGGAGGTTGCCGTGCACGTCGTAGAGCAGCCCGAGCACCGGGCCGCAGGCTAGCGCAGCATCTTGGCCACCGCGTCCGGCTTCAGCGGCCGCGAGAGGAAGAAGCCCTGGGCGCCGTCGCAGCCCGCCGCGGTGATGAGCCTGAGCTGCTCCTCGGTCTCGATCCCCTCGGCCACGCAACGCAGCCCGAGCGCGCCGGCAACGCCGACGACCGCCGTGAACAGGCGCCGCGCCCGTTCGCCCGAGTCGAGGCGAGCCACGAACGAGCGATCGATCTTGAGGTTGTCGAGCGGGTAGCGGTCCAGCACCGAGAGCGACGAATAGCCCGTGCCGAAGTCGTCGAGGCTGAGCGTCACGCCGAGCGCGCGCAACGACCCGAGCGCTTCGCCGGCCGCCTCCAGGTCACCGACGAACGCCGTCTCCGTCAGCTCGAGGCAGAGCGCCGAGGCCCCGACGCCGGTCTCGCCAAGAATGCGCTTCACCTTGCCAGGCAGGTGCCGGTCGGCGAGCTGCGGCGCGGACAGGTTCACATTGACGGTGAGCGATGGCTCGCAGTCACCTGCCTCCCGCCAGCGGGCAAGCTGGCGGCAAGCCTCGGCGAGGACCCACTCCCCGATCGGGACGATCAGCCCGCTCGCCTCGGCGAACGGGATGAACTCGCCGGGCGCCAGCAGCCCACGGTCGGGATGCTCCCAGCGCAGCAGGGCCTCGACGGCGACCACCCCGAAGGTGTGCACGTCGATCTCCGGTTGGTAGTGGAGACGCAGCTCGTCGCGCTCGAGCGCATAGCGAAGCTCACCCTCGAGGCCGAGCCGAGCGGTCACCGGCACGCGGCTGTCGGGGTCGAAGAGCTCCCAGCTGGTACCGCGACGCTTGGCCGCGTACATCGTCTGGTCGGCGTCGCGCACGAGCGCCTCGGCCGGGCGGCTGCGGTCGCACGCCATCGCGATCCCGATGCTGGCGCCGATATGCAGCTCCCGGCGCGCGATGTGGAAGGGGGCGGCCAGTGCCAGGCCGATCCGCTCGGCCACGACGATCGCGTCGCTCACGTCCTCGACGTCATCGCAGAGCACGACGAACTCGTCGCCTCCGAAGCGCGCGACGGTGTCGCTCGGGCGCACGAGGTGGCGCAGGCGCTCTGCCGCCTCCACCAGCAGCAGGTCCCCGACGTCGTGGCCGAGGCTGTCGTTTACCGCCTTGAAGCGATCGAGATCGAGAAAGAGGACTGCACAGGAGAGCTCTCGGCGCTCGATACGGGCAAGCGTGACCTCGAGCGGCTCGAGGAACACGGTGCGGTTCGCGAGGCCGGTCAAAGCGTCGTGGGTGGCCTGGTGCGCGAGCTCGAGCTCGGCCTGCTTGCGCTCGATGGCATAGCGGATCGCGCGTGCGAGCAGGTGGCCGTCCGTGTAGCGCTTGACGAGATAGTCCTGAGCGCCCTCGTGCATGGCCTGGACGGCCACGCCCTCGTCCTCCTCGCCGCTCAGGACGACGATCGGAACGTCGGGCGCGCGCGCTCGCACGGCCTTCAGGCCGTCGAGGCCGCTGGCGTCGGGCAGCGAGAGGTCCAGGAGGATGCAGTCGAGGTCATCCTCGACCAGCGTCGGCTTGGCCTCCTCGATCGAGCCGCAGTGCGCCACCGTGATCGTCTCGCCGAGCTCTCCGGTCAGCAGATGCCGCACGAGCAGGGCGTACTCGGGGCTGTCCTCGATCAGCGCAAGACGGATCGCCTGGGTTGGCGATCGCACGGGCGTGCCCAACTCGATGGGCTGCCTATCCGTGATCATCGCCCCCCTTAGTCGGACGTAGGGGGAATGTCTGAACCGGAGCGGAGATCTCAGGGTGTCGGTTGAGGGTGCCCCCCCGATGTGGGCGGGGCGCTCAAAGCGGAGTATTGAGTCATGGCACCGCGCTACTGGACAATCACGATCGGCACACAGACCATTTCCGTCGTGGCCGGCACGCGCGAGGCGGCCGAGAAGATCGCCGCGCGCCGGCTCGCCGCGCGCCGCGGAGTGTGACGTCGCTCCGAATGTGACGAACGTTGCATTCGCGGCGGCCGAGCGGAGTTAGAACTTCCGCATTCGACATGTGCTCCGCCGGCCATCTGAGTCGCGGGCGGACCCCAGGAGGTGTGCTCCACATGCAGTATGCAGAGCGTCTACCGTCCGTTCCCTCGCCGAGCAAGCTCGTAGCGCCCTTGGCCGCCCTGGCCCTCGGTGCCGCGGTCGCCACCGGCGCCTACGCCCTGATCGACAACGACCAGGTCTCCAACTCCCCCTCGTCCAAGGTGATCGTGCTCGACAGCCCGGCCACCCCGGGCGCGGGCGTGAGCGCCAAGAACGAGGCGGGGACAGCCGCCGCGATCAGCACGATCCCGGCTCCGAGCGCCGGTGCCAGCGCCAAGGACGAGGCCGCCACGGCGGCGTCGATCGGGACGTTCGCCTCGCCCGGGGAGGGCGTGAACTCCAAGAACGAGGCGGGAACCGCGGCCTCGATCAGCACCACCCCGGCTCCGAGCGCGGGCGCCAGCGCCAAGGACGAAGCCGCCACCGCGTCGACGATCTCGGGGGACTAGCGCACCCAGACGGCTCAGGCCCCCACCAACGCAGCACCGCGCCCCCGGTCCCCCGCCGGGGGCGCGCCGCGTTCTCCGTCAGGTTTGGCGGCTGACTCGGTCTGACTCTGGGTGGAACTACCCACGCTCGAGTGAATGAAGTTGGGTGCTTTCGCCGATGCGGGGCACCCCGCTCGCCCGTACGGTCGGCCCATGAACTATCGGCTCGCGTACGCGATCGGCTTCCATCCATTGGAGGACCTGGCGGAGCACCCACCGTTCGCCGGCAAGCTCCTGGAGCTCGTGGGTCGCGAGGAGGACGGCCAGTCGCCGCCCTACGGTCCGGCGCTCGACCTCGGAACTGGCAGCGGCGTCTGGGGGGTGCAGCTCGCGAAGCGGGGCTGGCACGTGACGGGGGTCGACATCGTCGAGAAGGCCCTGCGCCGCCCCCGCGAGCGAGCCGACGAGGCCGGAGTCGAGATGGATTTCGCGCAGGCTGACGCAACCGCGCTGCGGCAAGCCGACGTCGGCTCCCCGTTCCGGCTGATCCTCGACACCGGCACCTTCCACGGCCTCAGCGCCGCTCAGCGCGACGCGATGGGCCGCGAGGTGGACGCGATCGCCGCGCCCGACGCCACGGTCCTGCTCGACTGCTTCGCCCCCCGGCGCAGGGGGCCGCTGCCGCGCGGCGCCAGCCGCGCCGAGGTCGAGGCGGCGTTCCCGGGATGGAAGGTCACCGACGTCGAAGTCGCGGACACCGAGCCCGACGCGCTCGCGCGGCTGTTCAAGTTCGACGAACGCTTCTACCGGCTACGCCGCAACGGTGGCGAGGACCACCGGTGAAGGAGCACCAGATGCCTTTTGTCCGGGTGAACGACGTCGACCTTTTCACCACGGACGAGCACCACACCGGCGAGGCAGTCGTGCTGGTCCACGGTAGTTGGGACGATCACACAGCCTGGAACGGCGTGGCGCCGCTGCTATGCGAGCGGTTTCGAGTCGTCCGCTATGACCGGCGTGGGTACGGCCGCACCGAACGGCCGGCGGGCCCGCGGCTTCGGCGCCAGGACGAGGACGACCTCGCCGGGCTGATCGAGGAACTGGGCTGCGCGCCGGCACACGTCGTTGGCAACTCGATCGGGGGGTCGACGGCCTTGGCGCTTGCTCTGCGGCGACCGGAGCTGTTCTGCAGTCTGACCATCCACGAGCCCCCGCTGATCGGGGCGGCGTCGGCGCAGCCGCGGCTACGGCGGCAGCTCGACGAGGTCCAGGCGACGATTGGCTCGGCGGCCGCGCAGCTCCGCGACGGTGACCTGGTCGGCGGCGCGAAGCGCTTCGTCGAGGACGTCGCGCTCGGCCCCGGGGCGTGGCAGGAGCTCCCGCCCGAGGTGCGCGAGGAGGTCGTACGCAACGCGCCGGGATTCCTGGGCGACGTCGAGGATCCGGGATGGGCCGATCTCGGTCTCGCCGGGTCCGTCCGCATCGGCTGTCCCGTGCTAGTCACCTGGGGAAGCCAGAGCCCGTCGTGGCTGCGAGAGGTCGCGACCTTCGTCGCCGGCCGGATTGACGGCGCTCAGTCGCGACAGCTCGAGGGCAGCGGGCACCTCCCCCACATGACCCACCCCCAGGAGTACGCGGCGATAGTCGAGGATTTTCTTGCCTCGACAAGAGCCGCGGCATCATGACCCGTGGAGCCCCCGCCGCCTGGCCGGCGGGGCTGGGCGTCACGGCCGGCCTCCAAGCGGGCCACGTGGGGGCTGTCATCTGCACTGCAAGCAGTGCCCTGTCGGCCGAGCGAATCCACACCGCCCACTGCGCGATCGGCGATTTGCGGTTTTCGCCTCAAACACCCGAACCTTTCGGAGCCGCCCGCGTTAAGGTTGTGACCCCCCGACCTGTTCTCTCACGGCTTCCGCAAGTGCCAGTGGTTGCATGCCTGATTGTCGTGGCGAACGGCGTGGCCACCGACCAGCTCCTTTTCTGCCTACGCGCGAACCTCGCTTGTGACAGCGTCGAATTGCGCGAACCTGATGGCGACCGTGTTTACGCAGTCGACCTGGAAGGCACGGTGGACAACCTCCACGACCTACTGGAGCAACGACTCGACCAATGCGCGGAGCGGCTCAACATCCCGGTCTGGGAAGACCTTGTGCTCATAGCCAATAGCCCGTCTTGCTCAGGTTGAAAGAGTTCGAGGAAGCCGAGAGGGGGAATCGGCTACCGCAGGAGCCCCCTGCAGTTCGCCCCCAGTCTTTCAGCGGCTTGTCCCCGGAAGCTCCTGACGCTCACACCGTGCGTGATGGTCACCCGGTGACACTCAATGATGCCCGCCTCAGGACGGGTTGGGCTTCTGACCGAAATAACAAAACGCGTGCCGGCCGAGTACACGTGACTGGGTCCGCACGCCTGGCCGGACTTAAGCTGGCATCGAACTTGTGACACCACCGGGAGCTGGCTGAAGCCAGCGATATAGACGACCTTGAGCCGGGTGAGGCGATGCGTGCGAACGCACCCGGTGGGCGTACACCTCTCCCGGGTCTGAAGCAGGTACCGCACGTCCAAGACCGCGTCCGGGCAGCCGTCGAGAAAGTAGTCGGGTGCATGTCGGTCGCCGACCGTAGGGCACTTGTCGTCGAGGTCAGCGAAGCCGTCGCCATCTGAGTCAGGGCAGCCGGATACGGTGCCCTCCACTCCGGGACAACGATCGACGTCCGTGCCGGGCGTTTGTGCGAACGCGCCTGGAGCGGCGGCGCTGCATATCACCAACACCAGCCCGATGCCTGCTGTGCGGAGTGCGAGCCTCATGAGTCGACACTCTCACGGGTTCTAATAGGGGTCAAGCGATGTCCTCGTGATGCATATGCGGCTCGCACTACGCGCCGCGAGGAGCGGCGGTACCAACGCCTTGCGTGGCCTGGCATTGGGCCCGTCTTTGCATGGGAAGCAGCAGCGACGGCCACGCGCTCGAGCGTGGGATCGATGCGCGCATGGCGCCCGGTGTCGACCCGGCACAAGATTCGGTGATTCTTGCTGGCTTCGAGAACCGCCACGCTGCGGAGCACATGCTGGCGTCGCTCAGACGGGGATTCCGCAAGAAGCACCGCAAGGGGCACGCAACGGCTCTGGTGATCAGCGGCAACAGGGACGGGTCGCTCAAGCTGACCCAGGCTCGGGTCCTGACGGCCAGTGGTTTGTCTACACGCTGATCCGCATCCCCCTATCGGTGACGATCGGGTTCACGGGCATATTCACGACGCTAGGAGGCGCCAAGGGCGCGGCCCACGAGGTCCGCGAGCGTCAATCGCACGTCGGATCGGATGAGCAGGCGGTCCATGCGCTCCTCGCTCGCGTTGGCCCGGATGCGGCCCTCGTGCTGGTCTGTTCCGACGACCAAGAGCTGCGGCAGGCGGTCGTTGCCCGAGCGGGCGACCGTACAAGCGAAAGTTGGGATGGCTCGCGCACGCAGTTCCTCGCTGCCCTAGATCCCGGCAGCCAACACGACTGGCTGCGCGCCGCCGTCAACGAGCCCTCCACCACGAACCGCTAGACGAATCGGCCCGCAATCATTGCGGTGCATCGCGGTGGTGCCCGCCGATGTTCTTTGGCACGTCGAAGGGCACGGTGCGTTCACGTCGATCGCTGCGGTCTGAGCAGCCCACCAGCATCATGGTGATGTCGCGACCACCCCCTGGCACTACTCCGTCCCCCGGCAGGCGGGATACTCGGCGGGCGATGTCGCAGCAGAACGTCGAGATCGTTCGGCGCGTGTCGGACGCCTACAACCGCCGCGACGTCGGAGCGATGCTCGACGAACTCCACCCCGAGATCGAGTGGCACCCCTGGTTGCAGATTCAGCTCGGCGGGGGAGCCACCGTGTATCGGGGGCACCAAGGCGTCCGCAAGGGAATCCGAGAACTTGAAGAAGCCTTCTCTGAGATCGAGGCAGAGCAAACAGAGATCCGGGACCTTGGCGAGCGAGTCGTCGCCATCGGTCACCTCCGGGGACGCGGCAATGAGAGCGGCGCAATAACCGAATCGGCAATCGCTTGGATCGTGGAGTTCAAGAGTGGCAAGGTGATTCGGGTCCGCGAGTATCTCGACCCTAAGAAAGCCTTCGAAGCCGTGGGGCTGTCGGAGTAGCGGTGTCGCAGGAGAACGTCGAGGTGGTTGTCGGCGCGCTTGACAAATGGAACTCCGGCGACGACACCAGCGCGATCGAATCCCTCGCGCCGGACGTGGAGGTCCATCACAACATCGGACGCGGTACGCCGCTGGAGGGCGTCTACCACGGCCACACCGAAGTGCGGAAGCTCTGGGCGGACATCCGCGAGTCCTTCGTAGAGGCCCGGTTCGACATTGAGCGAGCGACAGAGCACGACGGCGTCGTCCTCGTCCTTGGCACCTTGCGGCTGCGCGGCACCGGCAGCGGCGCCGTGGCGGACACGCCCTTCGGGCTTGTCACGGAGTTCGAGCACGGAGTTGGAAAACGCCAGTTCTTCTGGACCGGCGACCAATCCAGCGCCCTCGAAGCGGTGGGGCTGTCGGAGTAGCGGTGTCCCACGAGAACGTGGAGATAGTGCGCCAGGGGGTCGCTCGATGGCGAGCCGGCGACGATGACGTCTTGCTCGACTTTCTGATCAGCAACTCCGCTCCGGACATCGAGCTGTATTCGCGGTTCGGTGGTTTCAGCGGTGAGCCTTACCGAGGGCACGATGGCGTGCGCGCCTGGGTTGCCGACATCCGGGAGAACTTCGAACGTTTCGATCCGTGGCTCGACGAGGCACGCGCGGTCGGAGACGATCGGGTGCTTGCCTTCGGCGGAATCAGATTTCGGGCGAGGGAGAGCGGAGTCGATATGGCTGAGCGGATGGGCTGGGTCTACGAGTTCCGCGACGGACTGCTGCGCCGCATGATGTTCTACGGGTCGTCGAGCGAGGCCCTCGAAGCCGTCGGGCTGTCGGAGTAGGCGATGTCTCAAGAGCGCGCGGGTTCCAATCATGCGGCGCGCTCGATCGTCCAGCGGCCAACCACGGTGTTCTTTGGCGTGAAGCCAGCATGTCCGGGCTCGAGCGTGCCGTCCGGGGGCGGCGGTAGCGGCTCGATAAGCGCCCGGCGTTCCTGGCTGGTCAGCGCCAGCCAGTGCGGGGGTGGCTGGCCCGCTGGGCAGACGCACACCTGGCGGCCGAGTTCGTCGCTGCGGACGATGTCGACCGGTGTGACAAGCTCGGTCGGCGTCTGCTGCACCGGGGCCCGGCGGAGGGCCGGTCGCTGACTCGACCTTTCAAGGCTCGCTTAAAGGACTACCATCCCTCTAGCTGGCCCTGTGGCCAACGATTTCCGGCCGAAGAAGCGGTATTACGCCGACTCGCGCTGAATCAGCGCGCCGAGGCAACCCACTATTGAGGCGAACGGGATCGTGAATCGACTGCAGGGCCAGTTCTGTGTTACGACGAAACCGACGGCACGTTGGGCGGGTTCCTCGCAAAGGACTACGCTTGGTAGGCAGAGGTCGCTCGCTCGGCTCTCCATTGCTCCTCTCTTCCTCGCGTGCGAACACCCTCAGAGAGGACCACTGCGGCCATCGGCCGCCAGGAGGTTCGTATGAGCGACCCCAAGATCAAGGGCGGCCAAATGCACGAGACCGGGGCAGTGAAACTCGACCCCAGCGAGATCGGCGTCAACCAACTGCCTGACCACACGATCGCACTCTCGGAACAGGTCGTGGAAGAGATCGTGGACGCCTACAACAAGCGCCAGGACAACTGACCTTTCGAGACAAGGTAGGGGACAAAGTTTGCCCTGAGCCCGCTCACAGAGCGGGTTCGGGCGGGCTTCGCATCGGGTTGCCTATCCGAGCCGAGCCCGGCCCGGTTCGATAGGTGGGTCAGGGATGAGGGGGATTGGTTCAACTCCGCGCCACCACTGGGCGAAACGGGACGGTGCGTCGGTCAGTGCGTCGGTACTCCCCCGGTCAGCCAAAGGTGAGGACGAACGGCGAGGGCAAGACGTGAGCCGGATGCGGGCGGCGTAGCCGCCCGCTCAGTTACAACGGGCGCGCGATGTGCTGTCTGTGTGCGCGCAGGTAGCTGGCCCACTGGCTGGTCAGTCATCGTGGGATCACTCGTGGGTCAGCCCCATCCGTGCATCGTGCAGTGCACGGGTTTGCGGTACGCCGCCCGTTTGGGTTAGGGTCGGTTCCAGTAGGGTCACCGGACCGCGAGGCTGTGGATACCGGGTGAGAGGCCCCCCAGTTACCTACCGGGTATGGACCGCTCCGATTTTCGGAACGGGCTGGGACTCATCTATCGGGACACGGCTCGGGATAACTCCGGTGGCCCTACGCGCGTGCCCACGGCGTTTCGGCGGTCCGGCTCCGGGGCATGAGCGGCTGGTTACATGGCCGCGTCAGGCGGCGAGAGCCTAGCGTCCTGCCCTACTGAACCCCCGTTGCCCCAAAGAGCGGTGGCGTGGCAGGCTGGTTACGACGAGAGCGATTGGGTACCGGGCGTTATATGGAGACCCCCGAGACAGAGCCACAGCCACCGCCGGACGAGAAGCCGCCGCCGGAGGTGCCCGATCAGCCGGGCACGTCACCGGGCGAACCCGGCGAACCGGCGGAGCCGAGCTAGCCGGTCCGGTGGGAGCCGTCCTCTGGGGCGGCTCTCGCTGTTCACGGGCCGTACTCGCACAGTTGTGTCCCACGGCTTGGCCCGCCGCCTCACCTGGCTGCCACCGCCGGATGGGTAGGCGACGGGGCCTTGCTCGCTCGGCGCTGGTCGCCACCCACTCAGTTACCAACGGGCGCGCGATGTGCTGTCTGTGTGTCGGCGGGTGAGTGCCGTCTGGATGGGTGCGAATCTGGCACCCCGACATATGCGGCGCGGGACTTGGATGTGGCAGCCGTCGAGGAGTTCATCGCCGTAACGGCGGCGAGATCGAAGACACGCCTTCCAAGGATCAGTCGCCAGCTTGGCGGGAGCGCCGGCCGCCCCCAGGTTTTCCCTCGCTCGTACGTCGTGCCCAGCGCCGCGCTGCACGACTGACGCACAGAACGCTCTCAGCGGGGTGTGGGAAGCCCTCTCGCCCCATGCGCGGCCTCGAGGCAGGGGAACATACGTTCGTGGTGTCTCAGGGCCTCAAAACGCTTAGACGCCTATCGAACTAACCGATGCACTTTTCCGTGTGCATAGGAAGTGCATCGGAAGTGCATCGGAAACCGGCCTCGCATGGTCGCCCGTAGCCCCGCATCCTAGGCTTGGCCCTGCGGGATGCGGGGCTGTGCTCTGCCCTGCGAGGGGAATCGGCTATGGGCCGTACTGGGCTCGAACCCGACCGCGGTAGCGAGGCAGGAAGCCGTCCCGCTTGCCGCCGCGTCTTGGGTGCGCTCAGGTCACCTGGGAGTCGCTCAAGTTAGTACCGGGATTGGTACCTCGGGGCTGGAAGG
The DNA here is from genome assembly GCA_040509755.1 of Thermoleophilaceae bacterium. Classification (GTDB taxonomy): domain Bacteria; phylum Actinomycetota; class Thermoleophilia; order Solirubrobacterales; family Thermoleophilaceae; genus JACVRW01. The sequence continues at coordinate 4,642 of JBEVKF010000043.1, read as the reverse complement.
CCGCCTCGACCAGCGCGGATTCGTGCGCGCTCGGCGCATAGTCGGCGTAGATCTGGGTCGTGGCGAGATCGCGGTGGCCCATCCACTCCTGCAAGGTGCGTAGCGCGACGCCGGCAGCCGCCATGCGCGTCCCGAACGTGTGGCGCAGGTCGTGGAAGCGCCGCGACTGGTCGAGCCCGGCCGCCCCGAGCGCCGCTCGAAAGCGTTCGAGGATGGCGCTGCGCTTGAGCGGATCGCCGGTGGTGGTGAACACAAGCTCGTCGCCGCGGTCGCCCGCCTCATCGGCGGCGTAGCGCGATTGGTAGAGGCGTTCGAGCTCGCCGGCGACCTTGTCGGCCAAGGGCACCGACCGCGTCGATCGACGGCTCTTGGGCGTACCGAACTCGCCGAGCACGTAGTTCTGCCGCACCCGTACCCGGCCGGCCGTCCAGTCGACGTCGCGCCAGCGCAGCGCGAGCAGCTCGCCCTGCCGCAGGCCCGTCATGGCCGCCGTCAGGAAGAGCGCGCGGTCGATCCGCTCGAAGGGGCCGGGCGCCACGGCGGCCACGAGCGCGTCGACCTCGTCCAGGTCTAGGAAGCGGATCTCGGCGGACTGCTCCACGGCGGGCAGGTCGACGCCCGCGCACGGGTTGGAGCTCGCCCAGCGGCGCCGCGGCCCCTGCGCATAGGCGAATAGCGCCGAGAGCGTGCCGATGTAGTTGCGGATCGACTTGGGCTTGAGCCCGTTGGTCTCCATCAGCGACACGAGGTCCTCCACGTCCTCGGGCTTGATCGAGTCGACCGAACGCTCACCGAAGAACGGCTCAAGGTGGACGCGTAGCGCCAGCTCGACCGCGACGAGCGTTGCGCGCTTTCGGCCGCGGCGCTCTAGCTCGGACATGTAGCGCCGGCCAAGCTCGGCGATGGTGAGCCGTTCGCCCACCGCCCGCGGCGCCCTGACCTCGGCCATGAGCCTCCGCAGCTCGGCCTCGGCCTGGCGGCGGGTGAGGCCGTCACTCGTTGCGGCGAGGCGCTTCGGGCCGATCTTGCGCTTGACCTAGCGGCCGTTCGACCACCACTTCCCGTACCACGATTCGCGGCCGGCGCTGTCGGTGATCACAAGCAGGGAACCGGTGCCGTAGGGGCGTCGGGACGCCATCAGCCCTCCTCCTCGGTCGGTCGGAAGTCGCGGAGGCGCTCGGCGAGGTAACCGGCAAGCGCTTCGTCGGTCGGATCGACGAGCGCGACCTCGTGGCGGAGGAGGCCGCCGCATTGCCGGCAGGCTTCCGGTAGCGGCTCGCGCTGTCGTTCGGGATCGAGTGGCTTCGAGTCCCACCATTCGCGCTCGACTGCTCTGCACCGTTTGCAGGTCAGGCGGAAAAATCGCCCAAAGGGCGGCCGATCATCGGTCATGAGGTCGGCCTACGATGAGGCTGCATTGGGAGCTTGTACCTCCTGGTGCCGGGCCCCGGACGTTCGCGCGTCGCGGGGCCGCTTTGGTACTGGCAGCCATCGTACATCGCCTGAACCCCGTCCGGAAGGCGTTGACAGGCGTTGGCTCTCTTCGGTCCGACCCAACCCTCGCCGGGGCTCGACCAAAACCAGCAGGCGGGCTCTCCGTCTCGCGGGTGCGCCGCCGCCCACGCCCGCCAGCGGCACTTCGGGCCGCAGTGGCGCGCGTCCGTCCTCATGCCCTCCAGCGACGCGCCGCAGACCGGGCAGGCGCGGGCGGGGCCCGGGGCGGCGGGAGCCCCATCGCGAGAGAAGACCCCCGCCGCCTCGGCCCCCGCGGTCACGCCTCACGCTCCATGCCGGCGAGCGCGCGGGCGACGGCGTTGAAGGGCGGCTCGGGCGCGTCGAGCGGCCGCCCGGCCAGGACGAAGACGCGGCGCACCTTGCGGTGGCGCTCGCGCAGCGGCTGCAGCGCCCGGGCCAGCTCGCGGGCGGCCTCAAGCTCGTAGCGAGCAGCGGGCTTGACCTCGCCGGTCCTCTCAACCAAGCGGCCGTGCAGGTCGCACCAGACCGACACGTGGCGCCAGCGCTTGAGGGTCCGCGCGGCCCGCTCGACGGCGACGACGTCGGCGGCTGGCAGCCCACCGTCCGGGCCACGCACCGGGGCCGCCTCGGCCAGCGCCTCGTGCAGCTCGCGCACCTCGGCCTCGACGTCGCGCAGCAACACCTCCGAGCGCCCGCCATGGCGCAGCGCCAGGCCGTTGGCGGGCGCCGTGGGTCGGCCGCCGCCCCGCTAAAGGTTCCGGAGCTGTCGCGTGGTGAGGCATGCGAGCAGCCGACACCAGCGCATAGACGCGGCTGGGAGGACAGCTCAGGTGCTCGGCGGCGCCGCGCACGTCCAGCCACGATTGGGGTGCCGGTGCAAGCAGTTCGACAGCCAGCTCGGCCCGCTCGACGGGCCACGGCTTCCACCACGGACTCGGGAAGTTCGAGAGCCAGTCTCGGGCGTTCGATGTTCGGGAAGGCGCCGGGCGGGCGCGGCGGCTGGGGCGTCATCTGCTCCTCCGCTTCCGCCTGTCGCGCTCCCAGCGGACAGAGGGCCGGTACGAGATGCGCTCACGGTTGGCACAACGCAAACAGAGCGCCTCGCGCGGCTCGTGGCGGTAGACGGCCTCCGAGCCCTCGCGCAAGACGTCGCCGCAACGGGCGCAGCACCCTTTCCTCGGGAGCAGGGTCAGCCAGTGCCGCCGGGCCGAGCTGCCCGAGCGGCGGGCGGCCTTCTGAGCGGCGGCGATCGCCTTTGTCTTTGTCTCTTGGTTTGTCTCTGCTTGAAGCTCATCTGCGTGCCTTGGGCTTGTCGGTGGCGTGGCATCACGCGGCAACCTGACCGGATCCCGCACCGGCGGTCGCCCTCGGGCGAGCCAGACCAAAGAAAGGCGTTATGCCCGCGACGCCTTCGCGAAGTGCTCGTAGTCCGCGACGCGTTGGAGTCTCAAAGTTATTCGGCTGAGACCGTGTAGTCGCCGTCTGGCAGGACTTCGCTCACGCGATCCTCGGCACGCGCGGGGCTGTCCGCATCTACCGCGGCGACGATCTCCGGACCCACCATCTGGGCTGCCTCACCCGGCCTTCGGGCCCAGCCGGGCTCGTGAAGCCGGGCAAAGGCGCCCGCGCGCTAGTGCGACCGACGGTGTTGCTTGTCGCGCCAAGCGACACTCTCGTGGACTCATGAGTGAGTGCTGTCCAGCAGCCGATCCTGGACCGGATCAGGCCGGAGGATCCGGCACCGGCCTGGTCCGTGATCGACACCAGCTCGTGGCCCTTGCAGTACGGACACCGTAGGCCCTAGCTGAGCTCCTCCGGAGAGTCTTGGCTGGCGATCGCCGATGGGTCGAAGGGACCGATTACAAACGGCCCTAGGCCGGGGGCGGGCTCCATCTCCACCAAGGTCATCGCCACCGCGTTCGGCCTGGCGATCATGCTGAGCGTCTATTACGCGCCCGTGCTGATCTACATGTTCGACCGCGAGCGAGCGGTGCCGCTGCTCGCCCGGATGACCGAATGGATCATGGCCAACCTTAGGATGATCGAGATCGCCGTCGGGCTCGGCTTCGGCCTGTACTTCCTGGCGAAGGGCCTCGCCGTCCTGCTCTAGCGGTCTCGCACGGACGACCCAAGCACTGAGTCGATGACCGCGGAGGGGCCGCTCCCATCGCGTACACCCTCTCCGCCCGCTCGCTCACGGGCGCCCAGCCGCCAAGCCGGGGCCGCCGATCCCCTGAGCATCTGCGACCTGGGCGCGCTCGAGATCGACCGAGTCGCCCCAGTGCACGGCAAGGGTCGAATCGAGGAGGTCGAGCTGGTCCTCGACCGCGGCACGGTGCTCGGCGCGCACGTCCTCGCGCAGCTCCTCGAGCGTCGCGCGGAGCGCTCGCATCACCTGGATACCCGTCGCTCCGTACTGACGGATCTCGGTCACGCCAAGCGTGAGGAAGTCCTCCCAGCGATGGATGCGCATTACGACCGGTGTCGGGTCTGCTGCGTGCGCGCTGCCGGCTTGGCTCCCGAGATCCGTTGCCCCGATCATGCGCAGCGTCTCTCCGAGGTGGCCGAGCACCTGCGTCGCCGTGGTGGGCGCGTTGACCGCGGGCGATAGTGCCATGAGGGCGATGTCGACCATGATCCGGATGGCAAAGGCCGGGTCCTGCTGGATCGTTCGCTCGTCGCCGAGCGCGATCATCCGGTTCAGCTCCCGCTCGGTGGCTTCGAGGTCTCCGCTGCCTCCGTAGACCGTCACGATGGTCGCCCCGGTCCCCACGAAATCTCCCACGGCGCGGTCCAGCACGAGCTGGGCGTCGTGCGCGCGCGCCCAGCGGACGAGGCCGTCCACGTGGATCGCCTGGATCGCCCCAGCCTTGTCCGCCCGAACGACCTGCGTCGGCGCGGTGCTCGACAGGGGCGGCTCGTTTCCGACGTCGGGACGCCCGATGATCTGCGCCGTCTCCTCGAATGCCTTGTGCCCGGCCTTCGCGACGAGCGCCGCGACGGTCACTGGCCGAAGATTGGACATGCAGCGGCTGAAGAAGAGCAGGAACAGGATCAGGCTCGCGACCATGAGGACCCCTGAGGCGCTCACGCCGGCGTTGGGCACGAAGTCCGGCTCGATCCGTCGGAGCATGGAGAACGAGAACGTCAGCGTGCCGGCGAGCAG
>JBEVKF010000042.1:0-28245 GCA_040509755.1 Thermoleophilaceae bacterium | reverse complement strand
AACTGCGCGAGCGCGGCTTCGGCGCGTTCATCGCACACCCGGAACGCAGCGCCGACGCCGCTCTCAACGGCGCGGCCGGCCTGCGCCGTGAGCTCGAAGCGGGCTCCCTGGCCCAGCTCAATGCGCAGTCACTGACCGGCGCTTCCTGCTACGTGCCCGCGTACGCCTCGACGACGGGCGGGCGGTCACGCTCGACACCAAGCGGCGCGCCTGCCGCTGAGCCAGTCGATTGTCGAGTTACCGGGCCCAGGGACCGCTAACTCGACAACGACGGCCAAGCCGGCCGCCTCACGGGAGCGCAGCGGCAACCCGCCCCACTCCTTATAGCCCGCCGTTCGCCGGAGCCCTTGCAACGCGGCACGCCCCCGGGAACCGCGTCCATTGTCAACTCAGCGGGCCCTGAGACCGCTAACTCGACAATCGACGGTTTCGGGCGGGCGGGCGGCTCGGGCGCGCCGCCCCGGTCAGTACTGCTCGGCCACCGCCTGGTGGAGGTAGGCCCCGGCGAGGAAGCCCGCCGCGCCGAGCGCGCCCAGCGCTCCGGCCTCCGGTCCCGCCAGGAGCGCCGCCGCAACGGCGGCCGCCCCCAGGGCAAGCGCGGCGTGCCAGCGGCCTGTGACCAGACCGGCCATCGATCCCAACAGCAGTACGAGCAGTGCGACTACGGCCATGCGTAGGTGCTCCTTCTCTTCTCGTGCGCCTACGGGGTTAGCTGTCGGGCTCGCGCCGGAAGAGTGACGCTACGCCGGCGTGTGGCCGACGATTCGCCCCGGTCTGACTGGTGGTTCCCCCGCTCTCCGGCCACGGGGCGGCCGGCGACTCGGCTTTAGCTCAAGGACGGCAACCTAGCAATCGTCGAGGAGGGACCGCATAGAGTGGCCCGATCCGCAAGACCGTGCTGATCCTGGCCTGCCTGCTCGCGGCCTGCGGCGACGAAGAGCAGCAGAGCACGGACGCCGGAAGGGCCGAGACCGTGGTTGCGGCGCTCGGCGACTCGATCACGGCGGGCGCACCGCTCTGGGACCCCGATCCGGCCCTGCGCTCGCAGATCCCCGATCCCGATGAGCGCAGCCAGTACGGCTACTGGGCCGAGCGAGCGCTGCCCGGCACCGACTTTCGCAACTGCGGTGTGCCCGGGGAGCGCACGGACGAGATCGAGGCCAGGCTGGAGAGCTGCGCCGAGGGCGCAGACGTCCTGGTGGTCCAGGGCGGCGTGAACGACATCGCACAGGGCCTGGCGGTCGAGCCCGCCGCTCGCAACCTGCGCGAAATGGTGCGCGCCGGCAAGCGGCTCGGCCTGCGCGTGGCGATCGTCGAGCTCCTGCCCTGGAACGGCGGCTATCCCAGCACCTCGACGCCGATTCGCCGGCTGAACGAGATGATCGCCAAGATCGGGAGGGAGGAGAACGTGCCCGTGGTCGGGTGGTACCGGATCCTCGAGGACCCGCGCCGCCCCGGCCGCATGCGGCTGCGCCTGACGAGCGACCTGGCACATCCCTCGGTCGCGGGCTACCGGCGGCTGGGCGAGGCGGTGGAGCTTCCGTAGGCGAGCTCGCGCGCTCGCTCGAAGATCGCGTCGAGCATCGACTCGGTCAGCTTCCCGGTGAAGGTGTTCTGCTGGCTCGGGTGGTAGGTGCCGACGAGCACGGGGCCGTCATCGACGCGGTGCTCCGCCCCATGGGCGAACCGCGGCCGGGGCCGCAGCGAGAGAAGGCGGCAGGCCGCGTCCCAGGCGAACGCCCCGAGGCAGACGATCACGCTCGGCCGGATCAGCTCGAGCTCCTCGCCCGCGTAGGGCAGGCAGTTGTCGCGCTCGGACGGCAGCGGCTTGTTGGCCGGCGGTGCGCAGCGCACCGCGGCGCCGATGAAGGCGCCGTCAAGGCGCAGGCCGTCGGCGCGATGCACCGAGGTCGGCTGGTTGGCGAAGCCGGTGCGGTGGAGCGAGCCGAACAGCCAGTCGCCCGACCGGTCACCGGTGAAGACGCGACCCGTCCGGTTGCCGCCGTGCGCGGCTGGGGCCAAGCCGAGCACGTACACGCGCGCTCGCGGGTCGCCGAAGCCGGGAATCGGGCGGCCCCAGTACTCCTCGCCCCGAAACGCTGCGCGCTTTTCGTGCGCGACCCGCTCCCGCCATTCGACCAGCCGTGGGCAGCGCCGGCAGCGGACGACCCGCCGTTCAAGCGCCTCCAGCTCGCGCATCAATCCTTGAGGCGCCTGCCGGTTGTGAATAGCCACAGCGACCACAGGTAGACCGGGATCGCGAGCGCCGCCGTCACGCCGAGCGACAGCCAGACCGAGACGTCGCTCTCGCCGAGAAAGCCGAAGCGGACCGCGTTTACGAGGTAGAAGACCGGGTTGAAGTGCGAGAGCTCCTCCCACGGCGAGGGGAGCACGTCGACCGAGTAGAAGACGCCGCCCACGAAGGCGAGCGGCAGGATCACGATGTTCGCGATGAAGGTCGTGTGGTCCCAGGTCTCCGCATAGATCCCGACCACCACCCCGAGCGAGCCGAATAGGACCAGTCCGAGGCCGACCCCCGCGATCAGCGCGAACGGCCGCTCGACCGGCACGTCGACGAGCACGACGGCCAGCACCAGTAGCGAGCTGCCGATGGCGAGCGCCCGAAAGACGCCTCCGACCGTGTAGCCGAGCGCGACCTGCCACGGCCGCAGCGGCGCCGAGAGGACGTCGTGGATGTAACGGTCGAAGCGGGCCTGGAAGATCGAGGACGCGTTGTTGGCATAGGCCGCCTGGACCATGGCCATGGTGATCAGGCCGGGCACGATGAAGACCTCGTACTCGACAGAGCTGACCTGGTCGATGCGCCCGCCGAGCGAGAGGCCGAAGACCAGGATGAAGAGCATGCTGGAGATCACGGGCGCCAGCACCGTCTGGGTCCAGAGCTTCGACACGCGCAGCGTCTCGCGCCGACACAGCCAGGCGAGCCCGGTCATAGCCGGTCCGACGCCATCGCCTTGACGTACACGTCCTGAAGGCGGTCCACGCCGAAGTGGTCGCGCAGGCCCTTGGCGCTGTCACGGGCGATCAGGCGGCCGTCGCGGATCAGGCCGATCTCATCGCACAGCTCCTCGGCTTCCTCGAGGTAATGGGTGGTGAGGAGGATCGTCGTGCCCTCGTCGTGCAGCTGGCGCACGTAGCGCCAGAGCTCCATGCGCAGCTCGAAGTCGACGCCCGCCGTCGGCTCGTCGAGGATCACGAGCCGCGGGCGGTGCATGAGCGCCCGGGCCAGCAGCAGGCGGCGGCGCTGGCCGCCCGACAGCCTCGGCGCGCGCACGTCGCGCTTGTGCTCGAGCCCGAACGCGGCGATCAGCTCGTCTGCGCGGGGCCCGGGATCGTCCATTCCGAAATACCCGCCGTGGTACATGAGCGTCTCGCGCACGGTCAGGAAGCGGTCGAGGTTGATGTCCTGCTCGGCGAGGCCGATCCACGAGCGCGCCGTGAGCGTGTCGTGCGGCTCGCCGAACACGCGGATCTCGCCAGAGGTGATTCGCAGGAGGTTGCAGACGGCGCTGATCAGGGTCGTCTTGCCGGCGCCGTTCGGGCCGAGGAGGCCAAAGAAGGCACCGGAGGGGATCTCGAGCTCGAAGTTCTCCAGCGCCAGCGTGCCGTCGCCATACCGCTTGGTCAGCCCGCGCAGGCTCAGGGCAGGGTCGTCTCGGAACACCCGTACGAGCCTATCGACGGCAATTCGATGCCCTGCCGCGTGCTGCCGATACCAACCACGTGGCACATCGGGTCATCGCAATCGTGCTGGCGGGAGCCGTGCTGTTCGCCGCCGGTGCCGGGCTGCGCGAGCTCATCCCGCGCTCCGATCCCGGCTTCGCCAAGATCTACAGCGAGAAGCGCTCGCCCTGCGGCCCCGACGTCGGCACCTGGGCCAGCGACCTCGGACTCGAGCGCGCGCGCGAGCTCACCCTGTGCCTGCTGAACGAAGAGCGGGCAAAGCAGGGTGTCCCGCCGCTGCGCTCCGAGCCGCGCCTCCAGGTCGCCGCGCAGCGCTATGCGCACGAGATGGTGGCCGGCCAGTTCTTCGAGCACGACTCGCCCACGGGAAGCGACCCGCAGGACCGCATCATGGTGGCGGGCTACCCCGCCCAGGGAGCGTCGAGCGGCGAGAACCTGGCCTGGGCCACGGGCTCCCAGCAGTCTCCGGTTGAGATCGTGGACGGCTGGATGCACAGCCCCGGACACCGCGAGAACATCATGAGGCTGGCCTTCGCCGAGGTCGGGATCGGGATCGTCTTCGACATCCCGGTCTACCGAAAGGACGCCCCACCCGGAGCCACCTACGCGACCAGCTTCGGTGGCGCGCCGCTTCCCGGCTAGCTCGCCAGCGGCTTGCCGTAGTGGCGCTCGTAGTACGCGCGGTACTCGCCCGAGCGGATCGGCTGCCACCACTCCTCGTTGTTCCGATACCACTCCACCGTTCGCTCGAGGCCCTCGTGGAAGCGCACCCCGGCCTCCCAACCGAGCTCCTCGCGGATCTTGTCGCTGCCGAGCGAGTAGCGGCGGTCGTGACCGGGGCGATCGCGCACGTACTCGATCAGGGTCTCGTCTTGGCCGGTGAGCTCCAGCACGCGGCGCACCACCGCGATGTTCTCGCACTCGTCGGGGCCTCCGACGTTGTAGGCCTCGCCCGCGCGGCCACGTTCGAGCACCGCGTGGATGCCACGGCAGAAGTCCTCGACGAACAGCCAGTTGCGCACCTGGCGCCCGTCGCCGTACACGGGCAGCGGGTCGCCGTGCATGGCGTTGAGGATGCCCAGCGGGATCAGCTTCTCCGGGTACTGGCGCGGTCCGTAGTTGTTCGAGCCGCGGCAGATCACGGCATCGGTCCCGTAGGTGTGCGCGTGGGCGGAGACGAGCAGATCGCCCGCTGCCTTGGTGGCCGAGTAGGGAGAGGAGGGATCGAGTGGTGAGCTCTCGGTGAACGAGCCCTCGTCGATCGAGCCGTAGACCTCGTCGGTGGAGACCTGGAGAAAGCGCCCCACGCCGCGCTCGCGGGCGGCGTCGAGCAGCACGCCGGTCCCGATCACGTGCGTGCGGGCGAAGACGTCCTGGTCTGCGATCGAGCGGTCCACGTGCGACTCGGCTGCGAAGTTCACGATCGCGTCGACGCCCTCGGTCAGCTGCATGACGAGGTCGCGTTCCTCGATCCCGCCCACCACCAGCTCCACGCCGTCGGGCAGGTTCTCGCGGCGCCCCGCGTAGGTCAGCTTGTCGAGCACCGTCACGTCGTGCTCGGCCATCGCCAGTCGCACGTACGTCGAGCCGATGAAGCCGGCGGCGCCGGTGACCAGCAGCCTCATACGCGCACGCCCAGATAGGCCTGCAGCCCGTCGCGCCAGTGCGGCAGGCTATGGCCGCGCTCGCTGCCGAGCACAGACCAAGCAGGGCGCTCGGCGGGCCGCGGGAACTCAGCGCTCGTGCAGGGCGCTACCTCCACGTCCTTGCCTGCCCGCGCGAAGATCTCCTGCGCGAACTCAAACCAAGAGCACGAGCCGGAGGCCGCCATGTGGTGCATGCCGAAGTCCTCGCCCTCCACGATCGCTGCCAGCGCCTCGGCCAGGTGGCCGGTGAAGGTGGGACAGCCGACCTGGTCGTCGACGACTCGCACCTCGGGGGAGAGATCGAGGGCTCGCGGGCGCCGCCCGCTCGCCGTTCCCGACCGCAGCATCGTCTCGACGAAGTTCTTGCCGCCGGCCCCAAACAGCCATGAGGAGCGAACGATGAAATGGCGCTCGCTCGCTGCGGCCGTCGCGCGCTCGCCCTCGAGCTTTGAGCGCCCGTAGCTCGACAGCGGCCCGGTCGGGTCGGACTCGAGGTACGGAATGCGCCCGCGCCCGTCGAATACGTAGTCGGTCGACAGGTACGCCACCGCGCCCGCGGCCTCGGCCACGTTGCGGGCCCCGTCGCGGTTCACGCGCAGTGCCTCGGCGGGGTGCTCTTCCGCGCCGTCGACGTCCGTCCAGGCCGCGCAGTTGATCACGAGGTGATCGGGGCCGATCGCTTCGCGCACGGCGCGGCGGTCGGTCACGTCGAGCTCGGCGCGCGTCAGGCCCTCGGCGCCGGTGACCCGCACCACGTCCTGGCCGAGCATCCCGCCCGCTCCGACAACGAGTGTCCTCACAGGATCTGCACGTCCGCGTTGTCGCCCACGACGAAGCGGTAGGCCTTGGGCAACGCCGGACCGCGGCTGATGCGCACGTTCTTGCCGATCAGGCTGGCCTCGATGCGGTACTCGAGGTCGCGGATGGTGGAGCCCGACAGCACGATCGAGTGCTCCAGCTCGGCCTTCTCGATCGTCACGTTCTCGCCGATCGCCGTGTAGGGCCCGATGTAGGCGTCGGTGAGCCGCGACCCGCGTCCGATGATCGCCGGCCCGCGTACGGTCGCGCGCTCGAGCACCACGTCCTCCTCGATCACCACGCGTCCCTCGATGCGCGAGTCAATCAGCTCGCCGTCCATTCGCTCGGCCAGGTCGTCGAGGATCAGCCGGTTTGCCTCGAGCATGTCCTGCACCTGGCCGGTGTCCTTCCACCAGCCGTGGACGATGTGCGGGTCCACGCGCAGCCCGCGGTCGACGAGCGTCTGGATCGCGTCGGTGATCTCCAGCTCGTCTCGCCACGACGGCTCGATCGAGCGCGCGGCGTCGAAGATCGCGGAGGTGAACATGTAGACGCCGACGAGCGCGAGGTCGGTCTTCGGCTCCTTGGGCTTCTCGACCAGGCGCGCGACGCGCCCGTTGTCGAGCTCGGCCACGCCGTAGTGCTCGGGGTCGGGCACGGGGGTGAGCAGGATCAGCGCGTCTGGCTGCTCGGTGCGAAAGGTGTCGACCAGTTCGACGATTCCGTCGCGCAGCAGGTTGTCGCCCAGGTACATCACGAACGGCGAGTCGCCCAGGTAAGGCTCGGCGGTGAGCAAGGCGTGTGCGAGCCCGAGCGGCGCCTCCTGCTCGATGTACTCGATCGAGATGCCAAAGCGCTCGCCGTCGCCCGCGGCGTCGCGGATCTCGGTGCCGGTCTCGGGCGCGATGATGATGCCGACCTCCTTGATGCCGGCGGCCGCCATCGCCTCGATCCCGTAGAACAGCACGGGCTTGTTGGCCACCGGGACGAGCTGCTTGGCGCTCGTGTGGGTGAGCGGGCGCAGGCGCGTGCCCTTGCCGCCCGAGAGAATCAGGCCCTTCATCAATAGCCGCCCTCGAGCTTGCGGTGGTCCCAAGTGATCACGCGAGACGCAACGAAGCGCAGACCGACCCGCTTCTGTGCCTGCGCGGCGACCATCTCGCGGATTTCCTCTCCGAGCTCGCCGTCCGCGTAGCGCTCGAACAGCCTGAGCCCGTAGCCCTCGACCAGTGCGGGGTCGCGCTCGAGCGCGACGTCGCACTCGAACATCACCCCGCGCAGCTCCTGGTATTGCACGCCGTCCTCGATGCCGACCGTGGCCCGCGGGAGGCGCTCGAGGTTCTTCGTCTTTTGCGACTTCGCGTAGGTCCAGCTCAGGAGGTCGGTCTCTTCAGGTACGTACCAGAGCGGAACCATGTGGGGCACGCCGCGCGGGCCGTTGGTCGCGCACTGCATCACCATCTGCTCGACGAGGAAGTCGCGCAGCTCGGTGGCGCTCATCGTGATCTGGTCGCGTCGCGAGGGCAAGAGCCGTCACCACCATCGTATTCACGGCCGCCCTAGCGCTTGGCGGCGCCGGCCAAGGCCTCGGCGGCCTCGAGTACTGCCTGGCGAGAGTCGTCGGGCTCCAGGACGACGGCATCGCCCGCCTCCTTGAGGATCTCGCGCGCCAGGTACTCGTGGCCCGCGAAGGACAGCTCGACCACCACCGCCTCGTCGGCGAGATCCTCGACCACGCGCTTGTCCTCGCGCGCCCAGCGAGCGCGCTCGGGCGCCATCCACACTCGAGCGATGCGCGAATCGGCGACCTCGCCGGTGCTCGGCCAGCCGTGCACGTCGGGCTCGATGCCGGGGCGGCGCTCGAAGCTCTCCTCGAGCACCGTCGCGGAGCGGATCCGGTCGAGGCGGAAGGAGCGGGTGTCGTCCTTGTCGGGATCCCACGAGTGGACGTACCAGCCCTCGCGCCCGTTCATGAGCTTGTAGGGCTCGATCCGGCGCTTGGTGAACTCGTCGAGCTCCTCCTTGTAGTGCTCGATCTCGAGCAGCCGCCGCTCGGCGATCGCGCGGCTGACCACCCGGGCGACCTCGGAGTCGTCTCCCTTGGCCGTCGTGATCTGCAGGCCCTCGTGCGCGGGATCCTGCCCGAGGGCGTCGACGATCTTCTGGCGCGCCCCCGTGAGCGAGCCCTCGGGCAGGTGCTCGCCGATCAGATCGATGGCGGCTACGAGCGCCTTGGCCTCGAGCGGCAGGAGCCGCGCCGGCCGGGCGAAGTTGTCGCCATAGGGCTCTGGGTCGACCTCGATCTGGTCGCCTGTGACCTCGGCGTAGAGCACGTACGATCCGCCGCCGAAGTTGACGACGTTTAGCACGTCGATGTCCTGGCGCAGCTCCTGCTCCGATACCTGCAGCTGCCCGCAGAGCTCACCGAGCTCGAGCTTGCGGCCCTCGCGGGCGGCATCGATCAGGATGCCGGCCAGCGTCACGAGCCGGGCGAAGCGCTCGGGGCGGATCGGCGAGGCTTCGCGGTCGCCGTCGTCCTCGGCCTCCTCGACGACGCGCTCGACATGCGCGGCCAGCTCCGGCGGATCGGTGTGGAAATCGATGATCTGCTCGAGCCGGGCACGCGCCTCTGTGACGAGCTCCGGCGGACCCTCGATGCGGGCGTGCTCGCCGAGGCCCAGCACCCACGACACCATCTGGCGCGCGCTCGAGTAGTCGGTCTCGAAGATCACCCCGTCGTCGGCCTCGCTGACCTCGCCCGCGTGCCCGAAGTGGCGCAGGGCGAGCCAGTCGATGCGGTCCGAGAGCCAGATGCGCGCGCGCCCGACCGGCTCGCCGAGCTGCCAGTCGGTGCGGGTTGCGTACTCGCGCGGGTCGAAGTCCTCGGGGCGGTTGAAGTCGTGCTCGGCCTTGGAGGAATAGCCGACCTTGGCCCGGACGCGCGAGACACGGAACACGCGCACGTCGTTGCGCTCGTGGGAGTGGCCGATCAGGTAGAACTGCCCGCCCTTGTAGAGCAGGTGGTAGGGGTCGACCTTGCGCGTCTCGGTCGAGTCGCGGCCGATTGTGTAGTAGTCGAAGACGATCGTCTTGCGCCGGAAGATTGCGGTCTCGATCTTCGACAGGCGCTGCGAGACGTCACGCCCGCCGGCGCCGGGGGTGACCGCGAGGGTGACCGAGCGCTCCTCGGGCGCCTCGAGCGGGTTGGGTTTGCCCCAAGTGAGCTGCTGGAGCGCGAGTCGCAGCGGCTCGGCGTAGGCGAACTCGCCGTCGAGCAGGTGCAGCGCCATGCGCAGGGCGCCCAGCTGCTCGTCGGTGAACTCGATCGCAGGGAGGTAGAAGTTCTCCGGCGGCAGCGAGTAGTTCTCGGCTTCGTAGTAGCCCTCGGCCGGCTTGTCGACCTTCAGGTGGATGCCGAGCGACTCGAGCTCGGCGCGGTCGGCGTAGAAGCGCCGCGCGAAGGCCTCGTCGTTCATCTGCGAATAGCCCTCGACGTCCTGCTTGATCTCGAGCGCGGACACGGGTCGCCGCTCCGCCATCAGGAACGAGATCAGGCTGAGCTGCCGTATGAGTTTCTCGGTGTCCTTGGCCACTTGGAGTCCAATCCGCGCGCACCCGGCCGAGCCGGGTGCTATCGGCTGGTTCGAGGATAAGCGGGAAACCCCGCCGTCTCGCCCCCCAAGCCGCTATTTGCGAGGTTTAGGCGGCTTCGCGGGAGCTGTCGGCCCGCTCGCGGGCGCCAAAGTAGGCCGAAGTAGAGAGGCCGCGGTCGAAATCGGACCAGCTGGCACCTTCGGCCAGCGACCGCTCGATCCGGTCGAAGCTGCCCAGGTTGCCGCCCAGGTTGTCGATGAAGTGGACGAGCGTGGCCTCCCGCGTGCAGGGGACGACCGGGCTGCCGTGCTCGAGCCTGCCGTGGTGGCTCAAGATGATGTGAAGCAGGGCGTCGGCGTCGGCCGCGGGGAAGCCGTCGATCCGCTCGATCTCACGCCGCACGGCGTAATAGCCGAGCGGGATCTCACCGAGCAGCTTGCCGGCGTCGGTCAGCGCGATCGCGCCGTTGACCGACGCGTAGGCCTCGACCTTGCCGATGTCGTGAAGCAGCGCTCCGGTCACCGCGACGTCGCGGTCGAGTCCGGCGAACGTGGCGGCCAGCGCGCTCACGCCCTGGGCGACCGAGAGGCAGTGCTCCAGGAGGCCGTGGCGGTAGGCCTGGTGGTAGTACTTGGCCGCGGGAGCCTCGTGGTAGGCGCGCCCCGTATCACAGGCCGGGTCGACCAGCCGGCAGAGCAGCTCGCGCAGGTGCGGGCGCTGGACCGTCTGAACGAGCGCATGCAGGTCGGCGGCGAGCTGGGCGTAGGGGACGGGTGACCCCTCGGTGAGCTCGGCGAGGTCGTACTCGCCGTCGATGGCGCCCCTCATGCGGCGAACCGTGATGGCGGAGCCGTAGCGCTCGTCGACGGAGAAGCGGCCGAGCACGCGCACCACGGCCCCGCTCGCGCACACCGGAGCGAGCTCGTCGACGCCGTCCCACACGACCGCCTCCACCGCCCCCGAGACGTCGCCGAGCTGGAGCTTCAGGAAGGATTCCCCGTTGCGCTTCTGGCGCCGCGAGTGGGCCCGCACGACGAAGATCGAGTCGACCTCCTGGCCGTTCTGCAGGTCGCGAACGAAGCGTTTCGCGGGGGTCAGGGTCGGCTGCTCCATCGGGGTTGCCAAGGTAGAACGGGGCTCGGACGGGATAGCCTGCATGGAGATGGAGTCGCCCCCCGCCATCAGGACCTGACATGCCCGTGCTCGTCGCCGGCGGCACCGGCGTCCTCGGGACCGCCGTGGTCCGAGAGCTGCTCGCCTCCGATTACGAGGTCGCGGCCACCTGGGTCGTGGAGAGCGAGCATGAACGCCTGGCGTCCGAGCCGGTCGAGTTGATCCAGGCGGATCTGTTCGACCCCGCGCAGGTGGAGACGGCCGTGACGGCTGTGCGAGACCTCGAAGCGGTGGTGAACCTGGTGGGCGGCTTCAGCTCAGGCCCGCGCGTGCACGAGACCGACCCCGAGGACTTCGAGCGCATGGTGCGGCTGAACGTGATGCCCGGCTTCCTGCTCGCGCGCGCGGCGATGCCGCACATGATCAAGCGCGGGGCCGGCGCGTTCGTAGGCGTCTCCGCGCGCCCGGCACTGCGGCCGTTCTCGGGGGCCGCCGGGTACATCAGCTCGAAGGCGGCGGTGCTCGCCCTCATCCAGGCGCTCGATGCCGAGTACAAGAACGACGGCATCCGCTGCAACGCGATCCTCCCCAGCGTGATCGACACGCCCGTGAACCGCGAGGAGATGCCCGACGCAGACCATTCGAAGTGGGTGCCCCCCGCCCAGATCGCGAAGGTCGTCCGCTTCCTCGTCTCCGACGACTCGGCGCCCACCAGCGGCGCCGCCGTACCGGTCTACGGCCGCGCGTAGTAGGTCAGCGCGAGCTTGCCGACGTCCTTCGTGACGCCGCCGTTCTGCAGTGCTCCCAGCGGGGCGCCGATGAACGGGACGAGACGCCCGGCGTAGCGGCGCACGAGCCGCTTGCCCAGGTACTTCGCCAAGCGAATCTGGAGGCTCTCCGCGCTGCGGCCCAGCAACGCCTTCTCGACCATCGCCTGCGCCATCGGCTTACCCATGCCGTCGAGCGCGGCGCGGGCATGCGCGGGGGTGTCGTAGATCCCTTGGATCGAGAGCAGCTCGGCCGGGCGCATCGGGTGCAGAGGGTCATAGCCGTGGGCGGCGGCGATGTAGAAGATCATGCGGCTCTGGATCCACATGAGTGCGACCATGTCCGGCGCCATCGTGATGGCTCCGCCGATGCCGAGCGCCCCGCCCTCGAGCCGCGCCATCCGCACGTGCTTCTTGTAGGCCACCCGGGCGAGCTCCTCCGGGGTGTGCCCGGCGCCCGCCACGCGCACCCACTCGGCGGCCTGCGGGCCGAAGCGTTCTGAGGCCGCAAGGGCGATCAGCTCGGGCGCGCGCTCGGGCTGTGCGAGCAGCCGCTGCCAGAGCGCCTTCGGCGGGCGCTGCAGGTGCTCCATGTGCGAGAGCGACGCGGTGGTCACCCGATCCAGGTTAGGGCTCGGGCCGTTTGCTTCGCCTTGGGAGGCGGTACAAGGGAGGTATGGGAATCCTCGACGACGACATGCGTGAAGACCGAGACAAGCTGGTCGCCATGCTGCAGAAGGCCTACTGGATGGAGATCGAGACGGTGATGAGCTACGTCGCCAACTCGATCAACCCCGACGGCGTGCGCGCCCAGGAGATCATCGAGTCGCTCGAGCAGGACATCCAGGAGGAGCTGACGCACGCCCGCCAATTCGGCGAGCGCATCAAGCAGCTCTACGGCGTGGTGCCCGGCTCGCTCGAGTTCAAGGCCGAGCAGACCTTCCTCCAGCCCCCTGGCGAGCAGACCGACATCGTCCACGTGATCAGGGGCGTGATCGAGGCCGAGAAGGGCGCGATCGACCACTACAACGAGATCATCGGCTTCTGCGACGGCAAGGACTTCGTGACCCAGGACATGGTGATCGCGATCCTCCATGACGAGGAGGGCCACCGCCGCCTGTTCGAGGGCTTCCTGCGCGAGTTCGAGGCAGAGAAGCAGGCGTAGGGCCCGCCGCCGGCGGCGCTCGTCAGCCCGCCAGCGCCTCGGACACCAGCACGACCGTCCCGAACACCGCCGCCACCGTCGCGATCGCTCCGATCAGCCGCGGGGAGGGCCCTCCGTGGACGCCGGTCTCGTGGACGACCGCGTGACCCTTGCCGCGCGCGATCAGCCAGCGGTTTACGGGCAGCGCGAAGGCGCCCGCGATCACGAGCGCGACCGAGAGGCTGCCCCAGAACAGGAGGTCGCCGAGGCCCGCCTCCAGAGCCCCCGGCACGGCGAGCATGATGGCGTTGTCGACGATCTCCATCACAGCGATCGACAGCGTGTCCGAGGCAAGCGCGATCGGGATGACCGCTCCGATTGCGAATCCGGCGCGCAGCAGCGGCAGGCTCGTGAGCGAGTATCCGAACACGAACGCGAGCGCCACGGCCAGCGCGACCGTGCCCCAGTCGGAGAAGCCGAGCGCGGTACCGATCGCCATGCCAAGGATCTCCCCTATGGCGCAGCCGGTGAGGCAATGGAGGGTCGCCGAGAGCGATACGCCCCACAGCGCCCGGCCCGACGACGGCATCTCGTGATGGTGATGTGCAGCGGCTTCCACGAGACCAGCTTACCGTACCCCTAGGGGGTATACCCGCCGCTACGATCGCGAGGCTGCTTCGGCGAGGTAGCTCAGTTGGTAGAGCACACGACTGAAAATCGTGGTGTCGCCGGTTCGATTCCGGCCCTCGCCATCTCGGCCAATCCTCCCAACAGCTATTCGTGAGCGCTGCCGATAAGTGAGGTATGGCCTCGGATGTGGTTGGTTCCGCGCGGGACGCGTCAGAGCTCGTCCGGCTCCGCGCGCTTACCGACGCACTGACAGCGAAGGTCTCTGAGCTCGAGGGACGCGTTGGCGGGGAGGCCGATCCGGTTGAGCGCTCGGACGAGCTGCATCGAATCCTCGCGGCGAACCTCCCGGGCACGTCGGTCTTCCTCCTCGACCACGACCTGCGGATCCTGATTGCCGACGGTGAGGCAATCCGGCGCCTGCCGTGGTTTGACGCGGACATGTTCCGGGGCCGCCTGGTTGCCGAGCTGGACGGGATGATTCCCGACGAGGTGCTGGAGCTGTCGCTCTCGACGTACCGAGCGGCATTGCAGGGCGAGCGGGGTGGCTTCGACTTCCTCAGCGAAGGGCTGACGTTCTCGGTCCAGGCGGTCCCTGTACGCGATGACGACGACGCCGTCGAATCCGTGCTCGTCGTCGCCCGGGATATCACGGAACAGACGCAGGCCGAGCAGCAGATCGCACGCCAGGCGCGTCAGCAGATGGCCGTTGCAGAGCTCGGCCGCTTTGCGCTCGAGACCCACGACCTGGGCAGGCTCATGGCCGAAGCGGTGACGACGGCCACCACCACGCTCGGCGTCGACGGCGGCGGCATCCTCGAGCTCAGCGAAGATGGACGGAACCTGACCGTCGTGGCCGGCGCCGGCCTGCCGGATGGCATGGTCGGCAGGCACCAGATCCCCTTCGGCGACAGCGCGAACGCCGGGTACACGTTGCGCACAGGGGAGCCGACGATCGTCGAGGACATGACGGCTGAGGCGCGTTTCAAGCCGGCCCCGTTCCTCCTGAAGCTCGGCGTCGTCAGCAGCGTGACCGTCCCGATCCTGGGACAGGGCCGGTCGTTCGGGGTTCTGGACGTGCGGGCACGCGCGCCGCGCGGGTTCTCAGAGGACGACGTGGCGTTCCTCAGCGCGATCGCGACGCTCATCACCGTTGCCGTCGAGCGTCACCGCGACGAGCAGGCGGCACGCCACGCCGCGCTGCACGACCCACTTACAGACCTTCCGAACCGAACGCTCGCGCTCGACCGGCTCGCATATGCGGTCAACCGCCGTCAACGCGAGGGCATCGACGTGGCAGTGCTCGTGCTCGATGTCGACCGCTTCAAGACGATCAACGACGCGGCCGGCCATGCCGCCGGGGACGAGGTGCTGCTCGTTCTCGCGGGCCGGCTGACCGCCGCGGTGCGCTCGACGGACACGGTTGCGCGCCTCAGCGGCGACGAGTTCATCGTGATCTGCCCCGACGTCAAAGGTACCCGCGGCGCCACGGAGGTCGCGGAGCGCCTCGCGAGCGCGGTCACGGGGCGAATGGTCCTCGACAGCGGCGAGCACGCGTTCACGGTCAGCACCGGCATCGCCCTGGCCGGCGCCCGGCAGGACACGCCGGAGTCGCTGCTGCGCGACGCCGATGCGGCGATGTACCGGGCCAAGGCTCGGGGCCGCGGACGGTATGAGCTGTTCGACGCGGCGATGCGCATCGAGGCCACGGCTCGCGTGCGGATCGAGGCCGACTTGCGCCGAGCGCTCGACCACGGGGAGCTCAAAGCCTGGTACCAGCCGGTGATCGACCTGGCCACCGGCAGCGCCGTCTCCACCGAAGCACTCGTCCGCTGGGAGCATCCCGAGCGCGGCCTGATCCTCCCGATGGAGTTCATCCCCGTCGCCGAGGAGGCCGGCCTGATTGCCGAGCTCGGGCTCCAGGTTCTCGAGCAGGCCTGCTGCCAGACCGCGGCCTGGCAGCAGGACATCAACCCTGAGCTCGGTGTCTCCGTCAACGTCTCGGGGCGCCAGGTGATCGCCCCCACCTTCTCCGCCCAGGTGGCGGCAATAGCCGACCGCTCCGACCTCCGCGCCGGCACTTTGGCGCTCGAGATCACCGAATCCGTGTTCATGGAGGAAGCCGACTCGCCGGCCACCGTCCTCGGCTCGCTCCAGGAGTACGGGCTTGCGCTTGTGCTCGACGACTTCGGCACGGGCTACTCGTCGCTCAGCCGTCTCAAGCGCTTTCCCCTCGATTCGCTCAAGATCGACCGTTCGTTCGTCTCCGGCGTCGACTCCAACGCCGATGACCGTGCGATCGTCAAGGCGACAATCGACATGGCCCACGCCGTAGGCCTGACGGTCGTCGCCGAGGGGGTCGAGACTCGCGAGCAGGAAGAACGGTTGCGGGCACTCGGCTGCGACCTTGCCCAGGGCTATCTCTACGCGCGGCCGCAGCCGCCGAACGCCGTCACGGACCTGCTCGCGCTAAGCGCCATGGTCATTAGACCACTGCTCTGAACAGCCCCTGCTGTGCCTCGATCAGCCCAAGCTTCGCGGCTCGCGGCAGCCGCTTGATCCGCGCCTCCTCGCGAAGCGCAGCGGATCGATCGGCCACCGCGATTACCAGCGCGACCTCGACCGGGCGGCGGCTGCGTGTGTATCGGCTGGCCGTCCCGGCTCGGTGTGCGGCCACGCGCCGCTGGACGTCGGTCGTCCATCCGCAATACAGGCTGCCATCGGCGCATCGCAGCAAATACACGTAGGCCACATCGCAGGGCTTCGCCGGCCGGCCGGCGCTCACCTGCCCCTAGCATCGTGGTCTCGCCCCTGCCATGGAGGATTTCGATGCAAGCCGTAGTCATGCACGAGACGGGAGGCCCGGAGGTCCTGAGCTCTGAGGAGGCCGAGCGGCCCGAGCCCGGTGAGGGCGAGGTGCTGATCGGAGTCCGCGCCGCGTCGGTCAACCCGGTCGACTGGAAGTACCGGCGCGGCTTCGTGGACCGGCCGCTGCCCGCGGTGCTGGGCAGCGACGTGTCGGGCACGGTCGAGGCATCGCGCGCCGAGGGCTTTGCCGAGGGGGACGAGGTGTTCGGCATGGTCGCGAGCGGCGGTTACGCCGAGTTCGCGACCGCGTCCGCGACCGCGATCGCGAAGAAGCCGGACGGCGTGACGCACGAGCAGGCGGCGGCGATACCCGTGGCGGGCATGACCGCGTGGCAGGCGCTCTTCGACCGCGGCGGGCTCGGGCGCGGACAGACAGCGCTGATCGCGGGCGCCGCGGGCGGGGTCGGCCACTTCGCGGTCCAGTTCGCAAGCCACGCGGGCGTGCGGGCCATCGGCACCGGGTCGGCGCGCAACCGCGACTTCGTGCTCGGGCTCGGCGCCGAGGAGTACGTGGACTACACCGAGCGGGAGGTCGGCGAGGCGGTGAGCGGCGTGGACGTCGCGTTCGACACCGTCGGCGGGCAGACGACCGAGTCGCTTCTGCCCACTGTCCGCGAGGGAGGCATCCTCGTCACGATCGCCGCCGCGCCGCCCGAGGAGGCGGCGCAGGAGCGCGGTGTTCGGGCGGAGCTGCTCGTGATGAGCCCGAGCTCCGAGCAGCTCGCCCGCATCGCCGAGCTGGTCGCCGCCGGCGACGTGCGCGTGGAGATCGCCGAGGCCATCCCGCTCGCCGAGGTCCAGCGTGCGCACGAGCTCAGCGAGTCCGGGCACACGCGCGGGAAGCTCGTGCTGACGGTCTAGTCCTTGGGCTTGTCCTCCGGCTCGTCGTCGGCCAAGATCCGGTAGAGGCCACGGCGCGTCTGCGCGAGCAGCTCCTTGGCCCGGGCGACCTGGGTGTCGTTGGCGGCGGTGGCGACCTGGAACGTGGCCGCGCCGATCTGGCCGACTAGTCCGCGCAATTCGAGGCGCTCCTCACCGATTCCGTCGGCCAGCTTGGCCCAGGGCTCCCCGAGCTGATCGCGGTTCTCCGCAACGTACGCCTTGCCGGCCTCGGTCAGGCTGAACGGCGCGCGGCCCCCACCCTCCTCGGTCTCGACGAGGCCCTCGTCCTCGAGATGCCGCAGAGTCGGGTAGACCGATCCCGGGCTGGGACGCCAGGCACCGCTGCTGCGGCGCTCGATCTCCTCGATCAGGCGATAGCCGGTGTGCGGCTGGTCGTCGAGCAGGACGAGCATCGCGGCGCGGACGTCACCCCGCGCCATGCGCGGCCGCCGCCCACCGCCCCAGCCTCGCGGGCCACCCCAGTCACCGGGGGGTCCCCATCCGCCGGGACCGCGACCGTGGGGCCCCGGTCCGTGCCGGCGGCCGCTCATCGCCGCTCGCCGGCCGTGCTTGCGGTGGCCCCTCGGGCCACCTGGCTGATAGCCATGTCCAAACATGAACTACTCCTGTTTTTGATTATCACAATGCGTCAACGATATATCGTTAGCGTCGTGATGTCAAGGTGCCTTGATAGGCGCCGGCGAGACGGGACAGGCTGAGCGCGCCAAGCAGGAGGCCGAAGTCGCGCAGCGCGATGTCCGCGAAGCCGCCGACCAGCAGCAGGCTGACGATGATTCCGCCGAGCCAGGCGGCAACCAGCAGGCCCCCGAAGCGGGGCACGATGGCGACGACGAGCCCGGCCGCGATCTCGATCCCTCCGACGATCAGCATCGCGTCCTGCGCGCTGCCGGGGATCAGGTCGTTGAACTCGGGCGCCAGGTACTTCGGCCAGTCGCTGATCATCACCTCGGCGAACTTGTCGAGGCCGAAGAGAATCGGCGCGACCGTGAACGCGATCCTCAGCAGCATGAAGGCCTGCGCCGCGGGGTCGGCGCGCAGCACCTTCGACTTTGGAACCGGGGCCGGCCGCAGGGCGGTCGCGATGGCGTTGCTCATGTGGGTCCTCCAGTGCGATCGACAGCAGTACGCACTGAGCGCCCGCGGCGGCGCCGACCTTACCTCGGACGCCCCCGTACGAGCTCGCGCAGGCTGTCGTAGTCCTCGTGACAGGCGGGACAGCCCTCGAGGTGGGCGCGCATCCCCGGGATCACGGCGTCGGCGTCCGCGCCCCGCACCTCGAGCTCCACGTACTCGTCGATCCTGTCGAAGCACTCGTCGCACAACAGCTCCGGGCCGGGGGGCCCGAGCAGCCGCTTGAGAGCGTTGTCGTCTGTGTGCTTGTCCATTGCCTCTCTCCGCTAGCTCGAGTCGAGCGTGAAGCCTCTCTCGGCCAGGTCGGATCGCAGCTTCCGCCGCGCGTCGTGCAGCGATTTGTACAGCGCGCCGCGGGTCGTGTTGAGCCGCTCGGCGAGCACGTCGATCGGGACCCCGTTGAGGGTTAGCGCGACGAGCACCTCGCGCTGTCGAGGGGTCAGGCAGCCGTCGATCGAATTCCTGATCGCGTGAATCAGCTCGGCGGTCTCGGCTTGGCCCTGGGGGGTCGTGCCGCCATCCGGCATCAGCGGCCAGACGTCGGCGTCGAGCACCACCTCGCGGTGCTGCCAGGCCCGGCGGCGCAGGCGCACCCCGGCTTCGAGCAGGGCGAACTTGTAGGCCCAGGTGGTGAAGCGGCTCGCGCCGCGGAAGTCGTCGAGCTTCGCCAGGACGGCCACCAGTGCGTCATCGGCGGCCTGCAGGGCCAGGTCGTCGAGCTCCTCGCCGCGCACGTGGGAGAGCGCGGCACGCCGGCGCGAGACCTCGTGGAGGGCGGCGCGCAGCAGCAGCCCGTGCAGCCGGTCGATCGCCTCGTCGCGCTCGGCTCCCGACCCACGCAGCGCGTCGAGCCAGGCGCGGGAGTCAAGCTGGGCGCCCCCGGGATCGCCGGCGGCGGCGCCGATCGGCAGGCGGAAGCTCATGCCGGGGGCGAGGCTAACAGCCGTGGTGCTCACTGCCTTTGAGTGCGCGCTCGCGAGCAGTTCTTACCGCGGGCCCGGGGGGCGGTGATCGAAATGACCGGGGCGACGTGGTCGAGCTCGCCGCCTCTAGTGGGTGAGCACCACCCCTAGCCAGACAACCAAGAGCGACGACGCCGCAAGCGCGAAGGACAGGGCGCGGCTCTGCGGCGAGGCGATGTGCAGGCCCGTGAGGACCGCTACGAGCACGAGCACGGCGAGCTTCGCCTTGAGCGTGTCGTCCTCCCATCGCGAGTAGTGGGACGCCATCGCGATGCCCGTTGCGAGCAGCACTGCGATCGCCACGGCACTGGCGATCCCGAAGCGGCGCGCAACGCTCAGCATCAGGTTGTCGGGTTCGCCGCGCAGGACGGGCACGATCGCGACCACGAGCATGATCTGGCCCCCGACGAACAGCGCGAGCGCCACGATGTGCAGGAACCGGACTAGCTCCCAGGACTCCATTGCCCCGGGAAGTTGGCCGGGTGCGCGCGAAGGTCGCGCAGGAGCAGGCGCGCGATGAGCACGCAGGTAGCGATCAGGCCCAGTAGCAGGGCGGCCTCCGCGAGATCGTGGTTGCGGGCGAGCGCCGCGGCGGCCACCAGGCCGGCCAGCGCCACCAGCATCACCGCGATCCCGCGGTGGAAGCGCCCGGCCTCCGAGTGAGGCCAGGGGTCCAGTGGCTGCACGATCTCGCGGCCGTCGTCCGAGTCCGTGCAGCGCTCCTTCAGCGGGCAGCGGTTACAAGCGTGTGCACGAGCGCGGTAGCGCACGAGCCGGCGCTCGTGGTCGTACTCGTGGAGGCGCAGATCCTCGCCCTCGGGGCAGACCCAGACGTCATGGTCTGCCTGGTATTCGAACCCCGCGGTGCGGTAGCGCAGGGAGCGCCGGTGAGTGTGTGCCGACAGCCATTCGAGCACGCCGGCGAACACGAGCAGGGCGAGCGAGTAGGCACAGGCCAGCAGTGCCTCGGCGCTCATGTGACCTTGGCCGCCGCGGCTTCGTCAGGGCTCACCTCGGTCACGCCGGCGGGAGCGTCGATCTCGGTGAACAGGATGTCCTCGGGCTCCTCGAGGGTGACCCGCTTGACGGTGTGGCGAATGCCGATGTAGGTGATGTAGAGCACCGGTAGCGCTCCGCCCGTGATGAACACGATGTCGCCCGGGAGGCGCAACCACTCGAGCAGTGCATTGGTGTCGTCTGTGAGGAAGCGCAGGTCGCGCGCCTCCCAGTAGCCCTCGTTGACCGACTTGTAGAGCTGCGCGATCCCGAGCGGGAGCAGCGTTGCGAAGCACATCCACGCCAGGCCGATGTTGGTCGACCAGAATGAGATGCGCGCCCACTTCTCGGGCCATCGCTCGTCCGGGATCAGGTAGCGCAGGCAGAACAGCGCAAGGCCGATCGCGAGCATTCCGTACACGCCCATCATGGCCGCGTGGGCGTGGTTGGCGGTCAGCGCGGTGCCGATCTCGTAGTAGGAGATGACCGGCAGGTTGACCAGGAATCCGAAGACACCCGCTCCGAGGAAGTTCCAAAAGCCCACCGACACGAGGAACATCACCGCCCAGCGGTGGGGGAAGGGCGTGCGCGACTTCGAGTGCTGGGCCGCGCCGAGCTGCAGGAACGACCAGGCCTCGACGGTCAGGAAGGTGAGCGGGATCACCTCGGCGGCGCTGAAGAAGGCGCCGAGCGCCATGTGCTCGGCCGGCTCGCCGGAGAAGTACAGGTGGTGCATCGTCCCGATCACTCCACCCAGCGAGTACAGGATGATGTCGAGGAAGACCACGGTCAGCGCCACCTTCTCGCGCACCACCCCGAGCAGCACGAACATGTAGGCGACCATCACGGTTGTGAACAGCTCGAGGAAGTCCTCGACCCAGAGGTGAACCACCCAGAAGCGCCAGAACTCGTTGACCGTGAAGTGTTGGCCGGTCTGCGCGATCAGGCCAACCGCGTAGAAGGCCGGGATCGCGAGCGCGGCCATGAAGAAGAGCCAGGGCATGTTCCCCCCGTGCTCGCCGCGCAGGCGCGTGCGCAGCACGCGCCAGAGCATGAACACCCACACGAACAGCCCGACCGAGAGGAGCACCTGCCAGACGCGCGCCAGGTCGAGGTACTCGAAGCCCTGAAGGCCGAACCAGTTGGTGGCCGCGTCGCCGAGCCATCCGTGGATCCCGAGGAACGAGCCGATCAGCGTCCCGAACACCACCACGGCGAGCGCCCCGAGCAGCAGGAATGCGAGCTTGCCCTGGCCGCGCGGCTCGCGCCGGGCGATCATCGGCGCAAGGAAGATGCCCGCCGCCACGAACGACGTGGCGACCCAGAAGATGGCCAGCTGCACGTGCCAGGTACGCATCAGGTTGAAGGGGAGGAGCTCGGCGAGGTTGACCCCGAAGAAGCCGGCCAGCTCGGCCCGGTAGTGCTGCGAGGCGGCGCCGACGAACACCTGGATCACAAACAGCGCGGCCATCACGAAGAAGAACCAGGCGCAGGCCCGCTGCGCGGGGGTGAGGGCCACGTCGCCCGGCTTGCGGAAGCTCAGCGAGGCCTGTTCGCGGCCGTGCCAGCCGAGGATGTTCCAGCGGCCGAAGGCGGCGAACAGCAGGCCGATGCCACCCAGCAACGCGATCAGCGAGAGCACCGACCAGACGACCACACCGGCGGTGGGCTTGTTGTCCACGCGCGGCTCGGGCGGCCAGTTGTTGGTGTACGAGTAGTTGTGCCCGGGCCGCTCGGCCGCGCCCGCCCAGGCCGTCCACCCAAAGAACGCCGTCAGCGCCGCCAGGTCCGCGCGGTCTGTGATCGCGTCGGGGCGCAGTCCGTTCTTGGTCGTGGGTTCCGAGAAGAAGCGCGAGTAGTGCGCCACGAGCCGGCGGTGGGCCTCTGCCTGGGGCTCGGTGAGCTCAAGAACGCCGGTCCGCTCGTCGTAGCGGTTGGTGCGGAAGTCCTCGATCGTGCGCTGAGCCGCACGGTCGGAGCGCTCTCCACCGTAGCTGCGGGTCACTTGGTTGGCAGCCCTGCGCAGGTAGTCGGCGGTGTAGTCGGGGCCGAGGTACGCGCCGTGGCCGAACACCGAGCCGTACTCCATGAGCCCGTTGTTGAGGAAGACCTCCTGTCCGCGCTCGACGTCCCGCTCGCTGTAGAGCAGCTCGCCCCCGGGATCCACCACGCGCTCGGGGATCGGCGGCTTGGCCTGGTAGGTGCGGTAGGCCAGCAGCCCGAGGACGAAGAACCCGAACAGCACCACCAGGATCACCATCTGGACCCAGGCCTTGGAGATGAGCAGACCCCGGCGTTGTTCGGCCAAACCACTCCCCTTTGGGTGCTCGAGCGAGAGCATTATCGGCTGGCCCGACGCCGATCGGGCACCAACATGGGCAATTACGTAGTTATCCGCACTATGCTGCGCGGGTGGCGGCGAGAGTCCTGATCGCCGGTGGCGAGGCAGCGGAGCAGGAGTTGCGCGCCGCAAACGGCGACCTCAAGGTCGTGGGCCGGGTCCGCTCGCTGAGCGAGGCCGAACACGCGATGCGGGCTCTGCGTCCCAGCGTGCTCGTGCTCGACTACGAGCTCGCTCACCACGGCGGGCTGTGCTCGCTGCCCGCCCTTCGGCAGGCCTCACCGGACACGGCGATCGTGCTGCCTCCGATCGGCGCCCCCGGTCCCCGTCTCGTTCGTGCGGTGCGCATCGCAGCGCGCGACTCCGAGCGCCGTCGCGAGGACGACGGACTGACGGCCCGCGAGCGCGAGGTAATCCGCCTGGTCGCCCTCGGGCACACAAACGACGAGATCGCCGAGCGGCTTGTGCTGAGCGTTCGCACCGTCGAGACCCATCGTTCGCGGATCCAGCACCGGCTCGAACTCGGCTCGCGGGCCGAGCTGGTGCGCTGGGCGCTCGAGCACGATCTGCTGGAGTCCCCCTAGCCAGGCATGAAACGCATCGGCCTGCTCGGCGGCATGAGCTGGGAATCCTCCGCCGAGTACTACCGCATGATCAACGAGATCACGCGCGAGCGGCTCGGTGGATTGCATTCGGCCGACTGCCTGCTGCGGTCGGTCGACTTCGCGCCGGTGGAGGAGCTCCAGCGGACCGACCGCTGGGACGAGGCGGGCGACCTGCTGGCCTCCGAGGCGCGCGCGCTGGCGGGCGCGGGCGCCGAGCTGATCGTGCTCTGCACGAACACCATGCACAAGCTCGCCGACCGGATTGTCGCGGCCATCGACATACCGTTCGTGCACATCGCCGACACGACCGCCGAGGCCGTTAGGGGCGCCGGACTGTCGACGGTCGGCCTGCTCGCGACTGCCTACACGATGGAGCAGGACTTCTATGTCGGGCGCCTGCGCGAGCGCCACGGGCTGGACGTGCTGATCCCGGACGCCGGCGACCGCCGGCTCGTGCACGACGTGATCTACCGCGAGCTCTGCGTCGGCGTGGTGAGCGATGCGTCGCGCGGTGAGCACAGGCGGATCATGGGCGACCTCGCCGAGCGCGGCGCGCAGGGCATCCTGCTCGGCTGCACCGAGCTCGACCTGCTGATCGGACCGCAGGACTCGCCGGTCGCCCTCTTCGACACGACTCGCCTGCACGCCGAGAGCGCTGTCGAGCTGGCGCTCGCCGGCTCCTAGACGAGTGATTTTTCAATCCGTGCACCTCCGGATGACGCGTCTCTGGGCTCGGGCCAACTACGGGCTATGAGAGTGGGACGGGTCGCCGCCACACTCCGGGGCGGTCGGCTTAGGCGTCGTTTGTCGAGTTAGCGGTTGCTGGGGCCGCTAACTCGACAATGAACGAGTTTTTCAAGGCGCGGTTCGGGCCACCCCTTTATTGCCTAGCCAAGCCGGCCGTGGGACTCGAGCAGCGCGAGCACGTCGTCGTGCGGCAGCGCCTCCACGACCCTGCCCTCGCGGCCCTCGGTGCGCTCCGCGTTCCAGAGCGCGTTCAGCACGGCCTCCTCAGTGGCATCGACGGTCGCCAGGAAGAACGGGTCGAGATCCTCGTCGGGGACCTCGGGGGGAGCCGTCGCCGGCCGCACCGTCGAGAAGGCGAGGAAGATCTCGCCGCTTCCGTGGTGGGCGACGGAGCCCGTGCGGGCCAGCCCGAGGCCGGCTCGGCGGGCAACCCGTGTGAGCTGCTGCGCTGAGAGCGGAGCGTCGGTGGCGACGATCGCGATGCAGCTTCCCGCCGGGCGTGTGGGCGCCTCTGCCTCGCCCCCGCCGAGCAGGCGCCCGACCGGCACGCCGTCCACGCGCAGATCGGACCGGACGCCGAAGTTGGCCAGGACGAGCACGCCAACCATCGACCCATTCGCTTCGGTCATGCGGCTGGCCGTCCCGATGCCGCCCTTCCACTCGAAGCACATCATGCCCGTGCCGGCGCCCACCGCTCCCTGGGCCACAGGCCCGCCGCGGGCCGCGTTCTCGACCGCTCGGGCGGCATCGGCGGCCTCCACCTGCACGACGCGGGCGTCGTTGAGCCAGCTGTCGTCGCACTCGGCCACGACCGGTATCACCACGTCCTCGACGCCGACCGTCGGGTCGGCCGCGACGGCCACCGCCACGGCGCCGTCGAGCACCCGGCCGACCGACATCGTCGCGGTGAGGTAGACCGGCGTCTGGAGCAGCCCCCACTCGGAGATCTCCAGTGCGCCGGTCATCTCGCCGGCGCCGTTGAGCACGGCAACACCTGCGCTGGCCGGTTGCGCGGACAGCGTTTCGGGCCCACCCGGCACGATCGCCGTCACGCCGCTTCGCGCGATCCCTCGCCCGGCCGGGGGATCGGGCTCGTCGCGATGGACCGTCACATGCCCGACCCGCACGCCGGCCACGTCGGCGATCGAGTCCGCGCCGCCCGGCTCGAGCTCGCCGATGCGCAGGCCGTGGTCACGCAGCGTCCGGACGGCTTCCATGGGGCGCGACTGTACCGGCGGATAGGCTCGCGGCCGTGGCCCTCGCGATGCCCGTGGTCTGGAGCGACCACCACCGACTGCACGACCCGGGCGGCGAGATCTGGGTCGGCGTGCGCACGCCCGCCAGCGAGCTGCCGGAGCGCGCCGAGCGGATCCGGGAGGCGCTCGCCGCCGCGGGCGCGGGTTTCGTCGAGGCCCAGACACAGCCCGACGACGGTGCCCTCGGGATCCACGATCCCGATCTGGTCGCCTACCTGGCCCGGGCCTGGGAGGACTGGGACGCGGCGGGCCTGCCGGTGGATCCGGGGCAGGACCGGGTGGTGCCCTACCTGTTCGCACACCCCGGGCTGTTTGCCGAGGACCAGGCCCCCGCCACCGCCACGGCGGTGACCGCCCGCGCCGGGCAGTTCGCCTACGACACCATGACGCTCATCGGGCCGGGCACCTGGGAGGCCGCGCGCGCTGCGGTGGACGTGGCCGTGACGGCGGCCGACCTCGTGCTGGCCGGCGCGCCCGCCGCCTACGCGTGCTGTCGCCCGCCCGGCCATCACGTCACGCGCAACTGCTTCGGGGGCTCCTGCTACCTCAACAACTCCGCGGCGGCCGCCGCGCGGCTGCGCCAGGCGCTCGGCGTGCCGGTCGCCGTGGTGGACGTCGACGCCCATCACGGCAACGGCACGCAGGCGATCTTCTACGAGGACTCCGAGGTGCTGGTCGGCTCGGTGCACGTCGACCCGGGCGCCGGCTGGTTTCCGCACTTCCTCGGCTTCGAGGGCGAGGACGGCCGCGGCGCCGGCGCAGGCGCAAACCGCAACGTCGCGCTGGCGCCCGGCAGCGGTGACGAGGCATGGGTGGAGGCGGTCGGCGGCCTCGCGGCGTGGGCCCGAGCGGGCGGAGCGCAAGCGCTCGTCGTGGCGCTCGGAGTAGACGCCGCGGCCGGTGACCCCGAGAGCCCGCTTGACGTGACGCCCGCGGGCTTCCGCGCCGCGGGCCGCGCACTGGGCGCGCTCGGCCTCCCAACCGTCGTCGTCCAGGAGGGCGGCTATGACCTGACGACAATCGGCGATCTCGTCCACGAGGCGCTCGCCGGCATCGAGGAGGGGGCGCATGCCTGAGGACACATCGATCTGGGTGGGCCGCGACGAGCACCACGGCGTGCGCGCCCAGCAGCGCAAGGACCTAAAGCCGCCGCCGCACTGGCGCCTCGAGGCGGTGGCCGCCACGCCGCGCCCACGTTCCCTGACGATCGGCGCCGACCGGCGCCACTTCGCTTTTATCGAGGACGCCGAGACATCCGACGTCTGGCTGCTCGACACCGACGGCGGGACGCCGCAGCGGCTGACCACCGGCCGCGACCCCGCCCCGTACTGGGATGACACCGAGCCGCGCCTGTCGCCCGACGTGTCCACCGTCGCCTACGTCGACGCCGGCCACGTGTGGCTCGCGCCGACCTCCGGCGGGCCCGCGCGGAAGCTGGTCAAGGGCGGCAGTCCGGTCTGGGTGGACGACGCCCGCCTGGTGATTTCCGTCGAGCGCGACGACACGACGAGGCTTGCCGTGGCCGACAGCGCCGACGCCTGGCCCAGGCGCCTGGCCACCGAGCACGGCGACCTCGACGATCGCGGCGACGAGGGCGAGCCCGCGGTCTCGCCGGATCGAAGCGAGGTGGCCTACACCTTCACGCCGCGCGCCGACCTCAACCGCAGCGAGATCCGTGTGGCCGACCTGGAGACCGGTGCGGTGCGCGCGCTGACCGGCACGCCCCGCATGCACGATCACTCCCCGGCTTGGTCGCCGGACGGCTCCGCGATCGCCTACACATCGGAGCGCAGCGGCTTCAACGAGCTGCACGTCGTCGGCCGCGACGGCGCCGGCGACCGCCAGCTGACCGCCGCGGCCGCCGACCATTCCGAGGCCGACTGGCACCCGGACGGCTCGCGTCTGGTGGCGGTCCGCGGGCGGTCCAATCGCTTCGACCTCGTCTCGGTGGACGCCGAGAGCGGCACTACCGACGTGATCGCCGAAGGCGGGACGTGGAGCAACCCGCACTGGCTCGGGGCGGGTGGTGAGGTGGTGGCCGCTTACGAGGATCACGCAACGCCGCCGCGGCTTTCGCTGCTCTCGCCCGGCGCCGAGGCTCGCGCCTTGCGAGAACCGGCTCCCAAGCCGGTGAGCGCGGCGCCGCACGCGGCGCTCGAGGACGTGAGGTTCGAGTCGTTCGACGGGCTCGAGATCCCCGGTTTTTTGATGCGCCCACGGGACGCCTCGCCCGACCGGCGCGTGCCCGCGGTGGTCTACCCGCACGGCGGCCCGACCGACGCCTACCGCGACGACTGGGACGGCCACGCGCAGTACTTCGTCGACAGGGGCTACGCCTGGCTTGCCGTCAACTTCCGCGGCTCGACCGGCTACGGGCGCGACTTCGAGCGCGCCAATCACGGCGACTGGGGCGTGGGGGACACGAAGGACTGCCTGGCCGCGGCCGACTTCCTGCGCACGCTCGACTGGGTCGACGGCGGGCGCCTCGGGATCTTCGGCGCAAGCTACGGCTCCTACATGGCGCTGCTGTCGGTGACCGACGACCCCGAGCACGGCTTCCGTTGCGCGGTCGCCAAATACGGCGACTGCGACATCGTCACCTCGTGGTCTCAGGGCGACCGCCTGGGGGTTCAGGACCTAGAGCGGATGATGGGCCCGCCGTCGGCCGCGCGCGAGGCCTACCGCTCCGGATCGGCCTTCCACCGGCTGGCCAACGTGGACGTCCCTCTGCTGATCGCGCACGGCGAGCGAGACGCGCGCGTCAGCCCCAAGCAGTCCGAGCAGCTGGTCACCGAGCTGCGCCGGCTGGACAAGACATTCGAGTACGTGACCTACCCGACCGAGGCTCACGGGTTGCTACGCGCGGGGCCGCAGCTGGACTTCTACCGCCGCCTCGAGCGCTTCTTTAACTGGCATTTGATGTAAAGCCCTGAAATAGTCGGTTCGGAGAGGGAACCAAGGGAGAGGACTCGCGTTGAGCATCAAGGCACGGCTGCTGGCCGGAATGATCCTGCTTGTGGCAATCGGGGTGGGGCTGTCGGC